>JANXXI010000132.1 GCA_025350695.1 Acidobacteriota bacterium
CACGTCCACAGCCTATCCGGCCTGATCCATGCCGACCATCGGACGCCCAGCCTTGACTATGACACTCTCTTGCGCGTGACTCTACTATTAACAAAAAACGTGCACGCCGTTGAAAGGGCTTTTTCCTTGGCTTGTTTCAACGTCTTGGCTCACAACCGCGATGACCATGCCAAGAACTTTTCATTCCTGTTGACCGACAAGCATGAATGGATGCTTGCGCCTGCTTACGACCTCACGTTTTCTTATGGCCCCGGTGGAGAGCAAAGCACGATGATTCTGGGGGAGGGGAAGAGTCCGGGCCCGGCGCAGCTGGTGGCGCTTGGCAAGAAACATAGCCTCAAGAGAGCCCCGGAAATCCTTGCGATGGCGCAGGCGGCAATCGCAAGATGGAAGAGTCACGCTGACAAGGCTGGCCTCAGCGCCAAGTCAGTAAGAATTATCGGCGACGTGATCTTGGCGCACAAGTGATAGCATAAGACGAGGCAGCGAACGCGCCAGTTTAGCCTGCTCCTGATGGCCACTTGAACGCTGTTGGACTGTAGTGGAATTGTAGTGGTTTTGCGAAAAGCCCCAAAATCGGGCGATACCGCGACTCATTAGAATCAATCAGTTGCACTCCTACCATCCCCCAAGAAACAGCCTTGTATGGCTTGAGGTGCTAGCGAGTAACATCGTGGGGGTTCAAGTCCCCCTCTCCGCACCATATTGATTCGTAATGTACTTAAGGCCTTCTGGAAACGGGAGGCCTTAAGTGTTTTGGAGCGACTGTAGTGTTTTTGGGCTCGCACGTTTATCAGTATTTGTTCTTCTCGATCCGACCATCCAAATCTCTGCGATCCAATGAACGCGGCGGCCGATCCTAAGCACCGGCAACTGCCGCTGAAATATGAGGTGCTGCACTGCTTGCTCGCTCCTTCCGACGTAGGTGGCAGCCTCCTTCACCGTGAACAGCGCGGGTTGAACCCAGCTGATAATCGCCGAGAGTTCGTATCGATCCTCAACCGGATCGTATCGATCAATTTTCAAGATTTCCTTGACGAATCGTTTTCCGGTTCGTCGGGCCGAGCTCATGCGCCACACACGACTTACTTCTTTTTGAGTGAACACTTATCACGCCCATTGCAGTTTCAACATCATTCGTTTCGGCGAGTACCGTTCCCACGATTCCTTGGGACCCGGACTCGCAGAGAAAGAGGTGTTTTGGATGCTTAACGGGCTGGACTTTCTGTCCGAGTAACCAGTCTAGACCGGACGTTGGTTGATGTCTTAGACAGACCCGGACTCTCTGGAGGCTGGGAAGAAATTTGGCAGTCCTTGGGGTCAGTCGAATACTTCGCTCGATCAGGTCATTGCCTATGCCATATTATTGAACAATGCGACGACGTGCGCGAAAGTCGGATTTTTCATCGACCAGAACTGGGATCGCCTCATGGTCAAGGAACTGCATTTGAAAAAATTACAGGCCCGTCGCCCCAAGCAGCCAAAGGCAAAAGGAGAGCGTACGAAAAAAACGGAGCCGCCCTGGGACAGGCGGGGCTCCGTTAGTTGTTGTGTTGGTCGGGGAACTACTACTTCAACTTCTATTGCAATGTCACAAAGAATGTTCTTCCGGCGCGATTCACCAGCAGGACGGCATCGCTACCGGCATTCTTCACCTCCTTTTTGAAGGCTGTGGTTGATTCCACGCTCTTCTTGTTCACTTTCAGAATTACGTCACCTGGGCGTAATCCCGCCTGTGCAGCCGCACTCTCCGGGCTAACGTTGCGAATCACAACGCCCTGAGTTTGCGGTGAAATGTCCAGCCGCCGAGCCACATCGGGAGTCAACTCTTGTACGTCGATTCCTGAGGGAGCCTCGCTGCTGTCCTCCAAGTCCGTATTAGCGGCGGAACCTTTACCGCCGCTCTGTTCGCTCAGCTTCGCCGTCAGCGACTTCACCTGTCCGTCACGGATCACCTCAAGTTCAACTTTTGATCCAGGTTCAGTCATGGCGATTCTGTTACGCAATTGATTGTTATCGTCCACCGGCTTGCCGTTCATCGAAGTGATGACGTCGCCGGCCTTGATGCCGGCTTCAGCAGCCGGGCTGTTCGGAGTCACTTCGCCGATTAAGGCGCCTTTGTTATCTTTCAGGCCGAAGCTACGGGCCAGCGCGGGCGTCACTGGTTGCACTACAACGCCAAGTTGGGCGCGCTTCACTTTGCCGTTCTTTAGTAGTTGGTCCATCACGCCAAGCGCCATGTTGCTGGGGATGGCGAATGCCACACCATTGTTACCGCCAGAGCCTGACATGATGGCTGTATTAATGCCCACCAGGTCTCCGTTGGCGTTGACCAAAGCGCCGCCCGAGTTGCCTTTATTAACGGCGGCGTCTGTTTGGATGAAGTCTTCATAATCTTCAATGCCCAAGCCAGAACGCCCTATGGCGCTGACAATTCCTTGCGTCGCCGTCTGGCCGATGCCAAATGGATTGCCAACGGCGAACACCGTATCGCCCACTTCCAAGGTCGAAGAATCGGCGAATTTCAAGAAGGGAAGATTGCCGGATTCAATGCGCAGAATGGCGATGTCGGTTTTCTCGTCCCGGCCAAGCACGGTCGCCTTCAATTCGCGACGGTCACGCATCCTGACCCGGATGTCGGTTGCGCCGTCCACAACGTGATTGTTGGTCAGCACGTAGCCATCCTTATTAATGATCACGCCCGACCCCGCCCCTTGCGCCCGGCGATCCGGCAACCGCTGTTGGCCTTCGGGTCCAAAGAAGCGGCGAAAGAATGGATCCATTTCAGAATATGGTCCCTCCATCGACGCCTTGGTTACCTTCGTAACAAGAACGTCAACAACGGCGGGGGTCACCCGCTTCAACACGTCACGATATCCGGCAGTTGGCGCCGGAGCGCTTGAAATGGTGGCGACTGAGGAAGAATGTTGTACTGCGGAAGCCGCTACGGCGACAGTAAGCCCTGCCGCCAGCGAGAAGATCAGTGCTTTTGAGTTTTTGCGAGTCATTGCGTTATCAGAATACGGCTAATGGGGCAATCATTCCTATACCGGCGATGCTGTAGATTCGTCTACAGTCTCGCCGGTATGGTGTTTACGCCGGTAAAGGTTCATTCTCTTTATATGGCGAATGTCTCGTCAGAAATAACCTTGCTGTCTTGTGCAACCGCTAGTTACGCGCTCGGCTCAGAACGCTATTCCGAGCCCTGGCCGTTAGGCAGGACCGGGTAGGTTATTTCGGAGCAGGCCTCAATGTCCGCTAAACTAGCGAAGGGAATGGAGAAATTGGATTCGAAGACGGGCAGGCCCACCGGCTCCCGCTGGTTGCTGGCCGCCGGCTTCGGTGGAATGGCTCTGCTGATGGCCATGGCCGGCATCTATGCGATTGCCGCCATTCGCCAAGTTCAGGAAAATGACGTCAATATCTATGGCGGGTTTTTGCAACGCAACATCGCACTGGAACGGATTCGCTGGTCCATCGTGCTATCCGCCGTTTACGCCCGCGACTATTTGGTTGATCCCGATCCTGACAACGCCACCGAACATCTGCAGAACCTGGTGAAGACCAAGGCGGAGATTGATCTAGCCTTGCAGTACCTGCATGGCGTTGTGCCGGAGGCAGAGCAAGCTTTGCGGCTGAGCGTGTCCCAATACTGGAGCGGTCTGTTGCCTATTTTTAAATGGACTCCGCTTGAGCGCCGACGCTACGGGTATGAATATTTGGCCACCCGCTTGTTACCCCAACGCGCAGGCTTGCTGACGGTAGCCAGTACGGTGGCTGCGCTTAATGGCCAGCAACTCGATGCAGGCCGATTGCAATCGGAAAGGCTGTTCGAGAATTTTACCCGGCGCATGTTTTGGATCTTAGGGGCTACGCTTTGCCTAGCCTTGTTTTTAGGCACCTGGACCAGCCGCAGCATTTTGAGTCTGGAACAAAATCTCGGGCGGCGTTACCAGGAGATTCAAGCCGCTCAGGAAAATCTTGAGGCGTTGTCCAGGCGCCTGGTCGATGCGCAGGAACAGGAGCGCCGCAATATTTCAAGGGAACTGCATGATGAGGTGGGTCAAACGCTTTCCGCTCTGCTCGTCGAGTTGGGCAACGTCACCGCGCAGGTTCCGCCCGAACAGCACTCATTGGCCGAGCGGCTGCAATCAGCGAAGAAGCTGGGCGAAAGCTCCGTCAACGCCGTGCGGAACATGTCGCTGCTTTTGCGCCCTTCCATGTTGGATGATTTTGGATTGGCGCCGGCGCTTCACTGGCAGGCGCGCGAAATGAGCGACCGGACGGGCATGAACGTAACCGTGGATGCCGAGGATCTCCCCGATACCTTGCCGGACGAACACAAAACGTGCGTCTATCGATTGGTGCAAGAGGCGCTAAACAATGCCTCAAAACACTCTGAGGCCACAGTGGTCAAAATAGAAGTAGAGGAAGGGCCAGACCGTCTCTGCGTCAAGATTGAAGATAACGGCAAAGGCTTCGATACCGCCACGACTGTTGGTTTCGGGTTGCTTGGCATGGAGGAACGGGTGCGCCATTTGAACGGAACATTAAAAGTGGATTCCGCCCCAGGGCAGGGAACTCGGATTGCTGTGGAACTGCCACTTGGTAAAAAGACATGAGCAAGATACGGATACTGTTGGCCGACGATCACACCGTGATCCGCATGGGGCTCAAGCTTCTGCTGGAGCGACAGCCTGATTTTGAAGTTGTGGGAGAAGCCGACGATGGGCTCGCGGCGGGAAAACTTGCGGCGCAGCTTGAGCCCGACGTGATTGTGATGGATGTGGCCATGCCAAACTTGAACGGCATCGAAGCAACTCGCCAGATCGTAACGGCGCACCCGAAGATCGCCGTGGTAATTCTGAGCATGCACTCCGACGAAAGTTACGTGATGCGCGCCTTGAAGGCTGGCGCCCGCGGCTATCTGTTGAAAGATTCTGCCGAGGCGGAACTGATTTTGGCAGTTCGAACGGTGGTGACCGGCAAGTCGTTCTTTAGCGCGGTTGTGAGCAAGATGCTGCTTGAGGATTACGTGCGCAACTTGCAGCAGCGCGGGATTGAGGATAGTTACGACCTGTTGACACCCCGGGAAAGGGAAGTGCTACAGCTGGCGGCCGAGGGCAAGTCGAATAAGGAATCGGCCGCAATGTTAAACCTCAGCGCCCATACGGTGGAGACGCATCGCACGAATTTGATGCAGAAGTTGAATCTGCATTCGGTTCCTGAATTGATTTTGTATGCCGTGCGGAAAGGGATCATTCGTTAGTCACGCGTAATCGGCGGATGATAAACTCATCTCCACCTCAACGCTTTAACGGCGCCATCTGGTTGCAGTCCAGCCTGAATGGGCTCAAACTACAGGTGTGCGTATACGAATTCTGCTTTCCGCCCTCATACTCTCCGTTGCAACCGTAACTTCCCAGGAAACAATTTTCCGAACCACTACTCGTCTTATTCAAGTAAACGTCGTCGTCCTGGATAAGAAGGGAAAGCCAGTGCTGGACCTAAAGAGGGAAGACTTTACCCTGCTCGATAAGGGCAAGCCGCAAAACATCGCCGCGTTTTCCATGGAACAGAAAAGAGCAGGCAAGCCCATGCCTACATTGCAGCCGGGTTTTTACACCAACCTGACCAATACTGGCGGCAGCACTCCTAACTTGACTGTGATCTTGATCGATTCCCTCAACACGCAATGGGGCGACCAATCGGTGGCGCGCCAGCACATCATCAAGTTTCTGGAGCAGATCAAACCTGATGATCGGGTGGCGCTGATGATCCTGGGCCGGCAGTTGAAGGTGCTTCACAGCTTCACCGATGACCGGGAAAGCTTGCTGAAAGCCGTCAAGAAATGGCACGGCCGCGAAGAGGTCGGCGGAATTGGAGGCGATACCGAAACGGTGGACCTCGGGTTGGATGACATCTTCGGAGGGACAAGCGGAATGGAGCAGGACATGCGACAGTCGCGCAGAATCATCGATTCGCTGGCTGCGATGGAATCGGTCGGGAACTACCTCGCCGGCTCGCCCGGCAGGAAAAATTTGATTTGGGTCTCCGGCGGATTTCCGCTAACCGTTGGTTTTGACCAGATCAAGTCCCCCCAAGTATTTACGTCGGCCAGTCAACGCGGCGCGCCCAGCATTCGCCCACCGCAACCGAAGATGGGACCCGGGCCAATCCGCGATCAGCGTACTTTCACCGATGAATTAGACAAGACTATGAAGGTGCTCAACAACGCCAACGTTGCGGTCTACCCGGTGGATGCGCGTGGGTTGACGATCGACACCAATGCCCACGAGAACATCGGCACAATGCAAGAGTTTGCGTCGCGTACCGGTGGACGGGCTTTTTATAATCGCAACGACATCGATACGGCTATTCGCCAGGTAATGGAGGAGACGGAGGTCACTTATACGTTGGCGTTCTATCCGACGGGCGATAAGGCCGACGGCCAGTTTCACGATTTGAAAGTCAAGGTGAACCGGCCGGGCATGTCGGTACGCAATCGGAAAGGATGGGTTGCCTCGAAGCCCGAGGATAACGAAAGATCCAGGGAGAAGCAGTTGGCCTATGCGGCACATAGTCCGCTGGAGGCTACTGCTTTAGGTATTGTCGCCAAGGTGACGAAGAAGGACGACAGTAACCTTTTGGTACAGCTTGTGGTGGACCCCAACGGTGTGAACTTAGAAATGGAAAAGGATAAAGATGGTAAGGACCGTTACAAAGGCCGCGTCGATATCCTATGGCTGCAGCGCGATAAGTCCGGCGCCGATTTTGCCTCGACGCAGGATGTGGTTGACCTCAACTTGCTCAAAGAAACTTACGACAAGATGCGCCGCGGCGGGTTGATTTACAACAAGCAGATCGCGCTTAATCCGAAGGCCGAGTTTCTGCGCATTGTGGTGCGCGATGCTACTTCCACGTTGAGCGGTTCGATTACCGCCAAGTGGGACAAGCCGGAAGCTACGCCGCCGCCAAAAAAGCGTCCTTAGCAAGCAGCGTGACATAAGCCCGAACGTCCTTGGGCCATGCTTTCATTTCCTGCTTGAATCGATCCGCATTACCTGCGGATAAGGCGCGCGTCGCCTCTTCATATCCAGGCCGGTCGCCGGCTAGCGCGGTCAGCACACGGCCCGTGGCCTCTTTGGCGCGGCGAATTCGGTCGCGAGACGGTTCCTGTTTCCTTGCTTCATCAATGAGTCGACGGATGGCTGCCGAAGCGCCGCTGGAGTGCTGTTCCAACCATTCCCAGTGCCGTGGCAGCAAGGAAATTTCCCGCGCCACTACTCCAAGCTTTGGACGGCCTGGACCAGTTTTAGGCTTTGGCGGTATTGCGCCCGCCAGAACTCCTTCGAGTGAACCGCGTAGCTCGAAATCCACTTGCTTGCCCGTTGCGTCAGCGAAGATCAGGATTAAAGGGCAATCCGGTCTGTCGAACTTGGCCTTAACGGGCGGAAGCAGTTGCTCCAGTGGCCCCGCGGCGATTTGCGCATCGCCAAGGAAGGCGGTAAAGGTTTTGATGTCGTTCACAGAATAATATTACCCGGATAATATGATTTCGTCAAGTGTCGGACTGGAAATGGCGCAGGGTGGGAGCAGCGTTGACCCGCTTTAAAAATCGTGAAGGTCTTCGCTGGGCAGCGTCATGCGCAGGGCGTTCAGTACGGCGGCGGCATCGATCACTTCCTGGGCGATCGCCCCGGCCACGGGCGTTAAGTAGCCGGCGGCAGCAAGGAGCATTCCGATGATGCTGAGCGCCATGCCGCCAACGGCGCTTTCCATTGCAATGCGCCGCATGCGCCGGCCGATGTGAATGAGCTCATCTACTTTTTCAAGGGACGCGACCAACACAACCGCGTCGGCGGCTTCGGCCGTGATGTCGCAATTTGGCCCGAAGGCGATGCCCACGGTTGCGGCTTGCATGGATGGAGCATCATTGACGCCGTCGCCAAGAAACATGACATTGGCGCGTTTCGTTTCTTCCCGAACGATGGTGAGCTTCTCTTCCGGACTCTTACTGAAGAACACTTCGTCGATGCCAACCTGACGGGCGAGGTACCGGACTTCCGCTTCACGATCGCCGGAGAGGAGCATCAACCGGTTGATTTGGTGACGCGGGCCAAGGTGTTGGATGAACGAATGACTATCGTGACGTGGGGCGTCCTGAAACCGGAAAGCGGCGGCGTATTTGTCATCGCGGAGGAGGATGCACTCCATGCCTGGGATTGGCTCGGGTAACACTGCGGTTGAAATGCCGAGGGCAAGGGCCTGCTTACGGCTAAGGATCGCGAGCCTCGCGGTTTGAACGATGCCGGTGAGCCCTTCACCAGGCCGTTCACTGATCGACTCCGCCGGGTGGAGCACGATATCGCGGTCCTTAGCCGCTGCGAGCAGGCTGGCGGCCAAGGGATGCTTTGAGTATTGCTCCACGCTGGCGGCCATCTGGACCGCTTCGTTTTCCGTCAGTGGGGGAGCGGTTTGTACATCGGTCAACGATGGTTTCCCGTAAGTGAGTGTCCCGGTCTTGTCGAAGATGACGGTGCGGCAAGTATCAATCATCTCGAGCATTCCGGGGTTTTTGATGATGATGGAACGCCGGGCGGCCGTGGAGATTGCGCCCATGATGGTGATGGGAATTGCCAAGAGTAGTGGGCAGGGAGTGGCGATGACGAGTACGGCAAGAAAACGTTTGGGGTCGGTGGAAATGGCCCAGCCGGTGGAGGCGACGATGATTGCAACCAAGGTGTACCAGGCTCCGAGTCGATCGGCCAAGCGCCGGAGGCGTGGGCGGTTCTGTTCGGCCTCGCGCATCACTCGCATGATCTTCGAATAGCGGGAGTCGACCGGCAGGCTGGTTACGGCGACGCGCAGCGCGGTTTCGCCATTGATGGAGCCCGACAGTACGTTTGCCCCTGGCCCCTTGGATATTTGGAACGGCTCGCCGGTGAGGTAGGATTCGTCCATCGAGCCGTGGCCTTCTTCGATAGCGCCATCGACCGGGCATATCTCGTGTGGGAAGACGGAGACTTTGTCATTGACCTTGAGTTCGTCGAGATTTACGTCTGTGATTTGAACGCCGTCGATACGATGCGCGATGCGCGGCATGCGTTTGGAAAGGGCGGCGAGTACGCCCGATGCCCGGCGTGAGGCGTACTGTTCAAGTCCCGTTCCGCCAGCTAACATAAGCACGATAATGGATCCCGCTAGATACTCACCAAGGATGAGGGAGACGAGGATTGAGATGCCGGCTAACAGGTCTGAGCCGATGTCTCCGGCGAAGATGTTGCGGAGGAGGTCGAATAGGAGTGGGGCGCCGCCGGCGATCAGAATGGCGAGTAAAGGCCAGTTGGCGTGAGACGGATTCGTGAAGCGGAGGGCGAGGTGGGTGAAAAGCCCCAGCAGTGCGAACAGAGCGATGTAGATTTCTTTGGAGAACCGGGGCATTGGTGAAGGTTCAGCATGCCACTGGCCACTTGCCGCGCCCGAATACAAAGGCCGCTCCCCATGGTGGACCGCTGGATTTCACGGTCACGAGGCGAAGTGATTTCCTCCCGAAGTGTGTACTAATTCACGACACCAAAATATTTGTCAAGCCACCCGGTCACCTCCCGAATTAAGTCGCTTCTCTTCTCGCCGACATCGTGCGAGGTATTGAACAGAACGGCCTTCTTGTCTGCCGGTTGCGTGCCCAACAGCTTCATCATCGGGGCCTTGCCGAGAAAAATCCAATCAAACTTGCCCGTGATCAAGAGTGTGGGAACCTTCAATCGCGGGGCGAAGTCGGCTTGGTTTGATCCGGGCAACATCTTTTCCTGAAAGAAGCCGCCATCCAAAAAGATGGCGTTCTTGAAACGATCCTCAACGGCGACAAAAATTACCCCCAGTGAGGCTCCCGCGCTTGTTCCCATGTAGGCGATCCGTCCATGGTCAATGTCGTTGCGGGTTCCCAGATAGTCGATGGTTCTCCCGATGTCTTTCGAGTACTGAAATAGCGTTTCACGCCCGGAAACAGTGTCTGGCATGGCTGGTGGCGCGGAACGCTCATACGTACCCTTGTACACCGGATAGACCACGGCGCGCCCGCTCTGAATCACGAAGTCGATGAACCGCATATCCGCTAATGAGCTTGAAGTGGCGCCTAGAACGCTCAAGGCCCGCGCCGTTGGAGAGTAGACCACCGTTTGGTAGGGCTTCTTGGCATGCGCCGGCAAAAAGAGGTAAACCGGCAGCCGTTCCTTGTTGTAGGCGGCATCAATCACCACCTTCTCTTTCCTCCAATCTGCCGAATCCTGCACTGTCTCTTCCATCTTTGGATTCAGTGGTGTGTGATCGTAACTGTAGAAATTCTTATACAGCTTGAAGACTTCGTCGGCAACCGGTTTGGCGTTGGAGAAATCCTGTATGTGCTGGCGGCGTTCGGTCGCGGTATCCTTCGGAACCGGTTTTACATTGCGCACACACCGGAATCCATGGCTGGCCGAACGGTCAAGGGCAGGTTGCACACCTGGCTCGTAGTACTCAACCGACGTTGTATTGTAAGCGCCGCCCAGCAGGAAACGGGTTCCGCGTCCCGATTCATTCCAACACCATTCGGAAACGTTGCCAGCCATGTCATAAGTGCCAAAAGGTCCAATTCCCTGAAACTTGCCTACCGGCGCGGGTGAGTTGGAGAAATTGCTGGCTTCGGTAATATACTTGGCCACCGAACTTGGCGCCGCATGGAACCACTGGGCAAGGACAGGGAGGCTCTTGCCGACGAACTCGGCATAGGCGGCGGCTTCATACCAACTCACTCCCTGCACGGGATAATCGGCCTGGCCTTCGGGATAGTGGCCCGCATTCCAGGTGGAAGGTCCGGGCCGGCCGGTGGCATCGCGGAACAACCGCATCGCTTGGTCCCAAGTTACGGGGGCGCCATCTCCCCGGAATTCCAGTTTCCAGAAGGCCCGGTTTTGGTACCCCCCGTGATCGATGAACTTTTGATATTGACGGTTGGTCACCTCGAAACGGTCCATAAAATGAGCGGGAAGATCGTAGGGGCCGAAATCACCAAGCGACCATATATAGTCCCCATACTTTGCTGCTGGAATATACACCATTCCTTCCGGCGCCTCATTCGCCGCGTCCAGCGGAAAGGTGAATTCCCGAAAAAAGCCGAACATATCCCTCATCTGCGGCGCGCCTTCGAATTCGCGCAAGCCCTTGGCTGAAACTCGCCATCGAAGGTATCCGGAAGGAAGGTTTGCCTTTTCAATTGGAGTTGTCCCGAGAGGATGCCAGGCGTCGCCGGGGGAGAGATAGTCTTTAATCTCGACGATTGCATTTGGCGTGGCTTTCACGGCGGCTTCGTAAATCAACCCTTGCGAGCGTTGCTCCAACGCCTTATCTTCGGGCAAAACTTTCAGGGTCTTCCGCGCCAAACGATAGGCGGCCAGTGGCTTTTGTTCATCAATCAACCGGCTGATTTCAGGCACCGCGTGCTCCCGCGCATCAAGCCTCTGCTGTGACTTTTGATAGAACCAGACGGATGTGACGGTAGCAGCCAACAACAGGGCCACCGCGACGATGTAGGCGGCTCGAACGCGAGGATTCGACGGAGGTGGTGCATCCATGGACGTTAGCGCCGCGGAGAGATCCTTACCCATATCCGCTACGGATTGATACCGTTTAGCTGGATCTTTCTCCAGTGCGCGGACGGCGATCGCTTCGACGCCGACAGGAAGATCGGATCGGATTTCAGAAAGGCGCGGCGGTTGGTCCTGCATCACGGCGCGCATCACCGCATAAGCCGAATCGCCAAGAAAGGGCGGAAGCCCAACCAGCATTTCATAGAGCACAACGCCCAGGCTCCAGACGTCCGTCCGGCCATCAACGGGCTTGCCCGCGGCTTGCTCGGGTGACATATATAAAGGTGTGCCGCGAATCGCACCATCCACCGTGGCTGCCTCGGCCACTCTCGCTATGCCGAAGTCGATGATCCGCACAATTCCGTCCTTATCCACAACAATGTTGCTGGGTTTAATGTCGCGGTGAAAAATGCCGTTTTCTATGGGCGCGGGCCAAACCGGATGCCACCTGACGGGCAATTTGTAAGGCCTCGCGCACGGGAAGCCGTTGCGCTATTTTCGTTTGCAGCATCGCTCCGTCGTGGAATGCCATTGCTATGAATAGTTCGCCGTCAATCTCGCTGATATCGTGGATTACGACGATATTCGGATGGTCCAGCGCGGAAGCGGCACGCGCCTCATCAGTGAGACGGCGCTTCAAGTCGGCGTCGTGGCTCAGTCGGGGTGGCAGAAACTTCAGAGCCACCGGGCGGTTCAGCCTGGTATCAATCGCCTTATAGACAACTCCCATGCCGCCCGCGCCAAGTTTTTCGAGGATCTGGAAGTGCCCCATACGCTGGCCCGTCAAATTTAGAAGGCTCTCGGTGGATGGAAAGGGAACCATTAGTTCCGTGAGAATTTCCGACGCGGCGCGATCCAGGATTTTGCCGGTGGCATCCTGTTCAAGAAGTTGCTGCACCTGGCGGCGCAATTAGGGGTCAGTGTCGTCGAGCACTGCCAAACCATGCTCCCGCGCCGAATGATACAGTGCTTCGATTTGCCGAAATCGCTCTGGTGTCACCGTTCTAAATCCTAGTGAAATTCCCGGCGCGTGTCAAATACCCGTGCCTCTTTTCTCTTTAAGCGTGATTTGGAAGTGAAAACTGGAATGATCCTAGGAAGTTTCATGATAATTTATGGAGATGCCGAGCGCGGAGCTTTCCGAAACCACACAGTTGCTTCGCGCCTGGTCCGAGGGCGACCGATCCGCACTGGATAAACTTACTCCCCGGGTTTATGGGGAATTGCGACGAATAGCCGGCCATTTGATAAAAGGGGAAGGGCAGGGGCGCACCATGCAGGCTACTGCCCTAGTGCACGAAGCTTATCTCAGGCTCATCGATGTTACTTCTGTTGACTGGCGGCATCGCGCGCATTTCTTCGCTGTGTCAGCAAAAATCATGCGGCATATCTTGTTGGATGAGGCTCGAAAGCGATTCAGCGCCAAGCGCGGGGGCGGAGTGGAGATTTTGAATCTGGATGAGTCGATCTGCGTGGGATCTGATCAAGCCCACGAAGTGATCCGCTTGGATGATGCATTGACTGCTTTGCAACTGATTGATGCGCGGAAGGTGCAGGTCATTGAAATGCGTTTTTTTGCGGGGCTTACCGTCAAGGAATCGGCCGAAGTATTGCAGGTCTCCGAAGACACGGTGATGCGTGATTGGAGGTTGGGGCGAGCCTGGCTTATGAATGAACTTGCGGTGAAAGACACCTGATTTAAAATTCTTTTGCATTCCCATTCAAGGTTCCGGCTCAAAAATACGCTTGTAGGTTGAAGCCAATTGCTAATGCGATGGCTACTTAACCACAGGAGATTCCAATGCGAAAGAAATTGAATTGCATGCTTGTTTTCGGCATTCTTGGGGCCGCGGCCACTGCCGTGCCACGCCCCATTGTTACAAGCCAGGGGGCTTTTACTTTGATAGACTACCCCAATTCCACCAGCACCCAGATCTGGTCGGTGAACGGACGCGGCGAGATGGTTGGCGTTTACGTCGATGGGGCACGAGTGAATCACGGCTTCCTCTACAGCCGGGGCAAGTTCACAACCATCGATTATCCTGGCGCGGCTTTGACGCTACTAAATGGGATCAATACCAATGGCGACATTGTTGGCGAATACGCCACAACGGCGACAGGGCCACATCACGGATTCCTTTACAGTAGTGGCCGGTTTGGAGTCGTCGACTTTCCGGGCGGCGCGACCACAGGTGTGGTTGGAATCGCGGCCAACGGAGACATGGTTGGCTACTACGACAATCCCGGCCGAGGATATTTCGTCAGCGGAGATAAGTTCACGAAGATCGACTACCCGAATGGCTCGCCCACCGTGTTGGGAAGCATCAGCCCGCAGGGCGTGATCATCGGCAGTGCAGCTGTGAGCGGGGTTAGCCGGGCGTTTGTGATTCGCAATGGAGAGACCACAACATACGAGCATCCGGGG
>JANXXI010000158.1 GCA_025350695.1 Acidobacteriota bacterium
AAGTCAAGATCGCTGACCGCTTCGAGCAGCTTGTCGCGCGTTAGGTTTAGGTAGTTTTCCGTTCTTGAAGCCTCCTCGAAGCGAATCGATGAAGCTGAAATTTCACTTGTAACCGTGCTCATATTGACTCCTCCTGTTTCCGTCAGAGATGCATTGTAAAGTTTGAGCATTCCCGACCAGCCATCCTCCGATTCCAATATCGAATACATCATTGCCCGCTTTTCGCCGAAGCGTTCCAGATTGCGGTGCTCCAGTTCGACTCGCGTGCGGTTCGCCCCCTCGGCAATAAAACGCACTTCCACCTCGGTGAGAAAATCTGGGTCATGCTGCCACTCGGCATTGATTTCCCAAGAGAGCACCAGTCGGCGCGGCGGATCCCACAGTAAAACGCGGCCCCAATCACACTCACTGCCGTCTTCGCCGCGCTCGAACCACCGGCCTCCGATGTGCGGCTGAATAATTAAGGTCTGCGCTGGCACCTGGCCGATGTGATGCGTCAAAAGCGGCCACCAAACCCCCTGTTTTTCGGTGAAAATCCCAAATGCATGAGCAGCGCTCAAGTTCACAACGATGGATTTTCGAACCGTGTTCCGATTCGTTCCGATCACACTTGCCGCATTCATGGCTTCCCCCTCTTTTTTACCGCCGGCTGGTCGGCGGCTAGTTTGAATTCGGTAATGGCCTTTTCCCAAACCTTGTCCAGATACTCGCGCAGCTTTGCCAGACCCTCCGGATCCAGATGATAAACGTGCCTGGTGCCGGACGTCCGGTACGAAACCAGACGCGAATCCATCAGCACGCGCAGATGCTGCGAGACGGCTGAGCGCGTGACGGGAAGCTGCTTGGCAAGGTCCGCCACCGAACTCGGGCGGTTCGCCAGGAACTCGACGATCTGCCGGCGCGTTGGATCGCCGAGTGCCGAAATTTGATCGATCTCACCGCTCATCTTCTGGTCTTCATGGTTAGCCTTAACTAACCGGTAGTTTACACTAACTCTCTTTTGGCCGTCAAGGAGTTTGCCGCAAAAAAAAAGCCGGCCAGTGCTTTTCGCACCGGCCGGCTTTTTTTGCAAACTACCAACTGACGTTTTACTCCGCCAGGGTTCCCTCGCCCGAATCTTCCGTCAACCCGCCCGCATACTGAATGCGCGCTTCGTCGTCGTAGCCCGGAATCGAATCGAGCGTCGGCTCTACCACCGGCTCTTCCACCACGTCCTCGCCCGCGATTTTGACCTTGCGATAATATTCCATCCCAGTGCCAGCCGGGACCAGTCGGCCCATAATCACGTTCTCCTTCAATCCGCGCAGGTAGTCCACCTTACCGTTGATTGCGGCTTCGGTGAGCACGCGCGTCGTCTCTTGGAAGCTCGCCGCGGAGATGAACGAATCGGTCGAAAGCGACGCTTTGGTGATTCCCAGCAGAATTGCCTTACCCTTCGCGGGTTGCAACCCGGCATCGATCACCTTCTGGTTCTCCGCGCGGAATTTGAACTTGTCGACCACTTCTTCCGGCAAGAACTCCGTGTCGCCGATATCCTCAACTTTGACCCACCGCATCATCTGCCGTGAGATCACTTCGAGGTGCTTGTCGTTGATGTTCACGCCCTGCAGCCGGTAGACTTCCTGAATCTCATTGACCAGGTACTTTTGCAGTTCCTTTTCACCAAGCACGTCAAGAATGTCATGCGGATTGCGGGGACCGTCCATCAGGGGCTCGCCGGCTTTCAACCGCTCGCCCTCCTGAACGCTGATGTGAACACCGCGCGGCAGCGAATATTCGCGCTCTTCGCCATCGTCGCCGATGACGTAGATCTTGCGCTGCCCCTTCGATACTTCGCCGAACTTCACAATGCCGTCGATCTCCGCGATGATGGCGGTTTCACGAGGCTTGCGCGCTTCGAACAATTCGACCACGCGCGGCAGACCGCCCGTGATGTCCTTGGTCTTCGTGGTCTCGCGAGGGATTTTCGCGAGCACGTCCGCGGCATGCACCACATCGCCGTCATGCACCATCAAGTGGGCATGCGTCGGCATGAGGTATTTCTTGGTTTCGCCTTTTCCGCCGGTTGCCGGGTCGGGTTTCACCTGAATCATCGGCTGGCGCTTCTCGTCGGGTGAATCGGTGACCACGAGCTGCGACATACCTGTGACCTCGTCGACCTGCTCAGCCATGGTCAGGCCTTCCTGCAAGTCCTTGAAGTGAATCACGCCCGAGACTTCGGTAAGAATCGAGAACGTGTATGGGTCCCATTCGAGCAGAATCTGGTTGGTCTTCACGGGGGCGCCGTCATTGACCTTAATTTGCGCTCCGTAAACCACTTGGTACCGCTCCTTCTCGCGGCCCTTATCGTCCAGAATCGCAACGTACCCGTTCCGATTCATCGCTACCAATTCGCCCTTTTCATTGCGAACCGACTGCACTCCGAGGAACTTCACGAAGCCGTCCGACTTCGAATCCTGCGTGGACTGCTCGGAAATTCGCGAAGCCGTTCCACCGATGTGGAAGGTGCGCATGGTAAGCTGCGTTCCGGGTTCGCCGATCGATTGCGCCGCGATGACACCAACCGCTTCGCCGCGCTCCACCAGCCGCCCCGTCGCCAGATTGCGCCCATAACAAGCCACGCAAACGCCGCGCTTCGATTCGCAGGTGAGCACCGAGCGAATTTTCACGCGCTCAATACCGGATGCCTGAATCGCCGCCGCCAATTCTTCGGTGATCTCCTGATTCACGCCGACAATGATCTTGCCTTCGTAATCCAGTTGATCTTCGAGCGCCACGCGGCCCACAATGCGGTCGCGCAACGGCTCGATCACTTCGCCCGATTCAATGATCGGCTCCACCGAAATTCCTTCGACCGTTCCGCAATCGTTCTCGGCGATAATCACGTCCTGCGACACGTCAACCAGGCGCCGAGTGAGGTAGCCTGAATCCGCGGTCTTGAGGGCCGTATCCGCCAAACCTTTACGCGCGCCGTGAGTGGAGATGAAGTACTGCAGCACGTTCAGGCCTTCACGGAAGTTTGCCGTAATCGGGGTTTCAATGATTTCGCCCGACGGCTTCGCCATCAGTCCGCGCATACCGGAAAGCTGGCGGATCTGTTGTTTCGAACCGCGCGCTCCCGAGTCGGCCATGATATAAATCGGGTTGAGGTAGCGGCCCGTGCGGTCGTCCTCTTCCATAGCCGTGAACATCTCGTCCGAAACCTTCTCGGTAACTTTGGACCAGATTTCGATGATCTTGTTATAGCGCTCACCGTGAGTGATGGCGCCATCCTGATACTGGGCTTCGACAGCGACCACTTCCTTTTCGGCATTGGCAACCAGGCCAGCCTTTTCGGAAGGCACAACCATGTCGTCGATCCCGATCGAGATACCGGCGCGCGTTGCATAAAGAAAGCCGAGGTTTTTAACTTCGTCCAGCATCGCTACCGTGATCTGCAAGCCGAATTTCAGATAGCAATACTGCACCATCTGCGCCAAGCCCTTTTTCTTGAGCAGCCCGTTGATGAACGGCATGTCCTGCGGCAAGTGATCGTTTAAGATCACGCGGCCGACGGTGGTGTCCATATACTGCTTCACGAACTCAATCGGCTCGGTATGCAGAATATTCTGGTTATCGAACGCCTTGTTGAGATCGATCACCTTACCGGTGTAGCGCAATTTGATCGGCGTGAGCGTGGCGACTTCGCCCATTTCGAGCGCGATCAGCACGTCATCGGTGGAAGCGAATGTGCGGCCTTCGCCCTTGCTGCCCGGCCGGACTTTGGTCAGGTAGTAGCAGCCCAGCACCATGTCCTGAGTCGGAATGGTGATCGGGGCGCCATGCGCGGGCGAGAGAATATTGTTCGACGCCAGCATCAGCGTGGAAGCCTCAATCTGCGCTTCGGGCGATAGCGGAATGTGAACGGCCATCTGATCGCCATCGAAATCGGCGTTGAAGGCGGTGCAGACCAGCGGATGAATCTTGATCGCCTTGCCCTCTACCAGGACCGGTTCGAAGGCCTGAATACCTAAACGGTGAAGAGTTGGGGCGCGGTTCAAAAGAATCGGATGATCCTTAATCACCTCTTCGAGAATGTCCCACACCACCGGATCCTGCTGCTCCACCAGTTCTTTCGCCTGCTTGATGGTAGTGCAATGACCGCGCTGTTCCAGGCGGTGATAGATGAACGGTTTGAAGAGCTCGAGCGCCATCTTCTTGGGAAGACCGCACTGGTGCAGCTTCAGCTCGGGCCCGACGACGATTACGGAACGGCCTGAATAATCGACGCGCTTGCCGAGCAGGTTCTGGCGGAAACGGCCCTGTTTGCCTTTTAGGGTGTCGGAGAGCGATTTGAGCGGCCGATTGTTCGCGCCTCGCAGCACACGACCGCGGCGTCCGTTGTCGAACAGAGCGTCCACGGCTTCCTGCAGCATGCGCTTTTCATTGCGCACGATCACGTCGGGAGCATGCAGCTCCATCAGCTTTTTCAACCGATTATTGCGATTGATCACGCGGCGATACAAATCGTTGAGGTCTGACGTGGCGAAGCGGCCGCCATCGAGCGGCACCAGCGGGCGCAGTTCCGGAGGGATTACCGGGATGACATCCAAAATCATCCATTCCGGCTTATTACCGGATTTGCGGAAAGATTCCACCACGCGCAGGCGCTTGGCAAACTTCAGCTTCTTCTGCTGCGATGTCTCGACCTTCATCCGTTCGCGGATGTCTTCGCTTAAGAATTCGACGTCGATCTTTTTGAGCAGTTCCTTGATGCCTTCGGCGCCCATCATGGCGACGAACTTACCGGGGTTTTCTATGTCGAGCTGCCGCTTGCGCTCGTCCGAAATCACTTCGCCGCGGCTGAGGTCCGGCACTTCGCCCGGATCCACCACTACGAAAGCTTCGAAGTACAGCACGCGTTCCAGCTCGCGCAGCGTGATATCGAGCAAGTGGCCAATACGCGATGGCAAACCTTTAAAAAACCATACATGAGAGCAGGGGCTCGCCAGTTCAACGTGGCCCAGACGCTCGCGGCGCACACGCGCCAGCGTCACTTCGACGCCGCACTTATCGCAGATCACTCCGCGATGCTTCATGCGCTTGTATTTGCCGCACAGACACTCCCAGTCGGTCACCGGGCCAAAAATACGGGCGCAGAATAACCCGTCGCGCTCCGGCTTGAAGGTGCGGTAATTGATAGTTTCGGGCTTGGTAACTTCGCCATGAGACCAGCTCCGGATTTTTTCCGGAGAGGCCAGCGAAATGCGGATTGAATCGAAATCCGCGATCAAATTAGCTCTGTCGTAAGGTGAGGAACGCAAAATTGCCTCCAGTTAAAAAAAACCTAAAAACTTTAGTCGGCCGCTGGTGCCATATCGAGCACTTCAGTCGGCTTCTTCATCAACTCGACGTCGAGACACAGCGATTGCAACTCGCGAATCAGTACGTTGAACGATTCCGGTACGCCCGGCTCGATGGCGGCCTCGCCCTTCACGATGGCCTCGTAAATCTTGGCGCGGCCATATACGTCGTCGCTCTTCGCGGTCAGCAGTTCCTGCAAAATGTAAGCCGCGCCATAGGCTTCCAGCGCCCAGACTTCCATTTCGCCGAAACGCTGTCCGCCGAACTGCGCCTTACCGCCCAGCGGCTGCTGGGTGATCAGCGAATACGGTCCGATGGAGCGCGCGTGGATCTTGTCGTCCACCAGATGGGAGAGCTTCAACATGTAGATGTAGCCCACCGTCACCGGCTGTTCGAATTGGGTACCCGTCATGCCGTCGAACAGCGGGGTCTTGCCCGACGTCGGCTTGCCCGCTTCCGTCAGCGCCTTTTTGATTTCGCGCTCGGTAGCGCCGTCGAAGACGGGAGTGGCATAATGCAAACCCAGCGCTTGCGCCGCCCACCCGAGGTGGGTCTCCAGAATCTGACCGACGTTCATACGGCTGGGAACGCCCAGCGGGTTGAGCACGATTTCCACCGGTGTTCCATCCGGGAGGTACGGCATGTCCTCCTCGGGCAGAATCCGCGCGATGACACCCTTGTTTCCGTGGCGGCCGGCCATTTTGTCGCCCACGCTGAGCTTGCGCTTCATGGCGATGTAGACCTTCACCAGCTTGATCACGCCGGGAGGCAACTCATCGCCCTTGCGGAGCTTGGCGATCTTTTCATCGGTGATCTTCTCCAGCACCGCGATCTGGCGCGACGTCATCTCTTCGATTTCGTCGATCTGTTCGTTGAGCCGCGGATCCTTGCTGGCCAGGCGCATGCGCTTCAAATCACGCGACTTCATCTTCTCAATGAGATCGCGCGTTAGCTCCGTGTCCTTGCTGAGCAGGCGCTTGTTGGTCTTCTCATCGTGCAGGTCGGCCAGCAACTTCTTGCCTTCCAGCAGAATGCCCAGGCGTTTGGCGCGCTCGTCCGTCAGGATGCGGATTTCGTCCTGCAAATTGCGCTGCAAACGCTGGATTTGGGTTTCCTCGATCAGCTTCGACCGCTCGTCCTTCTCCTGCCCCTTGCGGGAGAAGATCTTGCAATCGACGATGGTGCCCTCGATGCCCGGCGGGCAGTAGAGCGATGCGTCCTTCACATCGCCGGCCTTTTCGCCGAAAATCGCGCGCAGCAGCTTCTCTTCGGGCGTCAGTTGGGTCTCGCCCTTGGGCGTCACCTTGCCCACCAGAATGTCGCCCGGCTTGACCGTAGCGCCGATGCGGATGATGCCGCTTTCGTCCAGGTTGCGCAGGAAACTGTCGGCGATGTTGGGAATGTCGCGGGTGATTTCTTCCGGTCCCAGCTTGGTGTCGCGCGCTTCGATTTCGAATTCCTCGATATGGATGGAGGTGTAGTAATCTTCCTTGACCAGCTTCTCAGAGACCAGGATGGCGTCTTCGAAGTTGTAGCCGCGCCAGGGCATGAAGGCCACCAGCACGTTGCGTCCCAGGGCCAATTCGCCCATGTCGGTACACGGACCATCCGCCAGCACCGCACCCTTCGGCACGCGCTGCCCCACGCGCACAATCGGCTTCTGATTGATACACGTGTTCTGGTTGCTCCGCTTGAACTTGGTGAGCTGGTAGATATCGGCGCCCACCTCACGGGAAAGCTGGCCTTCATGGGCCGTGCCTTCCACGCGGACGATGATGCGTTCGCTATCCACCGAATCCACGATGCCGGGGCGCTTGTTGAGCACCACGGCGCCGGAATCGCGCGCCGTGACGGCCTCCATGCCGGTGCCCACATAAGGAGCGTCGGCGCGCAGCAGCGGCACGGCCTGGCGTTGCATGTTGGAACCCATCAACGCGCGGTTCGCATCGTCGTGTTCCAGGAACGGAATCAGCGACGCCGCAACGGACACCAACTGCTTCGGCGAGACGTCCATGTAATCCACGCGGTTCGGTTCGACGTCAATAAAGTCCCCGCGGCAGCGGCAGACGACGCGGTCGGTGGTGAAGTGACCCTTCTCGTCGAGGGGGGAGTTCGCCTGTGCGACGATGTACTGTTCCTCGCGGTCCGCCGTGAGGTAATCAATGTGCGTGGACACTTTGCCGTTTTCACACTTGCGATAAGGCGTTTCGAGAAAACCGAAATCGTTGATGCGGGCGAATGTCGCCAGCGACGCGATCAAACCGATGTTCGGTCCTTCCGGTGTTTCCACCGGACAAATGCGGCCATAGTGCGAAGGATGAACGTCGCGAACTTCGAAGCCGGCGCGGTCCCGGGACAAGCCGCCCGGTCCGAGAGCCGACAAGCGGCGTTTGTGGGTCAGTTCCGCCAACGGATTGATCTGATCCATGAACTGCGACAATTGGCTCCGGCCAAAGAAATCGCGGATCACGGCGGACAGCGCTTTCGGATTGATGAGCTTCTGCGGCGTCATCGCTTCGGCGCCTTGATCGAACAGCGTCATTCGCTCTTTGACGAGGCGTTCCGTCCGCGCCAGGCCGACGCGGCATTGGTTGGCCAGCAATTCGCCGACCGTACGGATGCGGCGGCTGCCGAGATGGTCGATGTCGTCGAGCGAACCCTCGCCCTTCTTGAGGCGCAGCAAGTATTTCGTTGCGGCGACCAAGTCGTCCTTGGTGAGGATGCGCGATTCGTCCTTGTTCTTGACGCCGAGTTTCTGATGAATCTTGTAGCGGCCGACGCGGCCCAGATCGTAGCGCTTCGGATCGAAGAACAGCCGTTTAATGAGCGCGCGGGCGTTGGCCGCGGTGGGCGGATCGCCAGGGCGGAGGCGGCGGTAGATGTCCTTGAGCGCCTCCTCTTCGTTCTTGGCCGGATCCTTCTTCATGCACTTGATGACGATGCCCTCGTCAACCGTGGTGTCCACAACCTTGATCTTCTTAACCCCGAGTTCGGCAATCTGCTTGACCACGGCTTTGGAGAGCGGCTCGAATGCGCGCGCCACGACGAGGCCCTTCTCCTCGTCCACTGCGTCCGTAATCAACACCCGGTTGGCCAGGTCTTCGAGCTTTTCAGCATCCTTCACCGTCAACTCCTCGACTTCGTAAAACAGCTTGAGGATTTCCTCGTCCGTGCCGCGAGTCTTTTCGCCTTCCTTGCCCTTGGCCTCGCCTTCCAAAAAGCTCAACGCGCGGAACAACGTCGTCGTCAGAAATTTCCGGCGGCGTTTCTTGCGGTCGAGATACACGTAGAGCATGTCGTTCGTGTCGAACTGCG
>JANXXI010000167.1 GCA_025350695.1 Acidobacteriota bacterium
ATCGGCGAGAGCCAATAGTAGCGCAGTAAGTCGTCCTCGTTGCCTCCTAGAATTTGTTCCAGCGCCAGCAGTAACTCCACATCGAACAATAGGATGGTAAGTCCGAAGCCTAGCAACGCAAAAAAATTGAGACCGAAGTGCTGGTCGATCCATCCGCCAATTAGCACACCTGGCAAGTGCAACAGATACATGACCGGTCCGTAGGGGAACGACATGGAATCCCCGCCATTGCGCAAGAAGGCGGTCCAGGGGTCGATCGACGGTTCCCGCATGCTGTCTAAGAGAAAAGGGACGAACCATTTTTCCTGCACCTTGGGTACGGCCATCACTACCAGCGCAAGGCGAATCAGCAATCCAAATTGAAACAGCGGGCGGCGCGCCAGTCGCCGCAAGGATGCCCATTGCGGGGTTAGCCACTCTTGAAACAAGCGCGTCCAAGGGTCGTCGTTAACCGGTAAAGCCCTCGCCGGTGATGATTGCGCGCTTATTTCCATAGCTCTGGAGTTTTGGTGCAGACCGCATCGCAAACAATTCCCAATTCGTGGAGTAAGGAACGCATGGCATTGACCGGCTCTTCCCCGGTGCGGCCTTGCAGTTCGGGTGAGACAAGACACAACTGGAAGCCGGCTTGCTGCAAGCGATCAGCCTGTCCGCGATTCAAAGGGAAGCGCGTGAAGCAATCCACCCAAACCCAGTCGACCATTCCTTTCAAAGTCATTACTGTGTCGATACTTTCAAACTCACTGATGCGCACGGCGCACCGCTTTTCGCCGGTCCGAGCCGTTTTGATTAGAAACGGAAACGATTGATCGAGGAAGAAAAAATCATCGATTCCGAAGCGGCGCATTCTTTCAAGACAAGCATCCTCCAACCCCTCTTCTTTCACGTTGAGGATCAGCGTACCGTGATGGAATTCTTTCAGCCAATCGTCAAAGTTGACACCTGCAGTAAAGGCGTCGTGGTGGAGGATCAAATCGCGCCCGTGGCTGCGAAGGTCGATCTCAATGCCAAATTCGGGGGGCGTGGAGCGTAGTTCTTCAATCGTATTGCGGCGATGGCGGATCAGCTTCATGTTCAGGTCTGGTTACTCAACTGTTTTGATAGCTTTAGACTGTAATCGACAGTTCGGCGGATGAACTTCACCTTGGCCTGCCAGTTGACGTTCCAGCGCGAAACGCCATGGGCGCGCTTGCCGAAATATACCGGAAATCGTTCCACCCGCAGACCTTCGCGACGGGCCGTGTAGAAAGCAAAAAGGTCGAGTGAAAAATCGTGTGGCGGGTTGTGCCATCTATCGAAAAATTGCTTGGAAAACATAGTGGGCTGGGCGTTGATGTCCCACATCGGCTTGCGGAGCAGAGCCGTTTCAAAGACACCCATTCCGGCGGTGAAGACGACATCGGCTGGCGGGCGGCCATGGCGTTTTCCTTTTACCAGGGTGCGCTCGGGGTCGGGGGCGGCACGCAGAATTTCGAGACCGCGAAGGGCGTCGCCGGGATCTGTTTGAAGGTCGGCATGGGTCCAACCGAGGAATCGGGATTGCGCCGCCTTCAACCCCGCCAGGATGCCGAAACCGTACCCTTGATTCACTGGGACGCGGACCGATCGCGCATAGGGGTGGCTTGGTAGCAGGTCGTTGAGGATCCGCGGGGAGTTGTCCGTCGATCCGTTGTCGACCACGATCAGTTCCACTGGCGAGCCGGTAAAGACCTGCGACGCTCTTTCAAACAACAGCGGAAGATTCGCGGCTTCATTGTAAGCAGGGATTACCAGGGAAAGTTCGGACATTTTAATTTTGCTTCGAGGTAGTTCTGGTACTTCCAGGAGCTTGTTGAAGAACGGGGACTGACGGAACAGACAGCCTATTTTCGCAAGTTACCCTTTAGGAAAATCAATCGCTTGCGATGGCGAAAAAAGATGTCAGTTTCGTCAGTCCCCGTTTTTCAACAAGCTCCTAGGACACATTATGACAAGTTCGGGACGCGGCGGGTCGATTGCCAAGTAAGGTGAGCGCACGGATAGCGCTTGCTTGGCGACTTTGCTAAATTTTCAAAGATCTAATTATATTGTTTGTCCGATTGCTTGGACTCGCCTGGTGAATTCCTTTGGCGCTTCCCCGTGGCGCCTGATTCGTTATGGAATGGGTGGATCCGGCGGATCCCCTTCACGTTCTGTTTCGAGCGGGAGGATCATTTGGGATGTGGCCGCTTTGAGTTCTTCCGGCTCTTCGAACGTGCGGAGGAACTTCACTAACTCGTCTAATAGAGCGCTGAAGGTTTGCGTGTGGCCGAACTGCGCGGCGTGATGGATTTCGAGGTGGATTTGACCCGGCGCGATTTCGATTAACTTTTCGGCTGCGATCAGGATCGGCCGGCGGAGGTGTATTTGGAGCGTCTCGCGGCGCGTGCTGGATTGGGTTAGTTGCGCGTCGACTCCGATGGATAGTTTGGCGAGTGCTTCGCGGCGGCCTTCGGATAGTTTCTTTCCCATGGAGAAGGCCAGGACGCGGTTGGATAGCGCCAGTTTGTGGAATTGGCTTTCGAGGCGCGGCAGCACGAGGAGCGGGTGCGTGACGGGGTCGAGCAGAGTGCGGATGGCGCGGGCGGCTGCGTCGCGAGCCTGGCCGGTGATTAAGAGCACGGGGCAAGGCTGATCGGGCAGCATGGCGGCGGTTAGCCACGAGGAGAGCAGTTTGGCGGATTCCGGTGCGAGCTTGAAGCTCTTCTGCAGGGTCTGGATTAGGGTTTCGTTGATTAGAGTTTCTTTGGACGGTTCGGGTTTGGGGTAAGGCTGGTTTGAATCGGGCCAGAGGAAGAGGTTTTCGCCGGGTTGCGTGAGTTTCCAGCCTTTGCGCGTTAATTCGATGGCGGCGCAGTCCCAGGATTGGAGATCGATGCTGTACTGCTGTGGTCCGGTTGGCGCGGTGCGGAGGTGGACTAATCTTGCAACTTCGGCATTGACCGAAGGCGCTGCTTCCGTTTCCAGTGATATTGGTGCAACCCCCAACATTCCACGCTTCTACCAAACATAGGAGAATTGTCGTCATGTTGTTACACTCTCAAAAGTTGTGCCCGCCCCACAAATCCCCTAAGCTAGTAGGTGCAGTCTCTTCATGCGCACTCTCTTTCTAAACCCACCTTCCTTCGAAGGCTTCGACGGCGGAGCTTCATCCCGCTGGCCCGCGTCCCGCGAAATTGAATCCTATTGGTACCCGGTCTGGCTCTGCTACCCCGCCGGCATGCTCCCCGATAGCAAAGTCGTCGACGCCCCGCCACACGGCATCTCCATCGAACAAACCGTCGCCATGGCTTCGGATTTCGAACTCCTCGTTCTGTTCACCTCCACGCCCGGCTTCCACGTCGACGTCAAAATCGCCGAAATGATGAAGGACGTCAACCCCAAAATGAAAGTCTGCTTCGTCGGACCGCCCGTCACCGTCGAACCGGAAAAAACCCTCCGCGCCTCTAAGGCCATCGACTTCATAGTCCGCCGCGAGTTCGATCACCAAATCGTCGACTTCGCCAACGGAAAGGACCTCGCCACTCTGCCCGGCGTAAGCTTCCGCACTCCCGAGG
This sequence comes from Acidobacteriota bacterium, assembly GCA_025350695.1. Taxonomy (GTDB): domain Bacteria; phylum Acidobacteriota; class Terriglobia; order Bryobacterales; family Bryobacteraceae; genus JANXSF01. The sequence continues at coordinate 3,576 of JANXXI010000167.1, forward strand.
GCGGATTCATGCACAACCCCGAAGGCAGCTACATCGAAAATCTCGACGAATTGCCGTGGGTCTCGAAAGTCTACAAGCGCGATCTCGACTTCAAGCGCTACAACGTCCCGTTCCTTCACAATCCTTTCGTTTCGATCTACACATCGCGCGGCTGCCCGGCCATGTGCACCTTCTGCCTCTGGCCCCAAACCCACTCCGGCCACCGCTGGCGCTTGCGCTCGGCCCAGGACGTGGTGGCCGAAGTGAAATACATCAAGGAAAACTTCCCCGGCATCAAGGAAGTCTTCTTCGACGACGATACCTTCAACTACCGCAAGGAACGCACCATCGAACTCTGCAAAGAACTCGGCAAAGTCGGCATGACCTGGAGCTGCACCTCGCGCGTCACGACCGATTACGACACGCTGAAGGCGATGAAAGACGCCGGCGGCCGCCTTATGATCGTTGGCTACGAATCTGGCGATCAGCAAATTCTGAAGAACATCAAGAAGGGCGCCACCATCGATATGGCCCGCCGCTTCACCGACAACGCGCACAAGCTTGGCCTAATCATTCACGCCGACTTCATCGTCGGCCTGCCCGGCGAATCGCGTGACACGATCAAGAACACCATCAACTTTGCAAAGAGCCTCGATTGCGAGACCATTCAGGTCTCTATCGCCCACCCTTATCCCGGCACGGAATTCTACGATTACGCCAATAAAAACGGCCTGAT
>JANXXI010000200.1 GCA_025350695.1 Acidobacteriota bacterium
ATCACCATCCGCAAACGAGACGCTGGATCGTCTCCAATGCATTTTTCGTTCGCAAACGGCGGGAGGTAGGGGAAACTTCGTCTTCCCTTACAAAATATTCGTTTTCACCTTGACAAATTACTACATGGAAGCCCCCGATGACAATCGGGGGACCGCGCGACTCTCAAGTCGCGCCGCAGCGAGGCTTGCCGAGCCAGTCAAGCGTCTAGATTGCAAGAAAAAGCCAAGTTATAGTACAAATACCCGCGAACAGGGAGATACCGCCCCGCATCCGCGTTCAATTAGATCGCCTCAACAGAGCAATAATAGTAATGTAGATGACCCCTTACATCCCTTTTTGGAGCATTATTGTTTAGAGATAGGCCAACATCTGATGGCTTTTCGATTTCGTACCGATAAGTGAGGTAGCTATGATTTATCGTTTTTTTCCGGCAATGTTGATCTCCATGCTTGCCGCAGCCCAACCGGCCAAAGCGCAACTCACCCCCCGTCAGATTTTCTATGACGATGGGAGCGACAAGAAAAAGACCCCTGCCGCAAAACCGGCAATCGTAAATCCGTCTAAACCAAAGCCCGTGAAGAAAGCGCCACCACCCAAACCGGAAAAGCCGGGCGAAGAGAATGAGCCAGTCAGAATGAAGGGCCCGCCGGAGACGATTTCCCAGCCTCCGTACCCAACCATCCAAGCCATGCCGATGGCACTCCGTTACAGCATCTTGAAGATTCTCCCTTCCGATGAATCCATGGAAGTGGATGCAACCACCAGTTTCCACACTGGGGACAGAATTCAAGTTCTGGTTGAGGGAAACCAAACCGGATACCTCTACATTTTCAGTCAAGGCGCCAGCGGAACCTGGAGGCCCCTGTTCCCCTCCGCGGAAGTGGAAAACGGCGACAACCGCATACGCCCCCATAAGCCCGTCATTCTTCCTGGAGAAAGCGAATACATTAAGTTTGCCGGCAAACCAGGCATGGAAAAGCTGTTCATACTTTTGTCGCGCAATCCGGACGAAGATATCGACAAACTGATCTATCAGCAGACAACCAAGTCCCGCACGATGATCGCTGGCGCGCCAATCAAAGGTTCGGCTGTCGATAAGCTCAGAGTACAAGCGCGCGATCTGGTAATTGAAAGCGTCAAGGAAAAAACGGCGGCCAGCGCGAAACCAAAGGCCGGCTCACCCGAAAGAATGAGTGAATCCGCAGTGTACGTAACCACGAAGGACGTTTCGTTAAGCGCCAAAGTGTTCGCTGAAATCAACCTTAAGCATGAATAGGTAGTATATGAAAACGATCTCACTCCTGCTACTTTCGGCTTTAGGTTGCTGTTGGGCGGCGGAGGCTACAGCCAAGACGCAATGGATGGACGTCATCCTCGAACGGCAGCAAGCCTCCACTTGGACAGCCGTTGATCCGGGTCTCGTCCTGAACCAAGGAGACGTAATTCGTTTTCGCTTCCGGTCTAATTTCGATGGTTACCTGTACGTCACCAATCGCGGGTCGAGTGGAACCGAAATGCTGCTCTTCCCAAGAGAAGAAACCGGGAAAGCGAATCGAATTCAATCGGGAAGAGACTACCTCATCCCGGCCACGGAATCCTATTTCCGGGTCTCCGGCCCAGAGGGCTACGATTCCATTTATTGGCTTGTCAGTCCGGTTTCTCTATCCGTCGGATCGTCGATGCCCAAAATGCCGGAATCCAACTTGCCTCCGTCCGACCTACGACCGGAACGTCCGGCAACCCTCACGCCCCGTTGCGACCCTGCCCAGCTTCGCGCCCGTGGTTTTTGTATTGATAGCGAAGCCGGAGTGCGAAACGTGGAAGACCCCGCAAAGGCTCCCGGCAAAATTGCCCAAACCCCCGACCTACAACCACGCGACCTAACTATGATCCAAAACAAGAACAGAACCCGCATCTCCACGGGAGGCGCCCTCGGCGGCCCAGCCCTTTACGAGTTTCGACTTGCCCACAAGTAAGGCCGATGCTCCTTCGGCGGACGGCCCCAAGGACGCCCTGCTCAGGATCTGGACCCAGCCCCGAACCGCAACAAATTTTCGTCTACCGCTCGTATATAGTAGAATGACGCCAGTCATCCCCCACCATGGCTAAAGACGCAATCCTAGAAGCAGACCTCGGCGGCATTCCCATCTCACCGGATGAACTCGCGGCGATCCCTGATTTCTCGGCCATTCGCAAAGAAATCTGGAGCAAGTTCCCAGGCGCCATCACCAAGAAAATCTACAAACCCGGCGAGATCATCATGCGGGAAGGCGAAAGCGGCACCACCGCTTTCTACCTGCTTTCCGGCACTGTGGACATCTACATCAACAGCCCAATCGCCTCCGCCAAATCAAAGCAGGGCAAGTCGAAAAGCCTGTTCCAAGGCATCACCAAAATCACCAGTTACCTGAAGGGCATTCCAGAGCGCAACGAAAAAGGCCGCGCCGTGCGTTCGCACATTCCGATCGATGCGTCCGTCGACCTTCCCATGGACAACCCTATCGCCACCATCGGCCCCGGGGAGTTGATCGGCGAACTGGCTGCCCTCGCCGCCTTAAAACAGGACCGCCTCAAGCGCCCCAAATTCTACCCGCGCTCAGCCACCGTCCGTGCGAAAACCGACGTTGAAATGCTGGAAATGCTCCCCAACATTTTGAACAACGTCCTCTACAACGCGCCTGCCTTCAAGGACAAGCTGAACAAGAACTACCGCACCCGCGCCCTCGACGCGCACTTCCGATCGGTCCCCGTATTCCGCGACGTCAGCCAGGACTTCCTCGACAAACTACGCGACCGCGTGGAACTGGTCGACGTCGTCCCCGGCCAAGTGATCTGCAAGCAAGGCGATGTGGCCGACGCGTTTTACCTCGTCCGTCTCGGGTTCGTGAAAGTGGCACAGGATTTCCCTGGCGGTGAATTCGTGCTCACCTATCTTTCCCGCGGATCTTACTTTGGCGAGATGGGCCTGCTGCCGCCGGTCTTCCGCGTCCGCGCCAAAGGAATTGAACCAGGCCAAACTGCCGAAGGCGCCCTGACCTCCGAACCTCTCACTTGCGGCCGTGCCCCCGATGGCGAACGAGGATTCGCCGTCAGTTGGGACGACTACATTTCCCGCGAGCATTTTCAAATGGCCGCCGAAGGCCGTCAAGTCCGGGTCACCCACCTGTCTTCCGGCAAGAACCCCATCCTGTTCCGCATGAAACCGGCCGACCGTTTCTTGATCTCGCCCGGTGAGACTTTCGTCGTTGGCAACACAACGTTCGAGATCCTCGAAGACCCGTTTCTCACCGGCAAGCGCACCGCCACTTGCACTTCCATGGACTTCGTGCAACTCGTCAAGATCAAGGCCGGCGACTTCGCCGCAATGCTGGCGGAATTCCCATCCGTCAACGCCTCCATCACCGAAGTAGCGCGCGCCCGCCGGCAGATGGACATGCAGTTATTGAACCGCGTCCAAACAGTTTCCCTCAACGACTTCTTAAAACAGGAACTGATGCAGGGCCAGAACCTGCTGCTGATTGACCTGACAAAATGCACCCGCTGTGATGAATGCGTAAAGGCCTGCGTTTCAACGCACACCGATTCGGTAACCCGCCTCATCCGCGACGGCCTGCGCTTCGACAAGTACCTTGCGCCCACCAGCTGCCGCGCCTGCATGGATCCTCTCTGCATGACCCGCTGCCCGGTAGGGTCCATCCGCCGTAAAGAGTCGCTCGACATCGTGATTGAAGATTGGTGCATCGGCTGCGGCAATTGCGCCAACGATTGCCCGTATGGCAACATCAACGTGGTCGAACTGGTGAACCAAGGGGTCAAAGGGCAAAAGGCCGAACCTAAACCCAAAGCCGTCGTCTGCGATCTTTGCACCGAATACGCCGAACCCAATTGCGTGCGCGCCTGCCCGCACGATGCGGCTTTACGCGTTGAGCCGAAATCCTTCTTCGCCCAGGAATTGGCCGGACTGCAACTTGCTGTTCCGAACCTACCCGCATCCATCGCCCAGCAAGCCCCGGCCGAAGCCATCGCAACACCCGGCGGAGGCAACATGGAAACGCGCATCTATTCCAACGCCAGCGATCTGATGCCGTTATTGCCGCAATTGAAAATGGTAGAAGGCCCTCGGCCTGGCTCTACCTTGCAGTTGCGCATCCCTGCCACAACCTTTGGCAGAGGCGCTGAAAACGATTACCGCTTCGCCGGCGACACGCAGCTTTCGCGCAACCATTGCCGTATCGTCATGGACAACAAGCGCTTCACCCTAACCGACAATGGCTCCACCAACGGAACCTTCGTAAACGGCAATCAAGTGACGGAAATCGAACTGCGCTCCGGGGATTTGATCGAATTCGGTGAGGTCAAACTGGAATTCCAGTCGGGGCAAATCCAATGATCGTCGACCGCGGCCAGTTGCATTGGATTTACGCCACCACGGCCATCGCCATGGCTTCAACGGCGGTTTACCTCGTGTATGCCGTAATGTCCGCCAACGGCCCGCGCGCGGGTTCGGCGATGGGTTTGGTCTTCGGCTTTGCAGGCACTGGCGTCATAATCTTTGAATGCCTGCTTAGTCTGCGAAAAAAGTACCCGGCATCACCGGTTGGCCGTGTCAGCCTGTGGCTTCGCGCCCATGTGTGGTTGGGTTTGCTCAGCTTCATGTTGATTCTGTTCCATTCCGGTTTCCACTGGGGCCGAGGCCTCGCCAGCCTGCTCATGTGGCTGTTCGCCATCATCACCATCAGCGGAGTGGTGGGCGTGGCTCTCCAAAATTACATCCCCACGCGCATGATGGAACTGGTGCGGCGCGAAACGATTTACGCCCAAATCCCCCACGCAATTATCGAACTGCGGCGCGAAGCTGATGAGCGCACGGAATTCGTCACGGCCGATCTTGGCGTCGAAGAAACCGATGTCGAGTTCCAACGCGCCGGCGGCGTGAAGCAGTATTTCGATCCGTCACAAAAGGCCGGAGCCGCCGAAAAGTTAGCCGTCTTTGTCGAGCAGCGCAGGAAGACCAGGCAGATCGATGTGGGCGACGAAGGCGCCGGCATTCTGCGCTCCCACTACCTGCAGGAAATCCGCCCCTACTTATTTCAAAAGCCACAGCCGCTTTCCGGAAAGCTGTTCCAGACGGAGCAATCCGTTCGCGCCTACTTCAATTTCCTGCGCACCATAATGCCGGTCGCTTCGCACTCGGTCTTGAACGACCTCGAATCGATTTGCGAAGAGCGGCGGCAACTCGGCGTGCAAGCCCGGCTTCATCATTTACTGCATGGATGGCTCTATCTGCACGTGCCGCTCTCCATGGCCTTTCTGGTTCTAACTTTGATTCATGCGGTGGTGTCGCTTCGCTACTAATATGTCCAAGGAAGAAAAACCGATACCGTACGAGTCGCGAATCATCGACACTAAGGGCACGGCCCAGCGGCTGGACCTGCGCTATCTCGAAAAGCCGAACCGCTTCATCGACCTGCGCAAGAAACTCACCTGGATCGCTCCGCTGGTGGCAGCAGTCGCGGCCATTCCGTTTCTAGCAGGCATTGGCCCGCTCGACAAGGTTTTCTCCAACGGCCCCGTATCGAAGCCGCACGCTATTTTTGAACAAAACTGCCAACTATGCCACGCCAAGGCGTTTTCGAGCGTAGCCGACACAAGTTGTATTCAATGTCACGACGGCCCCTCGCATCCTGCAAAACTGGTCGACACGGGCAAGCAGAGCCGCGAGATTCGTTGCGCCACATGCCATTTGGAACACAAGGGCTCAACCAACTTAAAGGAAGTCTCCAGCAAAAACTGCACCACTTGCCATGCCTCGCTCAACGAGAACGGCACAGACATACATCTGAAGAATGTTTCAATCAGCGCCTTCAAGGAAGGCAAGCATCCGAATTTCCCTGAGCCTGGTTTGACCGACAATCGCCCCTTGAAACTGAACCATGCCGCGCACATGCCTAAAGATCCTAAAACAATTCGTGGCATGAAGCTGCCTATGAAATGCACCGAATGCCACACCACTTCGGCAAACGCCGCCACTGGCGGCCTTGAGCCCGTCACCTTCGAGGCGAACTGTAAGGATTGCCACAAACGCGAACTGGAATTTCTATTGCCAGGTCTCACGGCCCAAGCCCCACCGGCGCCGCACACTAAGGATGCGGCCAAGATCCACCAACACATTTTAGAAACCTATCAGCAGCTTGCGGCGGAAAATCCTTCCCTCGCCATGCAGAGTCTGGATCGCGAAATGACGACTGAGCCGAGCACCGCGGCATGGATTGCAAAGGCGGCGAAGAAATCGGAACAGTACCTGTTTGAGAACAAATGCAAGTACTGCCACGAGTACGACGGCATGGACGACGGCTTCCCCATGATCAAAAAGGTGAACCGTATTCAGGGCCGCTACGTCGCCGCTAAGCCCGAAGGCGAACCCTGGCTTGTGCGTGGGGAATTCGCCCATCGCGCCCA
>JANXXI010000263.1 GCA_025350695.1 Acidobacteriota bacterium
GTGACAATCTTGACTTGACCGCATGGCCGATGAAAGTTGACATAGTTATTGAAATGGCTCAGGTAAAACCGCTCCACTTTCGGCGCGTTCTCCGCCGCAATGTAGGTATATCCCATGTGCTTGCGTATCACCGCTCCGTTCTTGGACTCCACCAAGCCGTTATCATTGGACCGCCGTGGCCTGCTCTTGGTTTGTTCGATTAGCAGTTTCTCCAACAGATCCCCCACCATGCGGTTAATGAACTCGCTCCCATTGTCAGAATGAAAGCCATGGATCTGAAAGGGAAATTGCTTCAACAGGGCCAGTAGGGCCGGTTTCACGTACTCTTCCGATATCCGCGGCACACACACGATCACTTCCCATTGCGTTACTTGGTCAACCGCATTGATGTGATATACCCCTTTGACTCCATCCTGATCCCCTTGATGGACCGTGTCCACTCGCAGGTATCCTGGTCGGCCATTGGGCTCCGGACACCGCCGCTGACCTATGGCTGTCGCCGTTGCCTTTGTCTTGGTTATGTTCACTCGCTTTTGCCGGTACGGTTTGCTTTGCCTCAACCGGTAAAGATGCGCAACCGAGATCCCTGACAGATTCTCATATTCCACCTTTCCGTACTCATTCACTTCCCGTTTCATTACTTTCTTAGCCCGCATATCTCACCAGCCTTTTGAACGGACGAATTTTGACTCAAGTTCTTAGCGCGGCAGGGACAAAAAGGTGGATTGGGGCGATCCAACCCAAAAGGTGAAAATCTGAGTCTTGATTTGTCCGCTTGCCGCGCGTCATTTCCGTTTTCAAGTGCACCTTGAGCCTCATAACGCTCGTGCAGACGTACTCCGTCCAGCCGAGTGGTTCGGCGCAGGCCATCTAAATTATTCGTCACCCTCTTGCTGGCCTTGTCAGCTACTCAGGTTCAACCACACCTGTTGATAGAGGTCCTTCCATGGATAACTGGAAGCCATCGAAATCCATATTTTGCGCGCCGTAACCCGAATCTGGGCACCTATCTTCAGCAGCTTCAGCCGAATCGTGGATACCTGTGCCTGCTCCAAGTCAGTACCCTTCAACCCCACACGCCTCAATGAGCTCACCAAAACATAGGCCATCGCCGACAGATAAACTCTCATCTGATTGGACCGCATCGTCTCGGTACTAACCCGGTCAGCAAACAAACTAAATTGCTCCTTGATGCGGTTCTCCATATCGCCTCGCGCGCAATATAGATCCTCATACAATGTTTGTGGGGCCTGTTCATTGCTCCCAAGTGAAGTCACAATGAAGCAAGGATTTTCCTTGCCATCAATATGCTCGGCCTTGGCAATCACTCGCCGAGGTTTGTCCCAGCCACCTTTCTTTGTCTTCTTGGTCTGATACTCGAACTCAGAAAACACGCGCGCGGGTTTCGCTGTTTGCGCCCATTGCTCGGTTGCTTGATGCATCTGGGCTCCGATGATTTTCCGTAGCCGTTTGTTGCGGGCAAAGCCGAATACATAGTCCACTCTATTGTCTTCGCACCAACTCATCAACGCATTACGGCAAAAACCGGAATCGCCACGCACAATGAGTTTCACTGCTGGCCACGTTGCCCGTATCTGCGCAATGATCCGTTGTAGTTCTTCTAATGTACCGAACGAAGCATCGCGATCGGCTTCACGCAAGCGCACACATAAAAGATGATCCCCGGCGAAAATGTACAACGGCAGATAGCAGTAGCTGTCGTAGTAACCATGGAAGAATCGTCCTTCCTGTTTTCCATGTAACGGTAGGTCTGTGGTGTCCACGTCCAGAATGATTGGTTCGCTGGGAGCGGTGCCGAGCGATTCCAGGTACACCTTCACCAGAAGTTCATCCACCGATTCTTTCCAGAATGTGATTTTCTTGTAGCGGCCTGGAATCCCGGAGCCCAGTTCAAAGCGGTTCAAGGTGCTCTTGCCCGCCAACGCCTTACCTGCTTCTTCCTGGCCGGCAAGAACTCCGAACAGCGGATCGTTGCGCAGTTGCTCGTGGTCGTTGATGTCTTCGTAGCCCAGAGCCAAACCGTAGATTCGTTGCGAAAGCATTTCCTCAATGGAATGTTCTACGTGTGTTTGGTCACGGCCGTCGAGGAAGCATTGCGCTAGCCGTCTTATCAGATTTAAGCGCTTCTCAGTTTGACGCAGCAGTAACGCACCGCCATCGGAGCTGATCGTGCCTCCATCGAATTGGGCTACGATTTCCCGCTTGCCGCACGCTTCAAATCCGAATCTAGATTGGATACACTCTGTCATAGCGAAAGCCGTTTTCCTTTTGGCGCTAACTGCTTGTGTGTAAACTCAGTTATGCCATAGAGAACGGCTTTTTGCTAGTGGTTGGTGAGTAATGCGGGTTAGGTGGAGTAGATGAAATGGCAACAAAGCATGCGATCGTCGTTGGTGGAAGTATGGGTGGTTTGGTGGCGGCCCGAGCGTTGACCGACTATTATGACCGCGTCACGATTGTGGATCGCGACACTTTTCCGGCAATTGGCGAGCATCGCAAAGGAGTTCCACAAAGCCGTCACACGCATGGGCTGCTGGCAAGCGGACGGCGTATGCTCGAGAGATTTTTTCCTGGCATTGGCGCAGAGTTGATGGCTGCCGGAGCGATACCGGGAGATGTTCTTGCTGATACGCGGTGGATTTTTGAAGGCGGCACGCACTGTAGGCCGAAGAGTGGATTTGATGGTTTGCTGCTCAGCCGTCCGCTACTGGAAGGGATGGTGCGGAAGTACCTATTTGCTTTGCCCAATGTTGCTGTGTTGGAAAATTGTGATGCTGCGGGGCTTGTCTTTGCGGACGGCAAGGTGTCCGGGTTGCGATTGGCGAGCGGCGATGTGGTTGCTGCGGATTTTGTAGTTGGCTGTGCGGGAAGATCGGGTCATGTTGCGAATTGGCTGACGGAATTGGGGTATCCGGCGGCTGAGGTGGAGCGCGTGGAAATGGCGTTGGGTTATACGACTCGCCTGTTTCGCCGGCATGCAACGGATCTGAATGGCGACTTGGCGATCATACTGCCGTCAACACCGGAAGGTAAGCGCGGCGGTGTGATGCTGGCGCAGGAAGGTGATCGTTGGACTGTGACTTTGATGTCGTACTTTGGGGTGAATGCGCCTTCTGATTTGCCTGGGTTTCTGGAATATGCAAAGTCGTTGCCGGCCCCGGATATTTATGAGGCCATCCGCAATGCTGAACCGGTGAGTGATCCGCAGGTAACGAAATTTCCAGCTAGCGTGAGGCATCGGTATGAAAAGCTGAAGCTCTTTCCGGAAGGCTTCCTTGTATTTGGTGATGCGATTTGCAGCTTCAATCCGATCTATGGGCAAGGCATGTCTGTGGCAGCGCTGGAGGCTGGAGTGCTTTCCGAATGCCTGGCTGCGGGCACAACTAATCTGGCGCGACGATTCTTTACGGCTGCTGCCAAAGTGATTGATACGCCTTGGAGCATTGCCGTGGGTAACGATTTGAGAATGCCGGAAACTACGGGGCCACGTAATGCTGGCGTGAGTTTCATCAATTGGTATATGGGTAAGTTGCACAAGGCGGCGCATCACGATCCGGTTCCGGCTCTGGCGTTCCACGCGGTGGCGAATCTGCTGGCACCGCCCCAAAGCGTGATGCATCCGCGGGTTGTGTGGCGTGTGCTGCTTGGTAATTTGTGGCATGACTTCTTAAGCAAGTGACAGACTGGTAGCGATGCGTTGAAGAACCAATCGATGGGCACCCTGTTCATGGGCTTGAGCCTTAAGAATGGCTTCCAATTCACCAGACCTTCAATGGTTATGGCTTGGATGATGCCTTCTTTCACAAATTGATGAAGCTGCCTGAGGCTCGACATTTCTTCACCAGCAACCAAGGCAGTGCCATAATTAAGATGCTCGAACCAATCGATGGCGCAACCCTTAGACATAGCAACCACTCCGAACTGGGCGAAACCACTTCTTGAATCGAACTTTTTGCTAGTGGTTGGTGAGAAATGCGGGTTAGTGGCCGATCCATTCAAGGTGTCATGTGCTTCATCCACTCCCGCTAGTAACTCAATATCTCCTCGGCTGTAAGTGCGAGGGAAGATGTGCCGCCGATATTCCTTTTCTCTTACCTCTCCACTGGGGGCGTGTTTGGCGATCAAGCGGGTTACCTGCGCCTTACTCAACCCGGTCATCTTTTGGATGTATTCCCGCAGGGTTCCTTTTCCTTTCCGGTCTTGTTTCCGGTACCCCTGTTCATTCAGCGTTGCCTCGATCCAGCCATACTTTTCTGTCCGGCCATGTCCGGCAAACCGTACTTCCACCGTCGCTTTCAGCATCGCTTGGATTTGTTCCAAGCTCAGCTTCTCTCCACCCTTCATGCTTATTGTCAATCCCCAGCTTCCAACACTTTTCGCCCCTTCAGGCTCATCTTGTGTGAGAATCGACCTTTCCTCCAGGCTCATCTTGCATGAGACAAGACTCGGCCTCCCTGGAACGACACGGACGACGGTATAATCTCCGGCTCATTTCGTGAGGGCCCTCCAAAAAAGAGTATGCTAGACCCTGATGAAGATACTTGACGTGCGGGCCTTTGGGCTTCGCGGGAAAACTCCTGAGGGTGGCTGGTCGAACGAATTGCGCCCCGACGATTGCGTGCATACAATCATCGCTGTGCTGACCGATGCGGGCGTGGGTTGGGGCTCTGTGTTCACTTCCGAAGGGTTAGTGAATGGATCGCTCAGCGTGCTGCGGTCGCTGTTGATTGGAGAGAATGCGCTGGAACCGGAACGCGTTTCAGAAAAACTGCATCAGAACACGTTTTGGTTGGGGCGCGGTGGAGCCATCACTAATACGATCAGCGGCATTGATTTGGCGCTGTGGGATGTGTTCGGAAAAGTTTGCGGGCAACCCGTGGGACGGTTGCTGGGCGGGCGGTATCGCGATCGGGTGCGGCCTTATGCTTCGTTATTAATGCATGAGCCCAAGCGCATGGCCGATGAGCTGCGGCCGGTCAAGGCGCAGGGGTTTCGAGCGTTCAAAATTGGTTGGGGGCCGTTCGGTCGCCGCGCTAGTTTCTCGAACGACGAAGCCATCGTGCGCGCAGCGCGGGAAACTGTCGGCGAAGAGGCAATGCTGATGGTGGACGCCGGCGGCAGCGATGCGTTTTGGCCGGGTGATTTTAAGTGGGCGCTGCGTACGGCGGAGATGCTGCTGGATTACAACGTCTTCTGGTTCGAGGAAGCGCTGCATCCCGATGCGCTCGAAGATTTCATTGCTCTACGACGGGCCGCAAAGGTGACTATCGCCGGTGGCGAGGTGTTGACGCGGCGCCAATCGTTTGCCCCTTGGCTCGAAGGTGGCGCATTCGATATCGTACAACCTGATGTTACTAAGTGCGGGGGCTTGAGCGAACAGCGGCGGATTGCTTGGATGGCCCGGGAGCACGGCATAAGGTTCATTCCACACGGCTGGAATACCTGCGTAGGGCTTGCTTCCGACTTACAAATGGCCAGCGCTTTTTCCGATACCGACTTAGTGGAGTATCTTACTGGTTCTCCCTTCATTGATGAATTGGCGGCGACGCCTTTCAAGCTTGACGCCGACGGTATGTTGGCGATTCCCGAACGGCCGGGGCTGGGGATCGACATCAACCTCGATAAGCTGCGGGAGTTTTCTGGGATAAGCACTTCCGGACTTTCTAGATGAGATTAGTGGCATTCCTGTGGGTGGCCTTCGCACTGAACTATGTGGACCGGCAGATGGTCTATTCGATATTCCCTGCCTTGGAACGCGATCTGGGATTCACGGGCGCGCGGCTGGGGCTGATCGGAACCGTGTTCCTGTGGGTCTACACGTTGGGGATGCCGCTGGCGGGGCGGCTGGCGGACATTTGGCGACGCGATATGTTGGTAGTGGCCAGCCTTGTTTTGTGGAGCGTGGCGACGCTTGGCTGTGGCATGGCGAGGTCGCAGGGCGAGTTTCTGGCGTGGCGCGGTGTGATGGGCATCACCGAATCCCTCTACTTTCCGACGGCGCTGGCGATGATTGCCAGCCACTATCCGGAATCAGCGCGGTCGCGCGCATTGAGCATACATCAATCGGCGCAGTTAGTAGGCGTAGTTGCGGGCGGTTGGTTTGGCGGCTGGGCCGCGGATAATATCGGATGGCGGCAGGCGTTTACGGTGGCGGCAGTTGCTGGAATTTCTTATTCCGCGATTTTGTGGTTGGGCGTGCACGGCATTGGTGCAGGCCCCATGGCTCCGGCGCGCGTGGAAGAGCCCGGCCGATTGGGGTCTTCGTGGTGTTATGGCGCCTTGTCATTGACCTTCGCCGCGTTTTGCGCCATGCAGTGGATCTTCTTCGCCTGGTTCCCAACGTTTTTGCAGGAGCGGTTCGGGCTGTCGATGACGTCAAGCGGATGGAACGGGACCGTGTTTGTGCAGTCAGCGGCGATCGTGGGAATCCTGACCGGCGGATGGTTGGCGGACCGGTTACGTTTGCGTTGGCGCGCCGCTCGGCTCTATGTGGCGGCAGCGGGTGTGTTGCTGTGCGCGCCATTCGCGTATCTGACATTTTCGGCTTCGACGCTGGAGATGGCGCGTGTTTGTTCGGCGGGCTTCGGACTGTTCGGCGGATTGCTGGCGGCTAACTCGTTTGCGGCAGCTTATGAATTGGTGGGCGATACGCATCGCGGCCTGGCGGGCGGCGTGTTGAACGGCATCGGCGGGATCGCCTCGGGCGGAATGATATACATGGCTGGGGTGTGGAAGCACACGATCGGCTTCAGCACGATGATGGTGTGGATGATGCTGGTGGCGATTGGCGCGGCCGTTTTATTGGCGGTCGTGACTCGGGCGCGGTTCGATGTGGAGCGTCACGGGGCCTCACTGTAGGCGCCTCTGGCCAACATATAATACAAGTTTCCTACTCCATGCCCAAAGCCATTTTCAACAACCGCCAAGCTCACCAAATTGAAAACGAGCACCTCCGCGTAACCGTCCTTACTGAAGGCGGCCACATTGCCGAGCTTCTCAACAAATCCACCAACGTCAACCCGCTCTGGATTCCGCCGTGGCCCTCCATCGAACCCTCCACTTGGAATCCCGCCAAGCACCCTGATTACGGTAACGACGCCGAAAGCAAACTCCTTGCCGGCCTCAGCGGCCAGAACCTGTGCCTGGACATTTTCGGCGGCCCGTCAGAACGCGAAACCGCCGCTGGAGTGCCTGTTCACGGCGAAGGCTCCATTGTGCCCTACACGCTTGAAGACAATGGCGCCCGCATGACCCAGTGCGCTTACTTTCCCCTAGCGTTGATCGACTTTGAACGCATCCTTGAACTGAACGGCCCCTCCGTCCGCGTCACCGAAACCGTCAGGAGCCTCGCCAGCTTCGACCGCCCCATTGGCTGGACCCAGCACGTTACCTTCGGCCCACCCTTCATCGAACGTGGCCGCACGCGCCTGAAACTCACTGCCACCAAATCGAAGGTCATTGAATCGGATTTCACAAACGGCAAGGGCTATCAAAAAACCGGAGCCGAATTCGAGTGGCCAATGGTTCCCCACAAGAACGGTGGCATCGTTGACCTGCGCATCTATCCGCCGTATGAAGTCTCCGGCGGCTACACTGCCCACTTGATGAATCCCGCCCTGGACACGTCATACTTCGAGATGTGGAGCCCCGCTTCTAAAAGTTGGATCCGCTATGAATGGAAGCGCGCGGACTTCCCCTGGTGCGGCATATGGGAGGAAAACTGCGGTCGCACGCACACGCCATGGAACGGGAAAACCATCACCCGCGGCATCGAATTCGGCGTCTCGCCCATACCCGAATCGCGCCGGCAGATGATTGAGCGCGGCAGCATGTTCGGCGTTCCTGGTTATCGTTGGCTAGGCGCGCAGGAGACTCTTAGCGCGACCTACACCATCCATAGCGGATTTCGCACGGAGTTCCCGCACTAACGAATCGGTTGGACAAAGCGCGGACCCACCTACCCGGCCTTCCGCTTCTCGCGCTCAACGAGCGTCTCATGCAGCAACGATTTGATATAGGTCTGGTAAGGCAGTCCTTTCTGCTCGGCCTGCTTTCGGGCCAACGCCAGATCCGCATGGGGAATCCGCAGGGCAACCACCGGCGCGGGCTGCTTCTTCGATGCCTCGATCCGCGCCAGCAACTTCTCCTTTGTCAATATCTGTGCTTCTCCGCTCTTGACGGCCGCTAGAAGCAGCTTGCCGTGGACTTCACGGTTCTTGTACCACCATTCGGCTTCTTCCGCCTCAGTAGGAAATTTCGGTACGATGCGCTGATTTGGAATCTTCATTGGACCCTCGCTAGAAATGCTTTTCTGTCTGAGACGCCAGCCGGAAACGCGGTTACGGCCCGAAGCTTGCCGTTCCGAAGCGTCCATCCCACCGACAACAAGCGAGGCCGACGGAACGGTACCGCGGCTCGTTATCAATCACGTCGAAATCCACATCCAACGGATCGTTATTCATCACCTGCTCGAATTCGCCAATCGTTACTCGATGGGCCGCCAGGTGTTTGACATTGTCGTCATCCCATTCGAACTCAATTCCGCCGCCACGATTGAAATGTATCGCAACGTATATATGTTGTCAAATGCCCGAGCGCCCTTAAATCAGAGAGAATATCCGGGCCCGGAATGCTCCCCAAACCAAAACCGTCCTCCGTTATGGAGAACGGGTCGACTTGAGTTGTTAGTCGTTATCGAAATGCGGGGTTGTTAGCGTGGAATCACTCGAAAAGGCGGCGTCAGATGGGAAACCGGCGTCGCCAGCCTGGCAAACGAGGCAAGCTGCTTTGGCAAGCAGCCCACGAGTTAAATCGCAAAGCAGCCCGCTTCGAAAAGGCACGCAACTGTGTGCGGCACAAGTGTAATCCGGCATCTGTGAAGTTCGTCCAGCCCGACCTCGCGCTTCCATAAGTTTAAATGTCGTCCAGCAGTCGTAAAAGGTTTGGTTCGCCTAACGTTCTCCCCGCAAACACCCGATAAGGAATATAGGTGCGTATTTCGGCATGGTAGAAACAGTAAACTTAGTAGGGGTAGCCCCCACAACAATAAGCATGAACCCATTAAAACAGCTCTCTACTCTCGGACAATCCCCATGGCTCGATTACATCAAGCGCAGCCTCATCACCAGCGGCGAACTGAAGCGTATGGTCGAAGAGGACGGCCTTGGCGGCCTCACATCAAACCCCGCTATCTTTGAAAAGGCCATCGGCGGCAGCGACGAATATGCCGGCGTGCTGGCTGAGATGCGGCGCGATCCGTCGCTCACCCCGATGGATATGTACGAGCGCATCGCTATTGTGGACATCCAAGGCGCGGCCGACGCGATACGTCCGGTGTATGACCGAACTGGTGGCAAGGACGGCTTCGTCAGCCTTGAGGTCAGTCCCTTTCTGGCGCACGATACCGAAGCTTCTATCCGTGACGCTCGCCGCCTGTGGGCCGCAGTCGCGCGCCCCAATCTCATGATCAAGATTCCGGGTACGCTCGAAGGTCTTCCCGCCATTGAGCAGGTGATTTCCGAAGGCATCAATGTCAACGTAACCCTGCTGTTCTCCTGCCAAGCGTATGAAGCCGTAGCCTGGGCTTTCATTGCTGGTCTCGAACGTCGGGCAGCTACCGGCAGCTCGATCAGCCAAATTGCCAGCGTCGCCAGCTTTTTCGTCAGTCGCATCGATGCCGTAGTGGACCCGAAGGTTCCCGAAGACCTCCGCGGCAAAACCGCCATCGCCAACGCCAAGCTCGCTTATGCCGCTTACAAACGCATCTTCTCTAGTTCCCGGTGGAAGGCCATCGAGCATCTAAGTCCACAACCGCAACGTGTTCTGTGGGCGTCGACTGGCGTTAAAGATCCAAAGTATTCCGACGTTCTTTATATCGATTCGCTTATTGGCCCAAATACGGTCAACACCATTCCACCCGCCACCTTCGAGGCCTTTCGCGATCACGGCGTGGCCAAGTTGACGCTCGAAGACGATTTGGCTGGGGCTGAAGTCACCATGAAGGCTATCGCCTCCCACGGCGTCGATTTCGACAAGGTCACCGCCGACCTGGTCACCAATGGCGTGAAGCTTTTTGCCGATGCGTTCGATAAGCTGCTGAACGCGGTTAACCAGCGTTGCCGCCTCTCCGCCAACCTTGAACTCAACACGCAGTCGGTCAAAGTAGCCAATGTTTACCAAGCTCAAATTGACTCAACTCTGAACGCTTGGAAAGTTCGCGGCAACATCCATCGCCTGTGGGATAAGGACGCATCTCTATGGACCGGAGCCGACGAAAACAAGTGGCTCGCCTGGCTCACTATTACCGAACAACAGCTTCAGAACATCGACACATTGCTCGATTTCCAGGCTGCCGTAAAAGCCGGCGGATTCAGCCACATCCTGCTACTAGGCATGGGGGGTAGCAGCCTCTGTCCTGAAGTCCTGAAGCTCACCTTCAGCAAGCAGGAGGGTTTCCCGGAAATCCACGTGCTCGATTCAACCGATCCAGCCCAGGTGCAAGCCTTCGCCGGTAAAGTGGACTTGGCGAAAACGCTTTGCATTGTTAGCACCAAATCGGGCTCCACGCTGGAACCGAACATCTTCAAGCAATACTTCTTCGAGCGGATAAAGGAAGCTGTCGGCGCCGATAAAGTAGGCAGCCATTTCGTCACCGTCACCGACCCAGGCAAGCAGATGGAAAAGATCGCCCAAGCCGACAGGTTCTGGCGCATCTTTCCGGGCGTACACGAAATAGGTGGGCGCTACTCGGCACTTTCCAATTTCGGAATGGTTCCCGCTGCCGCCATGGGGCTCGACGTTAACCAGTTCCTTCAGAAAGCCGATGCCATGGCCGTAGCCTGCACGCCATGCCTCCCGCTTGAAAAGAATCCAGGTGTCACTCTCGGCCTCGCGATG
Organism: Acidobacteriota bacterium; assembly: GCA_025350695.1. Classification (GTDB taxonomy): domain Bacteria; phylum Acidobacteriota; class Terriglobia; order Bryobacterales; family Bryobacteraceae; genus JANXSF01. Next base: position 10,918 of record JANXXI010000263.1, read on the forward strand.
GGCGTGCTCGCTAACAACGGACGGGACAAGATCACAATCGTCGCCTCACCAGGCATCTCCGATCTCGGTGCCTGGCTCGAACAGTTGATCGCCGAATCTACCGGTAAATTGGGCAAGGGCATCATCCCGGTAGATCGTGAACCATTGGCCCCAGCGGATCATTACGGCAACGACCGCTTCTTCGCTTACCTGCGGCTCGAAACCGCGCCGGATGCGACCCAAGACGGCTACCTTACTGTCCTCGAAGCGGCAGGCCATCCGGTCATCCGCATCAACGTGCGCGATATCTACTCCATCGGCCAGGAATTCTTCCGCTGGGAAATCGCCACCGCCGTCGCCGGCGCGGTGCTCGGCATCAACCCCTTCGACCAGCCAGACGTCGAGGCCAGCAAGATCGCCACTCGCAAGCTCACCGACGAATACGAAAAGACCGGATCGCTGCCGGCCGAAGAACCAATCTATTCAGGCGAAGGCGTCAAGCTATTTACCGACGCGGCCAATGCCGCCGATCTCGGCGCGCACAGTGATCTAACCGGCTACCTAAGAGCCCATTTGAACCGGATTAAACAGCATGATTACGTCGCTCTACTCGGCTACATCGAGATGAACGAATCGAACGAAGCGGCTCTGCAGCAGATTCGCCTCTTCATCCGCGACAGCCGCACAGTAGCCACTTGTCTCGGTTTCGGGCCGCGCTTCCTGCACTCTACCGGTCAAGGCTACAAAGGCGGACCCAACACTGGCGTCTTCCTCCAAGTCACTTGCGACGACGCAGTCGAACTGAAAGTCCCGGGTCAGACTTACACTTTCGGAACGGTGAAGGCCGCCCAAGCTCGTGGTGATTTTGCCGTGCTGGCCGAAAACAAACGGAGGGCGCTGCGAATCCACTTAGGAAAAGATGTCGCCGCTGGACTATCTACCCTCAACGCCGCCATGCACAAAGCGCTTAACGGATAAGGCTCTTAAATAGCTGCTCGTATTGATCCGTCACAGCGTCCCAACTGTACCGCGCGCGCACCCGCTCCACCGCCGCGCGGCGCAGTTGGTCGCGTTCCGCATTACTCATCGCCAGCACATCGTGCATCTTCTCCGCTAACTCAAAGGCCTCGAACGGAATCCCCGCATCGCCGGCAACTTCCCGGTTTTCCACCGTATCCAGATAGAGAACCAGCGCTCCTCGTCCCATGGCCTCAATCAACGCTGGATGCGTCCCACCCACTTCCGTCGCATGAATGTAGGCAAAGCAGTGTGACCCCAACTCTTTATACCCTTGCCCGTAAATCGCCCCAGGGATCACAATCCGAGGATCGCTTGTCGCCCGAACCTGCTCGATGTAATCATGGGCATACGGTGCATCCCCCACCAGCGCCAACTTCATATCGGTTGAGACCTGCTCAAACGTCTCCCGCACCAGCAACGCATTGTTCTCCGGCTCCAGCCGGCTGACGTAGAAGAAGTAGCGCCCCCGTTCCAGCCCCAGCTTATCCAGTACCTCAGTCGATTCCAGCTTCCCCATTTCCGCCCCATACGGAATAAAGGTCGACCGCCGCCCATACTGTTCCATATAGTACGTTTCAATCGCCGCCGCATCGGTCACAGTCTCATTTGGCAGGAACGTCGCCAGCCACTCAGAAAGCAGGTACCACTTCTTCGCCAGTTGATTCCACTTCTTCCGATTCCGTTCAAGGCCGTCCACATTCAGCGCCACCCGCGTCCCAACCACACGTGGCATCCAAGTAAAGATGGCGTTCGCCGCATTGCAATACAGCGCCACATCCACCGGATGGAAAATGAGGTGAATCGTGGAAACCGCCGTGTGCGCAATGGTGTCTAAATACTTATGACGAATGGTGGGAAGATAGACAAGCTTTGCCCCAAGAAAAGTCGGCTCGCTGGGCCGTTCGCGGCAATAGACGGTAACCTCGTGCCCGCGCTTCACCAGCCGCTTGGCCAGTTCTTCAGCAAAAGTTTCAAAACCGCCATAGTTGGCCGGAATTCCTCGAGTGCCGAGGATGGCGATTCGCATTCATTATAGAGTAATAGAAATGCTCCTCTGGTCGCTGATACTATTAACCTCGCTCACTGGCCTCGACGGGGAGATGCACGAAGTCACGTTCTCGCCAGACAGCCAACACATCGCATTCCACTGGGTTCCGCTCAACGGTCAAGCCGGAATCTTCCGTCGCCCGGTTGCGGGCGGCCCACCAAAACTGATCGCCGCAACCGATGGCAACGGCTCCGCTCTCCGCCCCGCCTGGTCCCCCGACGGTAAATCCATAGCCTTCGTCCGCTCCAAGGGCCGCATGGACTACCGTATCTTCATCGCCCCGGCCAGCGGTGGTCCCGAACGCAAGTTAGCGTCTTCAAGTTGTCGCGATTTCGTCTGGAGCACCGATAGCCGCTTCCTGATCACCGGCCAATTCAATACTCCGAACCAGCCCGACGAATGGGATTGCTCCCTGGTCCTGATGTCTGTCGAGACCGGAAAAGTTGTCAGCAAGCTTGCCGCCCGTGGAGGTCAACCCGCCCTCACACCCGACGGACTAACGCTAGCCTACCGCGATGCCTCGCGGCTTTACTTACTAACCTTAAGCCGTAACTTTCAACCCACCGGACCACCGCGCCTCCTGACGACGGAAGCCGGCGCGGTTGGTAACGTCGAATGGATGCCCGGAGCAAAGCAGTTCCTGTATTCCATCTGGGGTCCGCGTAACCAGTTCCGCGTGGCAAGCATCGCTGCCGGCAAGCCGCGCACCCTTCCAGACCTCGATTCGGCGGGCCTTGAAAACGATATCCGATCCATCCGCTTCTCGCCAAACGGAGCGCTGGCTGTTGCGGAACTCAATCAACCACGCAACGCCCTGTGGCGCCTTGACACCGAAACTGGCCACCTGGAAAAATTCCGCAATATCCCCTGGACCGACACCATGCTGCGCTTCACCTCAAACGGTTCGATGACGTTTCTCTCAACCCGTAACGCCGCGAAAGAAATTTGGACGGCCTCCGCCGATGGGGGCAAATCCCGGCCCGCCTACACAAGCAAAGCCGAGATTCTCTATCAGGAACCATCACCCGATGGCAAAAGCATTGCCTTCCTTACCCAGCCCGGCGACCTGTTCAGCATTCCAATAACGGGGGGCGTCGCCAAACGGCTTCTCCCGAAAACGATCGTGTTCCCTGTTAGTTGGTCAAACAATGGACGGAGTCTATACTTCGCCACCGCGGCAAAAGAGGCGAAGGAGGACCGCATTTGGCGGATCCCGGCAAGCGGCGGCGAGCCGGTGGAGGTGATCAAGCAGGATAGCTTCGGAGTTAAAGAATCTCCGGATGGCAAGTACTTGTACTTCACCAACTCCCGCTATCCTAAGTTACGCCGCATGCCACTTAGCGGCGGCAAAGATGAGGCGGTTTCCGACCAATACTTACATTTTTGGCCGGACTTTATCGTCTCCGCTAAAGCGATCTACTACATTGCTCGCGGCCTAAACGATTCGGATCTGGCCTTGATGCGCGTGGATCCGGTATCCCTCAAATCCACCAAGGCGGCTCGTCTTGATTTTCATCCTACGTTAATGCAGTTATCGCCAGACGGCCGATCAATCTATCTGGAACGGCATGACCCGCCAGTTGGCGGTCTCTTCAAATTGGACGGGCTCAAGTGAACACGACCTCGCTGCGCCCTCCGCGAAAATACGTTTTGCCTGCCAGGGAAACGGGACAGCGGTTTTCTGTACCGGCAAGGCTTTCGCCGTTCCTCCAGAGCTTGAGGCTGGAACCTACCGGGTCGAAGGCGCCGGGTATGATGGGCAGTTCTACCGGTATCTGGCACACGATCCATTTTTCTCGAAGGGCTACGCGGCGAAGTACATTGACGCTCCGCGAATGCGCTCGCGCCGGATCTTAGTTCCTTTCACTGCCTACTTAGTCGGGTTCGGACAGACTAACTGGATTGACGCTTCCTTCTTTGTAGTGGAAATGTTATTCCTGTTTTTGGGTGTCTATTGGACGGCGAGCTTACTTGCTGGCCGCGGACGCTCACCTTGGTGGGGGCTCCTGTTTGTGCTGGTTCCAGGGGTTCTCGCTTCCTTTGATCGCATGTTGGTGGATGGAGCTTTTTCCGCACTATTCGTTGGATTATTGCTCTATGCCGAAGAAGGTCGGCCGCACAGCATGTGGGTGTTAGCGATGCTGGACGCGCTAGCTAACCCGCGAAACTGGAGTTTTCTTGTGCGCCGCGCTGGTGATTGACAGGCTGCGGCGGGATGGTTCAGCTTCGTTGCAATGCGCTGGCCGGCCGATAGCCCAACCTCGTTTTTCGACATACCGATTTGGAGCATCGTCCGCCGTCTCTTCCAATTTCGAACCTATCCAAATCCGACCGTTCAGTTACTGATTCGAGTTACTGATTTTCTGGCGGTAATTGGTCTGCTGGCAAGTATCGGCCTGGCAATCTGGTAGTTACGGGGCAGGCCGCGTGTGCCGGTGAGCATATGCGTGAGACTGTTCGTCGCCCTGACGGCCATATTCAGCGCGCCCGAGCAAATATTTGAACCCTTCGGCTTTGGCCGCGTGCATTCACCGTTGCTGCTGTGGTTCATGATTTAGGCAGTTACGAGGAAGAGTCTGGGCAGCCCTTAGTCTCAGCGTCGCGCTCACGTTCGCCTCTCCATTGATTCAAATCTTGAAAGCTCTTCCTGCTTTCCGAAATCAATGAACCCGGTCTGTGGATCGGCGCGCATCAGTCGCACCTGAATCTGATCCCCAACATCCACACCTTGTTCGTCGTGCATCAACCGTCCCTCGGCCGGCAGTTCCAGAACGCGCACAAACGTTCCCTTCGGCGTCACCCCGGTCACCACCGCATGGAATGAATCGCCAATCCTGCCGCTTAACGCCACCGCGGCCATGCGCTTATTCATGTTTCGCTCTACCTTTCGGGCAGCGTCTTCCTTCAACGTGCAATTGCGCGCGATGGCTTCCAGCTCATCGTCACTATACGGGGAAGGCTGCCCGGCGAGCATAGCCTTAACCAAACGTTGAGTAACGATGTCCGCATATCGGCGATTCGGCGCCGTTGAGTGCGAGTAGCTATGCGCGGCCAAACTGAAGTGTCCCGGCGACTCTTCACCGGGCCGTGTCACCGCGTATTCCCCCGGTCCCATTAACTTCATCACGGCTAGCGATAGGTCTGGATAGTGCACCGGGTCCACAGCCTTGCGCTTCTTCAAAAATGCATTGAGTGCGGCTGAATCGGCGTCTTCCGGCAGTGCTTCCTTGTAAGTGGCAGCCAGTTGCACAATGCGATTCCATCGCTCAGGCGATTTCACTACGCGTTGGATGTATGGGTGCCCCGACTTACTCAACGACTGGGCCATTACTTCGTTAGCTGCGATCATGAAGTCTTCAATCAAATCCCCAGCTCGATTCTTCTTGTGCGCCGCCAGAGATTGCACCTTTCCATTTTCAATGACTACTCGAGCCTCGGTTCGATCGAAGTCGAGCGCTCCCAGTTTGTGGCGCATGTTACGCAAGGCGCAAGCGGCTTCGTCCTGCATCTTCACTTGCGCAGCAAGCTCTGGCGACGCGGTGATCTTCTGGGGAGGTGGCGCGACCCCTTCGAGCCAAGGGCCTATCGCACTGTAAGTCAACTGCGCATGATTCGCAACCAGCGCCCTGTAAATACTGGACTTGGTCATTGAGCCGTCCGCGTTCACCGTGTATTCGATTACGATGGCGTAGCGGCCGCCATCCTCATTCAACGAAGTAAGATCGGTGGAGAGCCGCTCGGGCAGCATCGGGAAAGTAAGTACGGTGGTGTAGACAGAAGTGGTTTCCGAGGCGGCGTGCGCATCAATCGGCGAGTGAAGATCGACAGCGGCGTCCACATCGGCAATTCCCACCAACACGCGAATCCCATCAGAAGTGCGTTCGCTGAATTCGATCTGATCGAGATCGCGCGATGTGTCGTTGTCGATGGAGGACCACGGAAGATTCCGCAGGTCCTTAACCGAAGCGCTTGGCGAGGGGGCGGGCCGGGCCGCAATGGCCGCCAGTTGCGCGTTGGTTTCGTACGGGAACTCAGGGTTGAAACCTTGGGCAGCCATTTCATGGCGCGCGGTGGCGGCTAAATCGAAGTCGGACATGCAAGGGCAAGGATAGCACGCGCGGTCAATTCAGCTTTACCTACCGGGGATTTTACGCCACGCTAGCGGAACATCTTCCAGGTAGTCGACATAGCTGAGGAAGGCCGGACTTACTTCCTTTGCTTGCGTATCTTGCAGTGTTTTGCCAGTGGCGAACAGAAATGCATCGGCGTACAGTTCCGAGCAAATCAACTCATTGCTCGATTGGGTTTTCGCCTTCTGCGGGTTGTGCAAACCTTTGATTGAGCGAAACCCAATTTTAAGGGCGCTCGCAATCCCATATTTCGTGCCGATCTGCAAAGCGGCCGCTACCGCAATTTTCCATCGGGTGTCGGAATCAAGCGTTGGGTCGCGCCGGACTCGAACCAGGTGAGTGTCTAAGGAGTCAAGAAGCGATGCTTGATGGACGCCCTTGCGCGTGGCCTCGCAAATATTAAAGTCGAACCCCAGATAAACAGCAGCGTGGGTCCAATGCGCATCTTCTTCGCTGTACCCACCTGACAGCTGCGCTTTTCGAATCTGTCTTTGGATGAAGCTGGGCTTCTGGGGAGAAATCAAAATGAGGTCGCCGGGGAGTAAAAGACTGCGATCAGGAAGATGCTTAAGTTCTCTGGCTTTTTGAGGGATGGCGGGAGGGACATCGGTGCATTCCGAGCAATTGCTTGGGATCTTGTTAGGATCGAGGAAGAGGTGAGCCAATGTCCTAACGCGAACCTGCTGCGGCAGCGACCCGTTTCTGAGAGAGTCTAATTACTTGCCCAGCGTTATCGGTCTCATACCAGAACTTCGTGCCAGCAGCCAGCTGCATTTCCTCAAAGGTTTCCCCACCGTAACCCTTAAGCTGATTGACAGAAAAGCCGATTACTTTACCAGTGGAAGATTCGGCTAGATAGGCCAATCCCATGGTGGGTACTATCCTGATAATCTGTCCTTCGGATTGCATGGTCTGAGTCGTTCCTTGTGACCGCTTCGCGTGATCAGTTTCGTTAAAGTCCATCATAACCGTGGACTGCGATTGTGCCAATCACCGACGGTACTAATTTATCACGAAAAGGGCTATGTAGGTGTCCCTACTAAAGCTTAAGGCAAATTACGACGAAGAGACAGGGAGGAGAATGATCGAAATGCAAACTTGCGTGGTGCACAATGGAGTTGACCAAAACAATTTCCAGGGAGATCTTCTCAACTTGTGCAATAGCCTCAATCACGAGGGAACCATTTCGCGTATCGGCATGATTCCCGGCATCTTCTACGTCACTGAAAACGATAGCCAAAAGACCTACGGTGTCAATCTGCGGGAAATTGAAGGCTATCGCGGTGAAACCGACAAGGAACTAGGCATCCGTATTGGCGCTCCGATCCGTTTTCGAACGAAAGAGGATCAGCGAACGGTAGAGGCCGCCGAAGTTATCCGTTAGGCCAAAGCGGCTGCACGATCTGACCATGCACGTGCGTCAATCGATGGCCCCATCCACCGTGCCGGTAAGTGCCGAGTGTGGTCTTAATTAACCCAAGTGAATTAATATCGTAACTTGCGGGTCCTGTTCGCTCACGCCGTTTGCGCGATGTTGTCGCCAACTATAAAGATTTGCCGACTGGTTTTGAAGTATGTGGCTCCATGCGATTTCATAGACCATTGCTATTGACCGTTGCCGCTTGCGGCCTCGCTCAAGACATAACTCCTCCCGAAAAAGAGCGAACGGTGCAACGTATCGTTGCCTCGGCCCGCTCCTTTGATTCCCATTTGCCGAACTTCGTCTGTAAGCAAGTGACTCGGCGATTCCAGGCCAATTCAGACCGTGGCCCTTGGGAGCAACTGGACATGTACGAAGATGAATTGACTTACTTTGAACGGAAGGAGAAATATCGTCTGATTTCGATCAATGGGAAACCGAGTAAGCTGCGACATGAAAATTTGCGCGGCGGGTTTCGTTCAGAAGGCGTATTCGGATCCATGTTCTCGCGTGTGTTTCGTCCGGAATAGAAGGCGGAATTTGAGTGGGCAAGAACCGAACCGCTGGATGGTAGGACCGCGAATGTGCTGCGCTTCCGCGTGCTCAAGGAGAACTCACAATGGAAAAGCACTAGCAACGGGAACGTCTATGTCCGGGGATTCGAGGGATGGATTTGGGCCGATGCCAGCAATGATGCGGTACTTCGTCTGGAAGCCACGGCGATTAGTGAAGCCGGTGATCCCGAGTGGCTCCAAAGCACCCACGTCGACTTACGCTACGGAGTTGTGAGCGTTGGCGGAGCAAATCAGCTGCTTCCCATCCGTGCCGAGAGCCGAATTAGTTTAGCGAAAAAAAACAGAAGGAATGTCTCGGAGTTTAGCGATTTCCGCCAGTACAAGTCCCAAACCACCATCAACTTCGCGGAAGTTCAATAACCCACCGACCGTCGCAGCCTTGAATTTTTCAAAAAAACTCTTGCCAACCTTACTACCCTCTGGTAAGCTAGGCGAAGAAACAGCGAAACTCTAACTTTACTTGCTCAAGGAGGCGTTGAGGCATCCATGATCGCGTATAATCGGCTTTCCGAGGAAAATAACCAAATAATGGACGATAAAGAAAAAGTGAAAGCGCTTGCCGCCACGCTTGGTGCGCTTGAGAAACAATTCGGCAAAGGATCGGTTGTCCGGTTGGGCAATAAAGATGTTGTGCCGATCGCCTCTATCTCTACAGGCTCAATTTCGCTTGATTACGCCTTGGGCGTAGGCGGATTCCCGCGTGGCCGTATTATTGAAATTTTTGGTCCTGAGTCTTCGGGTAAGACCACGGTGGCGCTTCAGGTAGTGGCTGAGGCGCAGAAAAATGGCGGAGTGGCGGCATTTATCGACGTTGAGCATGCCCTGGATCCGATCTATGCGCGCAAGTTGGGTGTGGACATCGACAATCTGTTGGTTTCGCAGCCCGATTATGCTGAGCAAGCTCTTGAGATCACCAATACGCTGATCGCCTCCGGCGCCGTGGACGTTTTGGTTGTCGATTCGGTGGCGGCGCTGGTTCCAAAGGCTGAGCTGGATGGCGAGATGGGCGATGCTTTCGTTGGTATTCAGGCTCGATTGATGTCGCAAGCCATGCGGAAACTAACCGCCGTGGTATCGAAATCCAACACCTGCCTGATCTTCATCAACCAGATCCGCGAAAAGATTGGAGTGATGTTCGGCAATCCGGAAACCACATCGGGCGGTCGCGCGCTTAAATTTTATTCGAGCGTCCGGGCGGACATTCGGCGCATTGCTGCTATCAAAGATGGCGACGTGGTGACGGGAAATCGCACCCGCGTCAAGATCGTGAAAAACAAAGTGGCCTCACCTTTCCGCGAAGCGGAGTTTGATATTGTTTACGGCGAAGGGATCTCGAAAGAAGGCGATTTGGTCGACCTCGGAGTGGAACATAACCTGGTTGAAAAGTCCGGATCCTGGTATAGCTTCCGCGGCGAACGGATTGGTCAAGGCCGCGAAAACGCCAAGCAGTTTTTGAAGGAAAATCGCGACATGTATGGCGTGATCGATGTTGAGTTGCGCAAGATACTGGGCTTAACGCCTGGAGTCGAAGTAGTGGAAACTCCCGCACCCGCACACCCGCCAGCCGCGGCTGCTGCTGGAAAGAGCAAGTAGTCCCGCCTTAACTAACCGGCAGCCTACCACGAAGGTTGCCGGTTCTACTTCATGAATCAAATCCACAAATGTTCAGTCCTAACCAAATTGGTTACTTCCCTTGGGTGATTGTTCCTAGCCAACCTCACTTCCGTTACTGAGTCAGTTTGTGTTGGCATTCCTCTTACTTGCTTCGGCAGCAGCCCAACCGCTCACAATCACCAAACAGTTCGGTTCGTCACAAGTTGCAGTTTAGCGCCTTCACACCGTTGACCTTTGTGATTACGAATGCAACGGCCTCATCATTCACAAACGTTGGCTTTACCGACGATCTCCCTTCCGGATTGAGTATTTTTCCCACGGCCATTCCAACCAATCAGTGTGCGGGCGCACTTTTGGCTGCGTCCGGCTCCACAACCATTGCACTCACCGGCGGAAGCGTGGCGCCCAACACACAATGCATGATCACGGTGTACATCCAAGGCCATACGGGTTGAAGAACAATGCGGCGAACGGCAGCGGCGACCTGGCCGGTCAGACCACATCCGCTTCGAAGACGGTTATCGCTCCGGTGTTCACCAAAAACGTCTCTCCTTCTAACTTGACGGTGGGACA
>JANXXI010000240.1 GCA_025350695.1 Acidobacteriota bacterium
GCCCTTAAATAGGGCCGTTCTGTTACCCAGCTTGTCTGCGGGTCTTACTTCGATATCATGCGTATGTCCGGATAGGATCATGTGGCAACGATCCACCAAGTGATTGTAAGTGGATTCCCGTTCCGCTCTCCATCTGTCGAGTTCCCATTTATTGAACCACTCTTTGGTATGGTGAACGAGTGCCACTGTCACAGGCGCTTCGTTGTACTTTTTCGGATCGGGTAACTGCGCACGCATTTCGAGTAACTGTGGCAACCCAAGCCAGAGCTTTCCTGCGTCATCGTCATCCATGCAGTACCAAGCCGAGTTCAAGCAAACGAACTGAATTCCCCCCAGCGTTACCATCCCCACCAGGCGATTGGGTTTGCCATTGAGTTCGGGCATAGGTATTCCTAGCTTTTCGGCAAACCTCTCGTATGCTTCAAACCGCGCCTTGGGTACGTTCGGGAGATTGTTAGGGTGCAAGTAGGCATCCGTCTGTTCGGGCTCTGGTGTCCTTGTCACCACAGGTCCTCTATTCAGATCATGGTTGCCAGGACAAATCACGCAATCGTTTGCGCTAAGCCCAGTTATCCGGAAGACTTCATCCTCTAACCATTTCGCAAGTTCGTCATACCCCTCAGGTTTGCCTTGCCAAGACAAGTCCCCGGATATAGCAATCAAATCTGGTTTCCATTCGGTACAGGCAAGCCCCTTAAGCTTTTCCATCAAGGAACTCAACGCCTCATGACGCGAACCACGGGCGCTAGTGTCGTTACGATCCTCATACCCGAAGTGCAAATCAGTCAGATGAAGTAAATTAACGGTCGTTTTCCCAGATGGTTCCATGTGAATTGTTCGATATCCCGCGAATGTAAGAAGGTTATCACAACCCACCCAACCTCTAAACCTGAAGAGTAAGTGATTAAATTACCGTTGCTTGTGGGTGACAAAATGTGACGTCCTGTTCTGCGGCCTGGCGACACAAAAACTTTGCCGTTCACAGGCCATTCTAAAAAACGCCGTCTTCCTAACCCACTCCCCTTCAGCCACTTCCAGCCCCGTCCCGAAAATTTCCGCCGCCAACTCTCATTTGCTCTCCGCTACTCTCAAACCAGGAAATGCAAGCCCTTCTCAATCTCGCCGCTGAACGCACGCAGCTCTACCTCTCCCCCGTGGGCCAGCCCCACGCTACACTTCCCTCTGGCGCCGCCACGCCTATCTACTCAGAAGATTTCTACACGTTCCTGTTCCAACTCGCTGAAAGCCAACAATCCGAATTCCCCAATAACAACAAGCTGGCCACGGTCCTCCGTCAACTTGATGCCCGAGCCCACTCCTCAAACCTGACCCAACCCGTCCCCCTCCGCACGTCCCAGTCCGGCCCCGGCACGGTCCTCATTGATCTGCAGGAAAATTTCGAGGCTATTGAACTTACACGCAAGGGCTGGTCACTTACTCATAACTTCGACGCCCCCTTTCTCCGGCCAACCCAGAACATCCCGCTCCCCGCGCCAGAGCAGCCTCAGCATGACCTCACCACTTACTTAACGCAATTATTTGAAATCGAACCCGAACCGGCCCAGCAGCTGTCGCACTGGCTCGCGCTCGCGCTGATGCCTAACGAAAAGCCGCCCATCTTAGTAATCACCGGCGAAGCTCGCGACGAAGCCGCATCTAAACTGAGAACACTAATAGACCCGGTTCCCCAGCCCTTATTTCCGCTCCCGGCGACAACCAGCCAGTTGGGCCAACTAGCTCTGACTAACAAAGTCCTGGCCTTCGTGACTTACGGCCCACTTACAGAAATCAGGAAGGCCGCGTTCAACCGTCTCCGCAAAGGAATGCCCGTGCGGTTAAAAGAGACGAACAGACGCAGGTCGCAAATATTCAATAATGTAAGTCGCCCAATTATAATCGTCGCCGAATCGGAAATGGAAATCGGCCGTCACCAAATCTCGGTCGAAATCAATAAGGCCAATCAGGCCGGCCACGCGCAAATGCTGGGCGCACTGCTTAACGTGGCCGCCCAAGCTATCTGCCCCGATCCTCAAGTGACAATCGAAACAGATTGGGAAGCAATCACGCCAACGGCTATCGACAAAACGACGCAGTCCGACGCCCCCGACACATAACGAGGGAAGGCCAAGCTCCGGCCAAACAATGGAGTCGCCAAGCAGCCCAACTCGTAGGTCTTTGACAATCGAAAAAAGCACCAACAGGCGCGTGCCCATTTCAGGGGAACTCTGGGAAATCCAGCTTTTAGGTCAGGGCGGCAGGCGTGTAAGTGGGGCAGACCCCGGGCAGACCCCCTGGCCAGCCCGTGCTCGCCGGAGGCGAGCCAGTCAGTCTCACGGCCGAAAACTCAAACAAAGATACACCACCAACCCAAGCACGGCACTGACAACAAAGAAGGTAATGAACTCAACGGCGCGCGTCATACCCGGCTCAGCTTTGCGGTGAGGAACCACTTCAGCACACCCCGGGGCGCTGGTCCAAACGAGGCCACTTCCACGCAAGCGATGGCCCCCTTCTTAAACTCCACCTGCAAATTAGCGGCCCCCAGCAAGAATCCCAGCAATTGACCCATTAGCGGTTCATGGCTTGCCAACAGCACCGAAGGCTCGCGGCGAAACGGCCGGATTTCGTCCCATGCCTCGCTGGGATGGGCCATCGGAGTCAACGCGTGCGTTTCCACCAGTGGCTGCTCAACCTTTAAAATCTCCCTCGCGATTTCAGCCGTTTGCCGAGCCCGCAAGTAAGGACTAGTGAGGATCAACGAAGGCGCGGCGCCCGCTTTGGCCACCGTAGTGAGTACATCGCGAAGCCTGGCAATTCCTTCTTTGGTCAGAGCCCGATCAGCGTCTTCATGGGTCGCGGATTGATCTTCGGCAATGCCGTGACGAAGCAGATAGAGTTCCATGCGGTCTTTGCGTTTAATTGTGGCATACTCAGAAGTCTTGATGACGAATCGCGATTCCATACTGGAAAAAGCGGCCTTTTGGGCGACCTTCTGGGCCGTGGCCTTGAGCGTTGTTTCAATCGCCGCATCGCAGATCCTGTTGGGAGTCGCGTTGCTTGCACTGATCGGATTGCGCCGCAAACCTCAGTGGCCGGTCTACATTCTGCCGCTATCGCTATACGTCCTGGGGACTGGGATTGCCGGGATTGCGTCGGGCTCGCCAATGTTGGGGATGCCGCAGTATAAGAAGTTTTTCGTTTTCCTGATCTTGATCTGCGTCGCCAATACTTTCCGTACGGCAAAGGAAGTTCGTTGGCTGCTGCTGGCCGTAATCGCCGCCGCAAGCGCCTCGGGCTTGTGGGGCCTGGAGCAGTATTGGCGCAAGTGGGCCTTCGCGCGGGCTCGTGGATTGAACTTTTCGATCACCTATATCGTGGATCGCATCACTGGCTTCATGAGCCATTGGATGACTTTCAGCGGTCACATGATGATTGCGCTGTTGGCGCTAGTGGCGTTCGTTTTTTTCGCCTCCAGGTCACGGAAAGATTGGCGGTGGATCGCCCCGGTGGGCTTAGTCCTGAGCGTGGCGCTGATCCTGGCGCAGACGCGGGCGATGTGGATTGGCGCGGCGGTTGGCCTCATCTACCTGGTCTGGCAACGCGACAAACGATTGCTTCTGACGCTGCCCGTGCTGGCTGGAGTCTTGTATGTGGCCAGCCCGGAAAACGTGCAGCAACGGATGGTCAGCATTGTACATGAGCGTGGCCAGATTGATTCCAACTCCCATCGCAGAGCGACGTGGGCCATCGGGTGGGAAATCGTCAAGGCTCACCCCATCACCGGAATCGGCCCGCAAATGGTGAAGTACCGTTACAACGATTGGGTTCCGGCGTGGCTGCGGCCTCTGCCTGAAGGCTACTACGAGCACTTGCACAACATCTATTTCCAGACGGCGACCGAACGCGGTGTGCCGACGCTTCTGATGTTGCTGTGGATGATTGCCTGGATTATGCGCGATGCCTGGCGCGGACTAAAGCCATTGCCCGCCGGACCAGGCGATGAGCGCTTTGCCCTGCAAGCAATCCTGGCCATCATGATAAGCATTCTAGTCTCGGGCTTGCTTGAAAATAATTTGGGAGATAGCGAGGTGCTAATGCTGTTCCTCGGTATCTCCCAATGTGTTTATGCAGTTACCGCGCAGGCTACTCAGAAATCTTGATGGACTTCAGCTTGTCGCCTTGCTTGATGGAATCCACCACGTCCTTACCGGTTTTCACGCGGCCGAACACCGTGTGCTTGCCGTTCAGCCAAGCTGTTTCCACATGGGTGATGAAGAACTGGCTGCCATTGGTGCCGGGACCGGAGTTGGCCATGGAAAGGGTGCCCGGCGTGTGTTTCAAGTGACCTTTGCATTCGTCAGCGAACTTGTAGCCAGGGCCGCCTGTGCCGGTGCCTTGTGGGCAACCGCCCTGCACCATGAAGTCGGCGATGACGCGATGGAAGGAGGTGCCGTCATAAAAGCCGTCCTTCGCGAGGAAGACGAAATTGTTAACGGTATTCGGACAATCGGCGGCGAACAGTTCGCACACAATATCGCCGCGGGATGTTTCAAACGTGGCCGTGTAGGTCTTCGACGGATCGATTACCATGTCGGGTTGTTTTGAGTATTGTTGAGGCATCTAGTACTAGTGTAACGCGGCTAGGTATTTCTCAATAGCTGGCTGTCCGCAGTGGAACGCCCAATCAAGTGGCGTTCCATCGTAAATCTTATCTTTCATGTTTAGCCGAGCGCCCCGCGCGACCAGCAACCGGACCACGGACATACGTCCCGCGCATACGGCCTGGTGCAGAGGAGTTGCGTGCGAATGGTTGCCTGCCGGGTTGTAACGGTTCGGATTCTGTCCGGCATCAAGCAGCAACTTCACAGTATCGGCATGCCCTAACTGCGCGGAAAGCGCCAGCGCGAGATGACGGCTTTTCGGGGATGCGGATTTTAGTAAGCGCTCTGCGTCGGCCAGCCTGCCCAAGCCCGCCGCGGCGGCTAGGTCATTTACGTTGGCTCCTCGACGGACAAGGGCTTTGGCAGCGTTCAAAAAACCGAACGTAAGGGCGGTCATCAATGGAGATCCCCACCTCTTCGAGCCAAGTGGTTCGACCGAGGCTCCGTAATCGCACAGGGTATTTACCAGTGCAACCTGCACTCCGGCTTGGGCCGGATGGCTACTCGATACCAGCATGCTCATAGTGGTGCACCTGCCCCCGTACATGCCGGCTAAAGCATCCGGATCCGCCCCGGCTTTGAGTAAGGCCTTGGCAATGGCTACCGCGTTTTTCGGTGTCTTTTGGCGATACCCTTCTATGCCGTTGGCGGCGATGTAATGCAGCAGAGTGGCGCGGTGTTTAGCGGGATCGTGATTTGTAATGCGAGTTGAACGAGCGAGAACTAAATCCGGATGTTTGCTTAACAAAGACCGCAGCGACGGCAGATCACCGGTGATGACCGCCTCAATGGCTGTTTCAAATTGGTGAACAGGGGAACCCTTCGTTGTGACCGCCAACGTGTATTTGGCAAGGGCCACCCAATTCCGAAAACTGTGCCAGCGGGCAATGGAGAGTTGCGCATCGGCAATATCGAATGGAGCACTTCGGATTTCCTCGTCGGTCAAAGTTCGCGGTAGCCAGACGATTTTCGAATCCAGAAAGCGCGGGTGGTTCGCATGAATGATTTTGATGGCCTTAGGATCGCCCGACTTTTGTCCCGCAAGCAGTTCCACGGCCAGTTGGTGATACTTTTCAAGCGGTGCGCGAAAGGGAAGGTGCTTCAGAACCATACTGAAATGTTACCCTAAGGTCCTGACATGGGTCGTTGTTTTCGCTGGCAAAATACGGCATTTTTATTAATCGTCTTTTTTGGAGTAGCGCGAATCGCCGCCACTTACTCCTCAATTGTTCACACGGTGGATGAACCGATACAGATCGCCTGTGGCCTTGAGTGGCTCGAACAGCACAACTTTACGTTCGACAAACAACATCCGCCGCTGCCCCGCATTGCCGCAGCTATCGGAGCGAAATTGGCCGGAGTGAAAC
Organism: Acidobacteriota bacterium; assembly: GCA_025350695.1. Classification (GTDB taxonomy): domain Bacteria; phylum Acidobacteriota; class Terriglobia; order Bryobacterales; family Bryobacteraceae; genus JANXSF01. The sequence goes on from JANXXI010000240.1 coordinate 6,029, forward strand.
TGGTCAACAAAGACAGTGTCCTAGATGCGCATTTGATGTTGTACGAAGCCCCCTCCTACGAACGCGCCTTAGCTTGGGCTCGCGCTGGGGAGTTGCCGTTCTTCGTCCTAGGGGCAACGGCAGTTTGGCTGTGGAGCCGGAAACTGCATGGCGACCGGGCAGCGCTTGCTTCGGTGTTACTGTTTACCTCCTTGCCCCCCGTCTTGGCCCACGCAGGTTTGGCCAATACCGACATTGCCACTTGTGGAACGCTGATCGCGGCCGTCTATGCTTGGATAATATGGCTCGAAGATTGCAACCTGCGGAACACATTTTTCCTGGGCCTTTTCGCGGCGCTAGGGTTCCTGTCGAAGTTCACCTTCATAGTATTCTTCCCGCTACTGGCCGTTACCGCGCTAGTGCTCACCCGGCGGTGGCGCGGCGAACGAAGGTGGCTGTCGCTGGCTGGGTCCTTCGCACTTTTTTGTTTCATCGTATGGGGATTCTACTGGTTCCGTTTCACGCCGGTTTCGACTGTCGAAGAAAGCTGGGGTTTCATTCCAATGCTTCCCAAAGTCGTTCAGGATATAATCACCAACCGGCCAGCTATCACGCTTCCGGCAGGCTTCATTTACGAGGGCCTGTTAGAGGCCAAGAGACACACTTTCGACGGTCACCGATCTTACTTATTCGGCAAATATTCAAGCCACGGCTGGTGGTGCTTTTTCCCCGTTGTCTTGTTTTTCAAAACCACCTTGCCGTTTCTGATTCTTGCCGTCAGTTCCCCCTACTGGCTTCGCCGGCTGAACCGTCCTAAGTGGATTCCATTTGTTGGGGCAGTCTTAATATTGTTGTCCGTGTTGCCGGCAAGTATCAACCTTGGAATTCGTCACATTCTGATTATTCCGGCACTGCTCACCATCCCGGCAGGCTTAGTGCTGTCGCGCCTCTTGCTAGCGACCTCGAAACCGCTGCAACTTACAGGAACGGTGTTACTGCTGTGGCATCTTGGCGCGGGGATTCGTTCGCATCCTAATTACATTAGTTACTTCAACGAACTGGCCCTTGAACCGGAGTACATCCGAATTGACTCCGATCTTGACTGGGGACAATCGGCCAAGCAAGCAGCGGACGCATTGATGGCGCGCCGCGACAAAGCTCCGTTCGGCGTTAGCTTTTGGGGCACCTCCGATATGTGGCGTCACGGCTTGGGCGAAAACGGAAACTATGTGGCGAACCCCTGGAGGCCCACCACCGGGTGGTTAGCGATCAGCGCCTCACAACGCTTCATGCCGTTTGACCCTCGACCGCCCGGCGAAATTCGTCCGCCTTGGTGGTGGCTGAAAGGGATTGAGCCGACGGAGCGATTGGTGGGGGGCGCAGTGCTGCTTTATTACGTGCCCAAATGATTTAAAATCCGGCAGCGGTTTGCCTTGCTGCAAGTAGCCGTCCGGACGGCAAGGATCATTATTGGATGAAGCCCAAAACTCGGAGACATACGAGGGCCTGCGATTGCGGCTGGCGAGTAAATGACCATCCACCTTTTCCACTGCCGCGAAGCCCCCGGTAATGGTAGCTTGATAGGGTAACCATGCTTGTAGAACTCGTAGTCGAGAACTACGCTGTCGTGGAGCGCATTCGTCTTCGGCTCCACAAAGGCTTTCACACACTCACCGGCGAAACTGGGAGCGGCAAATCGATCGTGGTCGACGCGGTCAGTCTGCTGCTGGGAGGGCGCGCCTCGGCGGAAATGGTTCGCACCGGCGCCACGCGTGCCCGTATCTCCGGCATCTTTGAACTACCCAATCACGCTGGCCTTCGCAAGTTGATGGAAGATTCCGGCGTTGACGCCGAAGAGGGCGAACTGCTCATTGAGCGCGAAATTCTGGCTAACGGCAAATCGCGCGCATTCGCCGCCAGCCGTCCCGTCACCGCCGCCTTCCTGCGCGAGGCCGCGCCTTACCTGGGCGACATTCACGGGCAGAACGATCAGCAACGCCTTTACAATCCCGATGAACAACGTGAATTGCTGGATGAATCGGCCCAGAATCTATCCGCCAAACAAGAGGTTGCCCGCGTGTGGCGCGAGCTTCGCGCCTGCGATGCCGAGTTTCAGGAACTAGCCCGCCGCGAACAGGAACAGCTTCGCCTAGCCGATCTGTGGAGCTTCCAGCGCAAGGAAATCGAAGCCATTGGATTGAAGCCGAACGAAGACGCGACGCTCGAAGCGGACCGCCGCATTCTTCAGAACGTCACCAAACTAAGTGAGCATGCCGAGGCCGCCTACACGGCCCTTTACGATGCGCCGGCGTCGGCTGTGTCGCAACTTCGAGTGGCCGCCAAACGATTACAGGATTTGGTAAAGATCGACGAATCGGTTAAGGATATTCTTGACCTGATCAACCCGGCCGTGATCGCCACCGAAGAGGCATCGCGTTCCCTGCGTGACTATGTGGGCAAACTTGAGGCCGATCCGGCGCGGCTGGAAAATGTGGAAACGCGCCTTGCCGGGATCGACAAACTGAAGCGCAAGTACGGCACTTCCATAGAGGAGATTCTGGCGTTCCTGACCGACATTCAGCAGAAGATGTCCATTGTGGAAACAGCCACCGAAAAACGCGAAGAGTTGGCCCGGCGAAGGACGAAGCTTGAGACGGAATACGGAATTGCCGCCGCGAAATTGACCGAGCTCCGCCGCGAAGCAGCGCGTAAGTTGGAGAAGAAGATTGAAAAAGAACTGGGCTCGCTTGCCATGCCCAGCGCGAAGTTTAAGATTGACGTCAGTGAGGCTCCGCCGGCCGAACATGGTTCGAATGCGGTGCATTTCCTGCTATCGGCTAACGCTGGTGAAGAGCTGCGGGGTCTTGAAAAAGTCGCCTCCGGCGGTGAGGTTTCGCGTATCGCCCTGGCCATTCAAACCTGCCTCGGGACGCCATCGCACGGCACGCCGCATCTTTTGATTTTCGACGAGGTAGACGCCGGTATTGGCGGTGAAGCTGCCGAAGCCGTGGGCCGCCGGTTGAAGGCCTTGGCAGCCGCGAATCAAGTAATCGTCGTTACCCATCAGGCTCAAGTGGCGGGCTTTGCGGATCATCATTATCGCGTTGAAAAGCAGGAAGTGAAAGGCCGAACGCTGGCGGCGGTGGAAGAGCTGACAGGTGTGGAACGCACCCGCGAAGTGGGCCGCATGTTAAGCGGACAGCGACTTACACCAGAAGCGTTAAAGCATGCGGAACAGCTGATTCGGCTGAGCGCCGCGGGAACCACGAAGTAATCCTGCTAGCTGCTAGCGCTCCCGTAGCGCACTGTATATAATTTTAGTTGAAACATAGAAGAGCGAAATTGTTGCAAGCAGGGAAACCGAAGGAGTTACTATGCCGTCTAATTTATGTATGTTCAAACCAAGCTTTAGAGTTCTATTTGCCCTCAGCCTGGCTCCCATTTGGGCGCAATCCAATAGTCACGAAAAACGGCTGGAAGAAGCCGGTACCGTTTTCGAGGAGGTAATGGGCATCGCCGACAAAGCCATCCCGCAGGACCTTCTGGGACGGGCGCAATGTATCGTCATTGTTCCAAACTTGAAAAAAGGCGCTTTCATCGTCGGCGGCAAGTTCGGCCGCGGATTCTTCACCTGCCGCAAGGCTGACAAAGTTGGCTGGAGTGCGCCGGCCGCGATTAAAGTGGAAGGCGGTAGCGTAGGCTTTCAAATCGGTGGTTCAGAATCGGACGTGATTATGGTGGTGCAAAATGAGAGCGGCGCGAACCGGCTACTTTCGAGCAAATTTACCCTGGGAGGCGATGCCAGCGTCGCTGCCGGGCCGGTCGGCCGCGAAGCGTCCGCCGACACTGACCTTACCATGAAGGCTGAAATCCTAACGTACTCCAGAGCCCGGGGTTTGTTTGCAGGCGTGTCTCTGCAGGGCGCCACTTTGCGTCCCGATGATGACGCCAACCATATCCTTTACGGCCATTCCATTGCCCCCAAAGACATCATCAATGGAGCAACGCCGCCCGCAAAGGCCGAGAAGTTGCTGTCTTTGTTGAATAAGTATTCCAGCCGAAAATAGTAGGCTCTAAAACTTGAGTCACATGCCTTTGTGTGATGGCATGTGACTGATTCTATTCATCTCCCTTCCTTCAGACTCTCCATCTACCTACCCTGCCATCGCTATGATTTGGGCAATTGGTCCACGTCATATGAAAAAACAAGAATTAGCCCAGCGGATTGCCGACAACACCGGACTCTCCCCTGCCGAAGCCGCAGATGGTCTCGACTCCGTGGTCACTCGTATCCTTGAACGCCTCCGCCGGGGCAAGAAAGTTAACATGGGGCGGCTCGGTGTTTTTGAACCCGGCCCGACGCCACAGTTCCAGTTCCGCCCTCCCGCCAAGGGCAACGAGGGGGATCGCTAAGAGTGGCGAAACAGCCGGTTACAAATGAACAGATCTCACGCATTGTATTGGACTGCCTTCGTGAGGGGCGAAGCGTGGAAATCGACGGGCTGGGTGTGTTCGCGCTAGGCGGATCGGGGGAGTTTCGCTTTGAGCCTCGCAACGGATTGCGCGTGTTCCTTGCGTATGTGGAAGAGGACAAGGCCCAGGTGATTGAGGTTTACGAGGCGCTGGAAGATGCTGGTTTTTCGCCTTGGATGGACAAGAAGCGGTTGTTGGCCGGCCAAAATTGGCCGCGCGCGATTGAGCAGGCCATTCGTGGGTCGGACATCTTCATGCCCTGTTTTTCCCGGCGGGCGACGCAGAAGCGCGGCAGGTTTCAATCCGAGTTGCGCTTTGCGCTGAGCTGCGCCGAACTGCATCCGATTGACGAGACTTTCCTGATGCCGGTGCGGCTGGAGGAGTGCGAGGTGCCCCCGGCGATCGCCGCAAACATTCAATATGTGGATTTGTTTCCAGATTGGGAGGGGGCGATTCGGCGGCTGATAAAGGCCTTGGCGAAAGCAGGGCGGAGGGCGTGATGCTTGGGACGTTTGGGCATGGCCAAAAGAAAACCGGCGACCCTACAGGAAGTCGCCAGTCCCTTTCGGGGGAGGAACTTGTTACTTACTTCTTTGTTTAGTTAGTCGCGGAAAGTTCCCTCAGGGACCGAGCAGTTGTTACTTCCTGCTCGGATCCCTGAGGGTAGGTCAAACCCGATTTACCTGCCTGTTGGAACGGGGGGGAATGGATCGAGAACTGGTGCGCTGGTCAAGCGAGTCAATGTAATGCCGCCGAAAATTGTCCCAGCGTCGCCCGACTGATTCAGGCCCAATATGAAGATTCTGGAGTTGTCTCCGGCTGCGAACACTCCTTCCCAACTAGACCCAATAATGAGACCGCCGACGATTAAAGGGAAGTTCATGCAGAATCCTGTACAATTCGGATAAACCATATAGCTTCCGACTTCGGTACCGTTCGGTTGGGCCTGGGTTGAGCCGTTGTTGTTGCTAGTCGGCCCACCGTTATTGTTCGCTCTCAACCGTCCGGTGACTGTTCCTGACTGTTGACCGGGCGTTGAGGTGAAAATCAATTGTGTTCCGGCACCAGCCCCGTAGCCAAAAGCCGACTGCAGGATTGTATTCTCCGCGCCCACAGGGCAAGCAAGTTGGCTAACAATCTGATTTGCCGTTCCACCAGTAATGTAGGTGTTGTTGTACCCATAGCCATTTGTGTTGTTAGTTAAGCGCCCAGCCTGGTCAAGCGCGCCGTATCTGCTAAAGTTCAAGACGTTTACCGCAGTTACAGCGTAAGTGACACTTCGGTTCAATTGGATGGTCGCAGTGATGGGATACGACCAAGTTAAAAGGAAACCACCAAGGCCATCGGCAACTTGTATAGTTCCGGCAGCCAAAATGTTGGTGCCTGCCAAGCAAAGACCGTCCGTTGAGCCGGTGAAAGAAGCCAGCCGTTGGAGCGCTCCGCCAGAAAATGCGGCGCCAAAGGGAACCTCTAACGTGCTCATTGTTCCATTGATAGCCAAATTCCCCCGGCCACCTGCCGTAACCGAGAAGGTGCCGATTTGAGCTCTGCCATCGGTACCAGTCGAAGTACCCGTGTTAAAAGCCCAATTAGTGTTGAGCAGCGTGTTCACGGTTGGCGTGCATGGAACCAATTGCGGCTGAGGGGCCGTCGGAGGAGTGGCAGTAGTGCTGCACGCGGGGCCGCCTGGGGGTAGGCTAGGGTCACATGCGTTGTTTGTCGTGATTGGGATCTGCGCGAACGAAACTGTTGCAAACAGCATCGATGCACAAGATAGGGTGAATCGTTTCATTGTCAAGTTTCTCCTAAGTTATGAATACTCGTATCTTTTAAAGAACCGGGTAAGGTTAAGTTACTGTTTCAGACGGGTACAAAACGGCGTAGCCCCGTCTGGGGGGATTCCTATCCCCGCATATATAGGGGAGTTATCCTGGTACTCATAGCCGGTATTATCCTTCACTTATCTACGGTTTGAGCCAGATAGTCCTATGAATCCTGTTTTCGATCATTAGGAGTTTATCATGCGTACTAGGTAATTACAACACTCTTACTAGACTTACTAGGGTGAATTCATTAGTAATCAAAGTAGTTATAGTTACGGCACAAGAGCGGTAAGGGTAAGTATCATAATGGCAGCAAAAAGAAATCATTTCGTGGGTTAGCCGGCACCCATCTTTTGGGGAGCCCACCCACCCTAGCGGATGGGCGAGAAGGGTAGTGGGGTGAGGATGATATTTGAAATGTTCGAGACGATTTCGCCGTCGCTTAATCCAGGAGTAGCCTTCAATTTGTTCCAGTCGGGATGACTGACGAAAGTTTTCCAATTCTTCTCACGAGTTGCCAGATCGTCAAACCAAAGCATGTAAGTCAGGTTAGGTTGGTTCACGCCGAGCGACGTCGTCCCAAAGAATAAGGGATTGAGCCCGGTTTTCCGAAAAATGGCAATTTCGCCGTCGGCGAACATTCCTACTTTTTTGCGAAGCGTCAGGTTAGTGTTCGATTCGTAAGTCCGCAATTCAAACACGCGCGGCGACTTTCCCGGCGCTGGAATTTCGATAGTGGGCATGGCGTCGAAGGCTTTAAGCATCGACGTTTCATAGCGCACGAAGTTCAATCCTGGTTGCGAGAAGAGTGCCGTTTGCTGTTTGATGAATTCCGGGTCGGCTCCAACCTTGGCGTGGGCCTCCTCGTAAGCGGCAAGCGAGGCGTGGGCGTAGATAGTTAAAAGAAAGGGAGTATCAGGAGCAATCATGCTGGCGAAGAATCCAGTTTGAGTAACTCCAGCGCGATGAAACGCGGGCATAACCGCCTTTTCCAGATACTGCGACATCCGCTGCCGCTGATTGTCGGGGGTGTTCCGCAGGTGGTATTTGCGGATCTCGAAATACTGATTCTTGGGCGGGTTGACGGCTGCGGACGCCAGGGGCGCGGCGACTGCCGTGGTTACAAGTCTTCGACGGGTCATTGCTGAACACTTTAACCCAGTCGGAGGGGGGGACACAATGTCACGAACAGTTTTCTGACAGCCGCTTACCCAACCATTACGGCTTGCGCCTAGCTGTCGACTAGCCGACGATGGGAATCGGGGGATTCTTCCCAACCAGGTATGTTGTGGGGACTTTGAATAATCCCCCTATTGTCATGGGGGGCTAGTCGCAATGCCCGTTTGGAGAGCAACGATAGTCACGTGCGGCTAACTGGCCTTCGATACCAGGCCGCCGAATTTCCGCGTTCGATTTCTGAAAATCTCAATCGCGGCTTCGAGGTCAGACGGCTGAAAATCCGGCCACAGCTTATCTGTGAATACGAACTCGGAATAGGCGCATTCCCATAGTAGGAAGTCACTCAATCGCTTCTCACCGGCGGTGCGGATTACTAAGTCCAGGTCCTCGGTTCCTAGTGCCTCCTTCATGGACTCGCGGTCAAAGCGACCGCTGCCCGCCATCGCCCGCGCAGCGTCAACCAAGGCATCACGCGAGGAATAATCAACGGCAATTCGAAGAGTAAGTGCCCGGCAATGTTTGGTGCGCTCTTCGGCCGTCTCTATTGCCGCGACTAGCATTCGCGCCAATCTATCTCGTCGTCCGATAAATTGAATCCTGACGCCCTGTTTCAAGCAATGCTCAGTTTCATGATTCAGGTACGTCTCGAGCAAGCGCATCAGGGTCCGAACTTCCGTTGGTGGTCGTCGCCAGTTGTCAGAAGAAAATGCGTAAACCGTCAGCGCACCTACTCCTAACTTGGGGGCGTATTCGACCATCTTACGAACCGTTCGGACACCAGCGCGGTGCCCAGCTGAGCGGGGTAAACGCCGGCCTTCAGCCCAGCGGCCGTTTCCATCCATTATGATGCCAACGTGTAAAGTACTTGTCATTGTAAAGCGTCCTTTCAAAAAAATAGACTCGCCCATAGTGTGGCGAGTCTGTTCGAGTATTCTTCTTATTTCGGTCTCATCGCTTGGAGAAGCGCTTCAAGGTGGTTCAGATATTTCTCAAGAGCGGCCCGGCCCACCGATGTCAGCCGATATTCGGTTTTTGGCATGCGGCCTTCAAACGACTTTTGACAGGAGACGTAACCCGCTTCTTCCAGTTTGCGCGCGTGCACGCTGACGTTGCCGTCTGTGGTGTCGAGAAGACGCTTCAATTCGGTGAATGACAATACTTCGTTGGCCGCCAAGGCGCTAACAATACCCAGCCGCATTCGTTCGTGAATCAGGCGGTCCAGCTGTTGCGCCGTGTGGGAGGCATGTTTGCCCGGCAGAACCGCAACCGGGCTATTAGCAAGCCGTTCAAACGCAGTTGCCGCATTACTTCGAGTAGCCATCAATCCATCCTCCAACAGACTTCATTCGCACCAATTAACCGCCATACCGCTTGGCGATGATCAACCCGAATACGATATGAATTCCACCAAAGCCGGCGGCCAACACAAGATTGCCCATGGCCAAAGGAAGAAACAACGCCACCCCGCCCGCCAACATGAAACAGAACCCCATCACGGGAACTACCTTAACTGAAAATGTTCCGGCGCCGGCAACAGCCGTGCCATAAAGCATCAACCAGATGCCGGGAACTAAGGCCGGCATGGTATGGGAAACCGCATAGCTGATCAGGGCTCCAGCCAAAACGGGCGGAACAAAGCTAAGCAAAAATTTCCGTCCTGAACCCTCGAACAAGGGCTCATCAATGCTGCGCGCCTTCCGCCACAGACTCAGCCCTCCGACGAGTATTCCAATAAAGCATTCGATCGCCCAGACCTGAATCCAACCGCGAAAAGATGGCTGTAACGAGGCAAGGTACGCGGCAATCAGTGCGCTCACTCCCATTGCCACACCACCCCATCCGGGAACCGCCGTAAAGGCCGAGGATCGCTCCATAGTTTTCCGGATGTATTCGATTTGATCCATGGCGTGCTCATGGATCTCAATGGTTCGGGCCATGGGAGTAGTATAGGCCAAGCAGATTGATTTAGCAAGTACTTGGTGATGCAAAGATAATGACGCTTCTTCTCCTTGACAACCCCGGCGCAGTCGGACCGCTGGAGTTGGAACTGATCCGTAAAAGCAATTGGACTAAGTTTTCGCCGCAGTTGCCCGGGCAGCCGATTTCTATCCGGTCCTAAGCGAAGATTAGCCAGCAGTCTTCCCGGATGACGGAGGATCGACGTTCGGCCAGCCGGTCGTTGTCAGCACCGGACATGCGTTCGGATTTACGTCCGCCGTACTGGTTGACGACCGCAATGGCATAATGTCGTGGCTGGAGCGGAGCCCTGCGGGCGAGGCCCGGATCTTGGTGCGCCGAGTCAGCGCTACTGGCGAAACCGGACCCGTACTTCAGGCCGCCGAGGGAGGCAAGCAGGGCCTCGGATACCCATGTCTTGTTCAATCGCAAGCTGGTACTTTCATTGTGTGGAGTGCCCCAGGATCGAAGCTCCAAACTGCGCGATTAGACAAATAGTCCGCCGAGGTCAGTCAATGCACTTACCACGCTGGGCCAAATTCGGTGGATGAATCGCCATTTTTATCAGCAACTTACGGTTGAGCGCGAAGCGCTTGATTCGTAACAGCCGGTCTGGCGATAAACATGCACGTTGCTCAGTACAAGGTTACGGTATGTACTCATTGACCCGCAGGGGATTCTTAACAGCAGGGGGCGCACTTCCCCTCGCTATTGGTGGGCTCAGTCGCCTTCGTGCGGCCGAGGAGGTGGACCAACGCGTGGTGGAACTGGACCTGACGGCTCAGCAAGACTGGGTGCGACTCGGGAATCGAGATGCGTATGCCTATGCGTTCAACGGGCTCGTGCCAGGTCCGGCGATTGAAGCGCGACCGGGCGACAGGTTGTTGATCCATTTCCACAATGGTCTTGTCGAGCCGAGCAATCTTCACTACCACGGACTCCACGTGCCATCCACAGGGAGCGCCGACAACGCGATGCTCAGCGTCCCACCGCGGGAATCCTTCAACTACCAGATTGATATTCCGTCAACCCACCCCGGCGGAATCTTCTGGTATCATCCTCACGTTCACGAATTCGCAGCTCGGCAAGTTTCGCGCGGACTCGCGGGAACTCTGATCGTTCGAGGAGATCTCGATCAGATACCGGAGATCGCCGCCGCCCCGGAACAAATAATCGTACTCCAGGATTTTGCTCTAGATCGAGGTGGAGTGCCCACCGAGCCAGGGATCATGGAAAAGATGGCTGGCCGCGAGGGGGACCTTGTCACGATCAATGGCCGGATCAATCCGACTATCCTGATTCAGCGTGGCGGTTGGATTCGTCTCCGTTTCTTGAATGCTTCGAGTTCGCGTTTTTACCGGTTGGGCTTGGAGGAGCATTCTTTCCACGTCATCGCCACCGACGGTGGAGCTTTAGCGGCTCCTGAGGAGCAAGCAGAGATTTTGTTGGCGCCGGGAGAGCGCGTCGATGCCATGGTGGAAGCGACGAGACCCGACGCGAGTTATCGCTTGATAAACCTCCCATACCGGCGCGTCACGGGTATGGGGGGCGGGCCAACGACGTCAGCACCGATGGTTCTCGCAACTCTAACTTATAGAGGAACTGCTGACCAAACGTGGAATTTGCCTCAGCAGTTGGTCTCTGTCGATCCTTTGCCGGGGCCATCCAGTCTCAGAACCTTTCAATTGGGATCAGGCATGGGAATGGGCGTAATGGCCGGAGGTGGCATGACCTTCGCAATCAACGGTCGCACTTTCAACCCCGACCGCGTTGACACGCGTGTTAGGCTGAACGCCGTGGAAGATTGGGAATTCGTGAATCCATCGACGATGGACCATCCGATGCACATTCATACGAATCCGTTCCAAGTGATCGGTTCCGATGGCGCACCAATCCGGGCGTGGAAAGACGTTGTTGTTGTTCCTGCGCGTTCCCGCGTACGCGTCCGGACTGCGTTCCGCGACTTTGTGGGGCGCACCATGTATCATTGCCACATTCTGGATCACGAAGACTTAGGGATGATGGGCGTGCTCGAGATTCAGGGCAACATTTAGCGCTGCCACAAAATCTTGCTCGATTCCATGGGAATGAATGCTTCTGGGTGATAAGGCAAGAGCCTTGGCGTAAAGTCACCCGGCGGACGATCCGTCAGCCAGGCGCCGCGCCCGTGCGTGAGCCTATGAGCCGGGGTCCAGCATTGGTTGGCTCGGCAAATAGTCAACGAAGTCGAGTAGACAAAGACTCAAATCGCCCGCGATTGGAATGTGAGGGAGAGCGGGTCGGGGTACGTCTTGCGCTTTGAAGTTGAAACGGAATTTCTGGATCGCTACCCGCCCAAAGTAGTCGGGAATGCTGCGCATCGCGAGTATTGGATACCCGCAAAAAAACTAGATGAGTTCAATTGCCGCGTTGTAGGACCAATTGAACTCCGCACAACCTTCACTTCACAGACCGCCAAACCTTCTCCACCTCCGGCTTGACGATCGCAGTGAACCCAACATAAGCCGGCTCTTTATAATGAAGCTTATCGGCAAGATACAAATCCATGCGTGGTTTGCCTTCAGCATCAAACACCGCTGGGTTGGCATCCACAAACCCCAACCGTTTGTCCCTTGCGCAAAATTCCCGCACCAACCGATTGGCCTCATCCACTTTGTCCCAGCTATCCATCTTTTGCGGAGCCCGAAGGATGGAAACATAAAGGAGGCGAGTCGCCGGAAGCTTGGCATGCACGCGTTCGGCGAATTGGATGAAACCGTCGGCTATTTCGGAGGGCGCAACCTTAGCATTTACGTCGTTGCTGCCGCAGTAATAGACGATCAGTTTTGGCGAGTACGGCAGCACTACCTGGTTCATGTAATAAAGCACATCGGCCGTACGCGACCCACCAAACGCGCGGTTGAAAACTGGAAGCGGCGCCATCTGTTCTTTCAGATCCTTCCATTGACGAAAAATACTGCTGCCAATAAACAGGATGGCGTTCTTCGGCGGCGGCGCCACTTGATCCTGTTCCTGAAACGCCTTGATGGCCACGGCAAAGCGCTCTGGTGAAACTGCCGCCGTCTGCGCGAATAACCCTTCAGTGAATAAGGTCCAAGCCAGGACCACCAATAAGATTCTCTTCATCGCTTTGGAACGCTCCGATCTTCAGTCTTATATTTCTCAAGTAACGCGTGCATTTCCTTCACTCGCTCAGGATACTGGGTGTAGAGGTTCTTTGTCTCGCGCAGATCTTCCTTTAAATGAAATAGCTCAGCCGGCTGATCGTGCTTCTGTACTCCAAACCGTTCCTTCCACCAGGCGGGCTCAGCGGCCCCATGTGCACTCTTGGGCGATTCAATCAGCACCCAATCGCCCTGCCGTAAAGCATATTCATTGTTGATGCTGTGATGCACGGTTGCTTCCCGTATCGGCTTGGAACGCTTCTTTCCAAACAGGGCGGACACCACATCGTAGCTATCTTCGCCTGTGTTATTGGGCAGCTTGTACCCAGTGATGGCGGCAACCGAAGCCATCATGTCGGTCAAACAGATAATCTCCTTTTCCGTCTGCCCGGCCGGTACGCGGCCCGGTCCCCAAGCCACAAACGGCACTCGATGACCGCCTTCCCACAACATACGTTTGGCGCCGCGCAGAGCCCCTTGGCTTGCATGGCCAAACTCGTTGATTAGCGGATAGGTTATATTTTCTGGCCCATTGTCGCTAGTCAACAACACAATCGTATCGTTCGACGCCCCCGAAGCGCGAAGCGCGTCCATCACCTGACCCACGCACCAATCCACTTGAAAAACGAAGTCGCCGTACTTACCCGCCTTGCTCTTGCCCTCATATTCTGTATCGGGCGCGATCGGTGTATGCGGAGCCGTCAACGGGAAGTAGAGGAAGAACGGATCGCCCTGTTTCAATTGATCCTTCATCCAGCCAACCGCGCGTTTCGTAATCTCCGGCAATACGCTTTCAAGGCGCCATCCCGGAGCCATCGCACCTGGCCAACCAAACATCCCCTCAGGTTTTTGCGCGGTTGGCTGGGCCTGCAACTTGTCGTTTTCAATGAAAGTGTACGGTGGGAAGTTCGGCAGGTCCACGCCGAAGTAATAGTCAAACCCTCGCGTGATCGGGCCTTCGCCGATTGGCTTATCAAACTGCACTTTCTTCGCGAACTCGTAACGAATCTCGCGCTGCGGATCGCCGATCTTCACTTGTGAATTCACCTTGCTGCCATCGGTGGTAGCCCAATCCCAGCCCAGATGCCACTTGCCGAAGCAGGCCGTTTTGTAGCCCATCGTCTTCAGCATTTTAGGCATCGTCAGCCGGTCTTTCTCAATGAGCGGCTTGTCCCATGGCCAAAGCACTTGCGATTTCAGCTCGCTCCGCCACGGGTATCTGCCGGTTAGCAAGCCATAGCGCGTTGGCGAACAGACGCCGCAGGGCGTGTGGGCATCCACGAAGCGCGTGCCTTCCTTGGCCATGCGATCCATGTTCGGCGTGGGGATTTTCGATTCGGGGTTGTAACAGGCAACATCCCCGTAGCCCAGGTCATCCGCCAACAATATGACAATGTTAGGTCGATTTTTCGCGCGGGCCGCAAGGGCAGGATAAGTGGTCGATGCGGCGGCAGCCGCCTTTAGAAATTCTCGTCGGGAGCTCATAAGCGAATCTCCGCCACATTATCACAGTGACAGGTTTGGCGCCTATCTCTTTGTCAACTGCTGTGCCAGCCAAGGATAGAAATACCGCAGTTCGCTTTCCCGCATCAGCATGAGCTGACCAGCCGGCTGGTCCCGCTTCGATAAGCCAGGGGAAGGCTTGCCGTTTAACACATTTGGTTATGCATACCAACAGTACGTTTCGTTGGTTAGTTCCTTTAGGTAATTGAAAAAGTACCAATTGGATGTTACATTTCACAGCAGAGACTTACTATCATGCGCTGTTTCAACCGTTTGTCTTTCCTTTTCGCTATCCTCGCGTTGACCGGAAACGCGCAATCCGATACGTCTTTTCAGATCCGTTACGCCGCCAATGTTACGCTAGGCGATTCTGTAGTCAACCTCACAAATACCGGGGCGCATGGAGCCCCGCCAAACGGTCCCGGCATCGGTGGTCCGGTTGGGAATCTGTGTATTAACGCCTATGCCTTCTCTCCGGACGAGCAATTGATCGCCTGTTGCTCGTGCCTGGTTACGCCGAACGGGCTTGTTTCTCTTTCGGTGGTCAATGATTTGATTTACAATACCCTGACGGGAATCCGGCCCAACTCGGTTGTTGTGAAATTGCTCAGTACGGCCGCTGGAGCAAACTACACCGGCAACTCCTGCACCAATAGCGCCGCCTTGGCGGGATCAGGCGATTTTCCAGTCGCTACCGGCCTGCTTGCTTGGGGTACGACCATTCATCAGGCGACCGGTCGCGCACCAGCAAGTTTTACTGAAAGCCGCTTCAGTCCAGCAACATTGAGCGGGACCGAACTCACCAGCATTACGGGCCGCTGTGCTTTTATTATCGGAAACGGAAGTTCGTATGGGATTTGCCGCTCCTGTCGGACCGGTGGCTTGGCCAGCGCCGGTTTTTAACCGGTTTCGGGCAAAGACGCAAGGGACGAATCCGGCAGCCGGAACTCGTCGCGGGCGAGTTCCTTGACGGTACTAATTGTCATGGTATTTTTTTGGCAAATACTATTTCTCCAGTTACAGCTCTAGTAACCTGAAATTTTCCCGCTTCTAGCCCCGTTCCAAACCTTCATGAGTAGACTCGCTTCACGACGGCGGTTCACGCATACCTCACGCAAAACTTCGTAAGTGCATTGTTTTGTTGTGGTCACATGGAAGAGAGTGAACCAACGTTTCTTCCGTAAGTAGCGCTGACTTCAACCAGGCAAAAAGTAATGGAGCCGTAAGTACATCCGTTAGGTTAGTTCTTTCAGAGGATTGTAAGAAGTTTATCCGAATGCTACATTTCTAGTCGGAGGCACCTCAAATGCACACAAAACTCTCTCTCACTCTCGCGGCCATGACACTGTCCATGGTTGCATTCGGTCAACAAGACACCTCGTTCCAGATCCGTTACGCAGCTAACCTGACTGCTGGTGATTCGGTGATTAACATCACCAACACCGGTGCGAATGGCGCTTCATTGAACGGTCCTGGATTCGGCGGCGCGGCCGGCAACATCTGCGTGAACGTTTATGCGTTCTCGCCCGATGAACAGCTGATCTCCTGCTGCTCTTGTTTAATCACGCCGAACGGACTCGTGTCCTTGTCGGTTAACCAGGATCTGGTCAGCAACACCTTGACCGGCGTCCGTCCTAACTCAGTGGTCGTGAAGCTCGTCAACACGCTTGCTGGCCCCGCGGCCACGGGCACCAGTTGCACAAACAGCGCTGCATTGGCTGGAGCGCCCGCAACATTCCCGATCCCAACCAATGGAATGCTCGCTTGGGGCACGACGGTTCATGCCGCCGCTGCCGCCGGCACCTTCGCTACAACGGAAACGGCTTTCATTCCCGCTACGTTGAGCGCTGGTGAATTGGCTTCGATCACTGGCCGTTGCACCAGCATCATTGGCAACGGCAGCACGTTCGGCATCTGCCGTTCCTGCCGCACTGGTGGTCTTCGCGCTGAGTAATTTGGGTAGTAAGTAGTTGTTTCAAGTTGTTGCAGTACAAGCAGTTCGTTTTAGTTGTATGCAGTATGGGGATCGGGTAATCAGGTCGCGCCTTTGGGGCATAACCGGGTTACCCGACTTTCTTATGTTAAGGGACTCCCTTGGAGGGGCTGTCCCTAATTTGGAGGATTGAATAAATGAAAACATCATATGTGATCGCTGGCGCATTTACATTGGCACTGTCCCTGTTTAGCGCTGAATCAAATGTCGGCCCCCGTGCGGGCGAAAGCGTCGTCATGCTGGAAATTGACGGCAAAAAGATTACGATGGCCGACATCGAACGAAAAAACCCCACAGCATTCTTCCAGGCGCGGAACAGTTTTCATGACGCCCAGAAAAAGGTCGTCGAAGACTTTGTCGAAGGCTATCTGATGGAAGACCAGGCCAAGAAAGAAGGCTTGACCGGAGAACAGCTGTTTGATAAATACGTCAAGGCGAAGTTGCCGCCGGATCCGTCTGAAGAAGCATTACGCGTGTATTTTGAAGGAGTTGACACCAAGGAACCCTTCGAGGTGATCCGTCCTAAAATTGTCGATGCTCTCCGTTCGCGCCGTATGAGCAAACTGAAGGCGGAGTACATCAAGAACGTTCGGGACAATGCCAAAGTGATGTTCAACGTTGGTCCTCCCCGGGCTAATATCTCGCTCAAAAATACCCCCGTTCGCGGACCGCTAAACGCTCCCATCGTGATGGTTGAGTACGCCGATTATGAATGCCCCTATTGCCAACAGATTCAGCCCGTCCTCGAAAAGCTCGAAGCCGAATACAAAGGCAAATTGGCATTTGCTTACAAAGATATGCCCTTGCCGATGCATGCCAACGCTCCTAAGGCCGCCGAAGCAACTCATTGCGCCGATGCCCAAGGAAAGTATTGGGAGATGCATGACCATATCTCAAAGACCAAGCAACTGGACATGGCTTCGCTCAAAGACGCTGCCCGTATCCTGAAGCTCGATACCGCGGCCTACAACAAGTGCCTGGACTCAGGCGAGAAGGCTGACATCGTCAAGGGCATGGCCGCCGAAGCCGCTGCCCTCGGCGTACAGGGCACGCCCACGTTCGTTCTCAATGGCCGTTACTTCAGTGGGACGCCGGATTATGCCCAGTTGAAGGCTGTCATTGACGAAGAACTAGTAGTAGCTGCCCAGCAAACAGCAAAACGTTGAGTAGTCTAGTACTTACAGGAAGGTGGATCAGTACTGAAAGGACCAGCGTAATCTAGGCAATAAATACACCGAATGTTACTTTCATGTTCGGAGGCTACACAAACAATGAGAATGTGCTGGCTACTTATTTTTGCCGGACTAATGACTAGTTCCTCGGTGTTCGCCGGGCTGGTTCAATACTCAACAACACCTGGATCCTCCGGAGGCACAAGTGCTTTCGGAGGAACCCTTTACCGCTACACGTTCCTGGTTAGTGGTTTCAATTTTCAAGCTGATCAAGAATTGGATATCCGTTTCGATGCCACTAAGTTCAGTCATATCAACCTCGTTAGCGGAGCGCAGTCAGGCTTTAGTACGCTACTGCTACAGCCCAATAACCCAACCGGATCCACAGGTTCTTTTAGCGCCTTGGCAATGCAAAACAACGTCGCAGGCGGGAACTTCGTCCTCGATGCCTATTACACAGGTTCCGGGGAGCCAGGGTCTCAATTGTATTTGATTAACCAATATAACTCGGCCGGGGGATTCGTGGGAACCCTGCAAACAGGAACCACCGTGGCTGCTACCCCTGAACCAGGTACATTCGCAATCGGCGGAGTAATGTTAGTGCTGGGCGGAATGCTACGAAGATCGCGGCATAAGTCAGAAGAATAAGACGCACTTACGTAAGTAAGTCGCATCCAAAATGGGGCCCACCACGTTGTACTGTAAGTGGCGTTCTAAATAATAACAATAGCAGTAAGTCCATTTCCGAATTGCGAGGTCTTCTATGCGCATTGTACCCTCAACTATAGCGGCGTTTGCCGCCTTCACGATGTTGTTTGTTCCCTCTGTGGCGTCAGCTCAAGGAACGTTGGCTATCACGAATTACCAATTCGTTAGTGAACAACGCTCGACTCGAACCGAGTGGTTTGTCACCTATCGTGCGGATGTTGTGAATACGGGTTTGCCGCGAACGGGGCTTACCGCCACCGTCTCGTCCCTGACGCCGGCCACTGTAAAGGTGGTCGCCGGACAGAATACCTTGCACTTCGGAAGTGTGCCAACCGGCACGCCCGTCACCAGTACCGACACGTTTACAATACTCGTGGACCGTTCCTTTCCTTTCGAGTTCGCTAATCTACAATGGGTGTTTTTAGCTCCAACCGCCAACCCCGGGCCCAATCAAACGGTCACCGTGGGAACTACGGTGACCTTGAACGGGAGCGGCTCCACGAACACCAACGGGAGTGGAGGGTTAACCTATTCATGGGCCTTTGCCTCTAAACCCGCAACATCCACCGCCGTGTTGGCTAACGCCAATACGGTGGCTTCGTCTTTCACGGCGGATGTATCTGGTAACTATGTCATCACGTTAACAGTAAGTAATGGGATAGCTACTGACAGCGCCAATGTAAAAGTAAGTACTAGAAATTCCCCGCCGTTGGCCAAGGCCGGCCCCAATCAATCGGCTACAGTTGGATCCTCTATAACTCTTGACGGCAGCGGCTCCTCCGACGTCGACGGCGATCCACTAACTTATTTCTGGACGATGGTCAGCAAGCCGGCTACAAGTAGCG
Source organism: Acidobacteriota bacterium (assembly GCA_025350695.1). Taxonomy (GTDB): domain Bacteria; phylum Acidobacteriota; class Terriglobia; order Bryobacterales; family Bryobacteraceae; genus JANXSF01. The sequence goes on from JANXXI010000240.1 coordinate 24,824, forward strand.
CCTTCATCACCAACTTCCGATCCGTGGCCGCCAGCTTCGTGATGGATAAGCCTGGCTCTTATGTTGTTCAATTGGTCGTCAACGACGGTAAAGTGGACAGCGATCCGTCCACGGTAACCATTTCTAATGGAAATACCGCCCCTGTAGCCAGAGCTACATCCAACTCCACTACCGCCAACGTTGGTGCTTTAATCCAGTTGAGCGGCTCCACTTCCACCGACGTCGACGGCGACCCCTTAACCTATAAATGGAGTTTAACCTCAGTGCCCGCCGGCAGCACGGTGAGCTTGAGCAGTTTGACGATCGTCAACCCCACCTTCATGCCAGACGTTGCGGGCTCCTATGTGGCTCAGTTGGTTGTTAACGACGGTAAGGTGGATAGTGTTCCATCGACAGTCACCATCAGTTCGGTAAACCAGCCGCCCACGGCCAACGCTGGAGCCAATCAATCGGTTGTGGCGCATGGAACCACGGTCACGCTCAATGGGTCGGGAACCGATCCCCAGAAGTTACCGCTAACCTACTCCTGGTCCTTAGTCACTAAGCCCGCCGGCAGCACCGCGGTTTTGTCGAGCACAACAGCCCCGAAACCCACTTTCGTCGCCGATCTACTTGGCGATTACGTGGCTCAGTTGATCGTCAACAATGGATCGCTCAGCAGCGCTCCCTCTACTGTAACGATCACTAATAGGAACACGCGTCCGGTTGCCAACGCTGGCGTCAATCAGAGCGTCCTATCCGGGGCGACCGTATCGCTTGACGGCATCGGATCGGCCGACGCCGATGGCGACCCGCTCACTTACTCCTGGACCCTGTCGAGCAAGCCGGCCGGCAGCACCAGCGCGCTTTCAGCCGCCACCAGCCGCACGCCCACGTTCTTGGCTGATTTGGCGGGAACCTATATTGTGCAACTGATCGTCAATGACGGCTTCGCCAATAGTGATCCGTCCACTATGACC
>JANXXI010000301.1 GCA_025350695.1 Acidobacteriota bacterium
GAAAGAAAGTCCACATAATTTCCCCTTTCAGCTCTTCACATCCCACCAAACATGAGGCGGCTCCTTCTGCTGCCTCGGCTTCGTCCGCGCCGCTCGCATCGCCTGATCCATCTCCGCCGCCAACTTCGGCATCGTCCCCGCCAAATCCTTCGACTCTCCGGGATCCTTCGACAAATCGTACAACTCCACCGGCCCGTCCGGCTTATTCCGAACAGCCTTCCAATTCCCGCGCCGCATCCCCGCTAGCGGGGCCTCATCACGAAAGGTCCCCGACGCCGCCACATAACGCGGCAATTCCCAATACAAATATTCGTGCGGCTTCTGCTTCTTACCCAGCAACGTAGGCAGAACTGACATTCCGTCAATCCCCTTCGGAGCCGCCAAGCCCGCCACCTCCGCGGCCGTCGGTAGAAAGTCATGAAAGCTCCAAGCAAATCCGCTTACCTGACCGTGCTTGATCTTTCCCGGCCACCTCGCGATCAGCGGCACCCGCACGCCACCTTCGTAGAAATTGCCCTTCTGCCCGCGCAACGCTCCCGTGTTCTTGAAATAGTCATTCTCGAAGAATTGGAACATACCGCCGTTGTCGCTCGTGAAAAAGACGAGCGTATCGCCATCCAGTTTTAATTCCTTCAGCAAACGCATCACGCGACCCAAGTAGCCATCCACGCGCGCCACAAGCCCAGCATATGCCGGACCCAACTCCTCCTGACGTTTCAAGCGGCCCTTCTTGTCCCCTTCATAAGGCGCGCCCTTGGGCACCTTGCCGCGATACTCCGCAATAGAATCTTCGGGAACATGCGGCTCAAAGTGCGGCATCGTTGGCGAGCAATACAGGAAGAACGGTTGATCCTTCCAGCGACGAATAAACTCGAGCGACTTCTCGTTGATCACATCGTTCGCGTAAGTCTGCCGACCCGGAGTATCGTTGCCCTTTAGCGCGTACTCCTTGTCATTGTTGTACAGGAATCGAGGATATTGGAAGTGCGCATGTGCCTGATGCAGAGTGCCAAAAAACTCATCGAACCCGTGCTTCCAAGGTACGCCCGTTGTGCCAATATCACCTAACCCCCATTTGCCGAACAGGCCCGTCTTATACCCCGCCGCATGCAGCAGATCGGCCACTGTGTGCTCGTTTTCCAGCAGCGGAACGCCCCCAGGGTTCGACCGCACCGGCGTATGCCCGCCATGCAAACCCGTCATCAATGCACTCCGCGAAGGCGCACAAACAGTGCATCCGGCGTAGCCATCGGTGAAGCGAATCCCCTCCGCGGCAAGCTTGTCGATGTTCGGCGTGTTAATGTGCTTCTGCCCATAGCAACCCACATCACCCCAACCCAAATCATCGGCCATGAACCAGATGATGTTCGGCTTGCGCCGGGTCTGCGCGGCCATCGCGCCCGCGCTTAGCGCCGCTAAGAAAGTGCGTCGATTCATGCGTTACTCCCCACAAACAAAGTTGGCTTCTTCATCAATGCTGCCTGTGCCCTTGTACTTCGCATGCAACGGATAAGCGCACAGCGGGCGCGTCCGCACGGTCTTGTTTTCCACGCGCTTCGTCGCCACCAGCCGTTCTGGCGCTTGGTTTCGTTCCGTCCAGTTCAGCAACACTTGCAGCCAATCCACTTGATCCGGGCCCACACCGCTTCCGCAATGGAAAACGCCAGGCATCAAAAAGAAGCGGAAGAAATCCTTGGCGCCAGGGCCGTTTGCTTTCATCGCTGCCTCGTAGTAGTCGATGCCCATCTGAGCATTCAGCGCCTGATCGGCCCATCCGTAGTACATCAGCAACTTGCCGCCATGCTTTTGGAATGCCGAAAGGTCGGGATCCGTGGCGTCCAGAATCGAGCGAATCTCGGCCAGTCGAGGCTCTTCTTTTTCGAAGTTGAACTTCGTCACTTCACGAGTGGCGTTCTTTTCGGGAAAGGCCATGTACCGCCAAAAACTCTCGGCAAAGCCGAAGGAAATCGAAGGACCGCCATCGTGCGCAATCCACGGATCCCAACCACTGCGGCCATTCGGACCGGCTACTTCAGCGCCAACCGGCCAGCCGCGCGCGACGACTTTTCCGTTCACTAGCACATCGCCATAAATTGTTTCAAGCGCCGTAATCTGACCTGCGGTGAAGCAATCCGGCGCGTCCGCAGTAGCGCACTTCGGCAGGTCGCGCGATGCGGAAAAATTGCACTTGCGAGGATCGTCGATCAGCCCGTCCTTCAGTCCATCCTTTTCGTCGCAGACAGCATAAATGCGGTCTGATAGCAGGGCGAGCTTTGGGTAAGGAATCGGCGCTTCCGCAAGAGCTTGTGCCGTGCAAGTGAACCGCTGAATCGTACCGGTGAAATCCAGCACCGGCGCGCCTGCGATGATGCCGTCAAAATCATCCGGGAAACGTTGTGCGAGAATAAGTCCCTGCCTGCCGCCCGTGGAACAGCCTTGATAGTACGACTTCGCTGGTTTCTCGCCATAGTAAGCTTCCGCCACGCGCTTGGCCGTTTCCGCCGTCACATGCAACGACCGGAATGCATAGTCGTACAGCTTCTGCTTATCGCGGGCGAAAATGGCGCCTGGTTCAGTGGCAGCATCGTGGCCAGTGTTCGAGGCCGCGTGAACGAATCCGGCACTGGCCGCACGGCCGCGCATTTGCGCCCGCTGTGGATTTTCGATGTCGTCACCCGCGTAACCACCATTGCCGGTCATTAATAAACGGCGGCTCCAGGAAGTAGGCAGGCTGACCTCAAAGCGAATCTCCGGCGCCACATTGCCTGATATGCGGCAGTACTCGGCGTTTTGGGCTGTGGCAGGCACCAGGGTCGCGGTGGCTACGGTGAAATCGTATCCGGTCAATGTGCGTAACTGCTTACAAGACATCTTCGGACTAAGTGGAGCCGCGCCGCCAACCGGCGGTATGGGCTTGGGCTGCGCGAACACAAGCGCGCAGCAAAACACAAAGATGATAATTTTCATTTGCCTTTCAACCATCCTAGTGAAACAAAAAATTCGTCCATTTTCTTTACCGTGCTTTCGTAGGCCACGTTACCTCCCCTTCCATAATTGAAGAAGCCGTGCGTTTCACCCTCATAGCCTTCCAGGTCGCAACGGTTGCCAATTGCCCTCATCTTATCGGCGAACAATTTCGCAGTTACGTATGGAACGGTCGTATCCGCTTTGCCGTGGAAGATGATCGAAGGCGGAGCCTTCTTCGCGATGTGATGATAGGGCGAAACAGTCACGGGATCCCCTCCCACACGATCTTTCAAGTCGAGACCCGCTCCAATACCCGCCACCGGAGCCAGCACAAGCGCAGGGTTAAACATCACCAACGCATTCGGTTTCGAGGATATTTTCATGTCTTCATCCGGCTCATGCAGTTCTGGAATGAGCCCCGTCGCGGCCGCCAAGTGACCGCCCGCCGATCCGCCGCCTGCCGCGATTCGATTCGGATCAATGCCCAGCCGCTTGGCATTTTGGCGCACCCACCTAATGGCGGAATTCGCGTCGCGCACGCAATCGACTACCTTAACCTGGTGCCGGCTCGCCACCCGGTAATCAGCCGTGATCGCCACCATCCCTCGTGAAGCCAGATATTTCGATTGATTCAGGAATTGCACCGGGCTTCCATTCGTCCAGCCACCACCGAAGAAGAACACGATAGCTGGAGTCTTGTCGGAAGCCTTGTGGCCTTCCGGTTCGTAGATGTAGAGATTCAGCTTCGTCTCGCCGGATGTCTTGTACACTTCGGCGCGCGCCCCGGGTAACTCGGGTGGATATTTGTTTCCCTGAGCATAGGTGATCATGGCTGCGGAAAGCAGGAGCAATGTAGGCTTAATCATGCTCATCAGCCTATCAAATTCGTCCTTTGGCTGCGGCTTGGCCCAAAAGCTAAAGTACCGCTCCCTTACGGTCACGGCTTCGCCGGCTTACGTTAACCGCGAAATTCGCCAGGTAGTTCGGGAGTTACCTTCTTGTACTTATCGCGCAAGGCGGGAATGGCTTGTGCCTCGACACGGCTATCCAATTCCAGCTTGTAGGGATGCGACTGCCACTTATCAAAGCAGCTTTGCCAATATTCAAATGTAAGTAAGTCGTCCGGAGTGCCCCAGCCAATGTAGTGATCCACTTCAAGGATGCGGCACTTCAGCCCCAACGCCACCGCGTCGTTGATCGCCATATCAATATAGAACTCATTGTTGACGCGCGCTTCCCTCGCTATCATCCGCACGGCTGCCCTAACGAAATCGCCTGCTCGCTTGAAGGTGAACGTACCAATGATGGACGGATCCGTCGCCGGATCGCCGAGCGGAAGTTTTACCGACACGCCTTTTACCAGGCCATCCTGCTGATCCACCCATCCGTACTGCTTCGGATTCCGAATGGCGCCCGGGTGCCCGCGCATCACCCATACGATTCCGTCGGTTTCCGGATCGGCCAACAGCTTCGAGAAGGCGTTACGATCATACAGCATGCCATTGTCACAGGCCCCTATGGTGACGGGTTTTTCCTGATCCACTTGCTCCACACCCGCGAGCGCCGTCCGCGCCTGTCCGTCGGTCAACTTTTCCAGCACAACGAACTTGGCATGCGGAAAGGCCTGCTGAATGCCCTGCTGAATCTCATCCAGGCCCGGCAGATCGCGCCGCAGCACAAACACATGTTCATCGGCGGCCGGCATATCGCTTGCGGCCTGCACCACCATGGGCTTGCCTGAAACAGGAATCAAAGGCTTCACGGTGGTCCATCCCCGGTCGGCGAATCGTTGGCCCAAACCGGCCATCGGTACAACCACTGCGCCAGGTCCCGGTGTGGTGGCGTGGGCGGCGAAGCGCGGATCGATCAAGGCGCGGAACGCCTCCGACCAACGGATGTACTCCGCCAGATCCTGCGGCGTGCCCCATTGCATGAAGTGCTGCAAATCGTAGACGGCGACCTTCTGGCCTTGTTCCAGCATCGGCCGATAGACCATGCTTGCGTAGAACTCGCCCTTCACCTGTAAGTCTTCCCGGGCAATGGTTTGTTCAAAATAATCGAGCATCTTCTGGCCCGAACCAAAATAGTAAGTGCCGCTCGATGCATACTCATTCATCGGAGTATCCGTATAGGGTTGCTTTTCCTGAATCGCCCGCACCCAGCCATTCTGTTCCCGCTGATAAGCGTAGTAAGTGGATCCGAGTAAGTGGGGATGAAAGTAACGATACGAAGGAATAGCGCCGTCGCATTGCGTTTGCGCGGCGAACTGCTTAAATGCCTCCCAGTCCCAATAACAGGTGAAATCACAATAGTTCAACACCGTGGGAACGTCGCGTTTTATCAAATCCTTCACGCACCATGCGGCGTACACGGGCCCTAACTTATGCGGCGGAATTCCGACGATTGCGCCGGTGGGGCAATAAGTGGCAAGAGTTTCGCGAATGCGGTATTCCGGGTTGTCCAGATGGTCTTGATTACAGATGAATAGGAAGTCCGTCTCCCCGGGAAACATATCCACAACGTGGCAAACGATTGGCTTACCGTCCACCGGGATCATCGGTTTGGGAACAGCGTAACCAGCCTTGCGGAAACGTTCGCCAAAGCCGGACATAGGGATAATTATTTGCATGGGAAGGTCAATTCTACGTAAGACTCTGTCTATATTTTTCGGCGTCCCAATTCATAAGACCACAGACTTCTTCGCGGTGAAGGTAAACTACATCGCCCACAGCATCCACCCGTTCCAGAAGCAATCCAAGGCAGGCGGCCATTTCCTGGGCTCCATCACTAACTCCGGCGGCAAGCAGCAGGCCCGCCCCTTCAACGACGACAGCTTTCGGTTCCATTTTCCACTGCTTACGGAATTGATCAATGCGATTGATGGAGGCGCAAGCCGGCCCCAGAAATACGGTGTGATCCGGATACAGAGAGCCCTCGATTGCGTGGCGCACGCGCCGTTTGCCGAGCGCCGCCTGGTGCGCAACCGGATGCTTCGGCAATTGAAATTGACCGTTGGCGCAAAGACCCTTTAGCTTTTCCTCTTCCCAAGGTTGAGGGTCAGGCTCAATTGCCAAACGGCTCTCCACTTCATTGAGCAGCGCTTCCGCCTCAGCGACGGTATCGGCAGCGACGATCAACCCATGGTTGGCCAGCACCCAGACATTAACCTGCGGGGCAAGCCGTTCGGCCATGAGCCGTGTCAACGGCAGCCCCGGCCGGATGTAGGGAACCCAACGCCATTCAAGCCCTGTTAGCAGCGCCTCCAGCCTGTCCGCTCCTTCGCGCTGAATGGCCCAAGCAATGGTGTTTATAGAGTGGACGTGCACGACCACGCTCTGCGGCAATAGCGCATGGAACGACGTCTCGATTGAAGCCCGCAGGGGCGTCTCAATTAATGGTTTGGCTGCGTCTGTGTCTTCGCGACCGACGGGAATGGCCCGGCGCACCCTCTCCAAGTCCACTGGCAAGAACATCGGTTCTTCACAGGCATTCGCCAACCACTTACCCGAGGCCTTAACGAATAGTTGACCGTCTTGCTTAAGAGAGGTGTTGCCCCCCGCTCCCTGCGTAAGCGTGAGATCGCGACCCACCTTGGCCGACAGGCGTTTCAATTGTTCCAGTTCATCTAGCAACTTACTATTATGCCAAGAGGAACGAAGCTACTCCAGGACGATGAGTTCATGGCCAAGCCCGACGGCAAAATTACAGTCTCACAACTATGCAGCCAAGGCGGCGGTTTGCCGCGGATTGGCTTCGTTCCGCAAACAGCACACCTTGTATTTTCGACCCGATTTACAGGGACACGGTTCGTTTCTTCCGACCTTATTGTCGGGGCGGGCGTAGGTCTGGCTGGAGTGGGTAACAAATTTGGGTTCGTTCCGCTGAATGGATTGTGCCGGCGGTTTGGCCTTTTGGCGGGAAGGGGCTTTGAGGACGCGGAGTTCTTTGTGGCACTTGTGGAAAGTCCGTTCGGCGCGAGTGCGGTATGCGCAGATGCGGTCGAGAGTTTTTGAATTGGTTTCCGAGAGCAAAGGGTCAATGCCTTCGGTGTTGGCCAGTTCAGCTTCGAGGCGATTAGCGCGTTCGATGTTCCAGGCGGCTAGGACGAGTTGATCGAGCAGCGTAACTTCGACGATGTTAGCGGGGTTGAATTCGTAGACGAAGGAATTGCGGAGCGACTCGAATTGGCGGTGTTCGAGTTCGTTGAGCAGGACGGCGTGCTTGGCAAAGAAGCCGTGTTTGGTGGCGTTGGCGCCGGAGGCGGCTTTGCCTTCGGGGGTGCGGGGGCCTGTTGAGTGCTGGGCGTTGGCCTGATTGGCGGCGATTTGCTCGGGCGTGGACATTTTGATTTTCTCCGTTTTCGTTTCGAAATGCAGAAGGGCGGCTGATTCCAGGATTAGGAATGGGCCGCCCTTACGGTACTAGTGTGGCACGGGTTTGGCGGGAGTCGAGGGTGGGTGGGCGGTAAGTTATTGAGGGCGTGGGGAAGATTTCTTGGAAGTGATGGGGGATCGAACTTTTATGGAATGGATCTACTATTAATTTCATTCTCCCTCGGAGGAAAAGTCCTTGAACTTGGGTGTTTTTGACGTTGCCGACTGAGTCTAAATTTAGTAGCGGGTTTCACAAGAGGTGAGAATGCCAATTCAAGCGGTCAATCTTGACGCCATGATTTAGAGAGAGGATTTCGAGGAAAGCAGCGAGTGAATAATGATTACGAAAACGGGAAAATTTCCGAGGAGTTTTTTGGAGAGGATGGCATTAGCCAGACGCAAATCAAATATGCAAAATCCACCAGCGAACTGATCGATAAATCTAAACATGCGTCGATTTGGAACACTATTCCCAATACCCAGAAAAGGCTCCCAATGAAAAAATTCGAGTCTTGGCTAAGGAAGCTCTTCACTTCAAAGCTTGATTTGCAGTGGACGGGTGGAGATGCGAAGACTGCAGAGCGGTCATTTTTCAAGATTAAAATCAGCGCTACCATACAAAACGGAAATTGCCGTTTTGAAGGCCAGACGTAAACCTAATGCCATCCCTACTCGTGCTTTAATGCACGCGGGCCGAGGGCATAAGTTTTGGATAGGTTTCCCGGCGGATGGTCAAGCAGAGATCGAAAAGCTAGCGCATGAAATTCATGAAGTGCTCTTTAAAGCCAGGTGGCTGGAATCCGCGATTGAGGAAGAGCCTGTGGCTCGCAGTGCCGCTGTAGCTTTTGGACCGGTCGACCGTTTGCTAGTGAGCCCAAGTGTGGCACACTTCGTGTGAATTGAACCTACTCCACCACAATTACTTCATGGTCTAATATCGACGCAAGCTCAAACGACGCGCTACCACCCTTGACCGTCACGGCCGCCTTGCCGCCACGAACCAACAACCGCGCCCCGCGTCCAGCCACGCCTGCCGACAACTTCACTTTCACGCGAATCGGACCCACGGGAATCAGTTCCTCCAGTGGCGCGCGCCACGTCGCGGCACTCGTCAAATTCACAACATGCAAAATTAGACGTGGCCCTTGCCGGTATAGATTGCAATCCAAGAATCCTGGCCCTTCCACGGAAACGGGAATGCTGTCACCCGCAGCCCAACGCATCACATTCGCAAGCAACGCACTGTGATCGGAAAGATGCTCCCGCCCAAAGCGGCGGTCGATATCGGCCGGCATGAATGCAATGCGCGATTTGCCTTTTTCGGAAAGGACCAACCCCGGAATGCTAGTCTTCGACTCACGCATCCATGATGTCTCCGGCGGATAAGTCGGAAACGGTGGAATAAACGTCAGAGGAACAATCGCGGCCGCATCCACCTTCAACGCAGAAAGCGATCCGCCATAAGGAATGATGTCGGTTTCTTCAAAGCCCTTCAAAACTGGATGGCGCTTGCCCGTAACGGGCGGCTCATCCCCAGCCTTCGGCCCGTCCACTTGCGCTCGCATTTCGGGAATCAGGCGCAGATACGTATGGCCATCCGGCGCGAAACGATCTTGGGTTCCAGCCCGGCGCAACCCGCGACGATCCCCACCACCCGCCAACTTCGGAGTTTCGCCAATACGATGCGCGCCGAACAAATCGGCCAATGCATAGTCAGGGCGTGGATCACCCCACTCATCATAAAGCGATGTTAAGCCAGTAGCCAGTAGCGATCCACCCCGTTCCACAAACTTTCGAATCGCCAAACACTGCGCCTCGGACAAAGCACCCACGTTGGGCAGAATCAGCAGCGAAAGCCGCCCCGCCTCTTGTTCGATATCATCCACGTGCACCGGCAAATACGGAATGCGCGCCTTCACCAACGCGTGCATGAAGCCAGAATAGGGTGCATCCACCAGGTCTGCCGCATCTTCGCGCCCAAAGAAATCGGTATTCGTTTGCGACCACACCAGCCCAACCGAAGCCACCGGAGTTCGATCGTTCACATAGGCTTCGTTGGCCTTGGCCCACTTCATCACAGGCTCGGCGGTATGATACGCACGCCTATCCTCGTGGTAAGCAGCGATGTGATGCCACCACGGTTGAATTCCGCCGGCCAGTCCGGCAAGCATCCACATGCGCGCTTCTTCCGGCGTCTTACTCGCCAACCTGTAATAGCCTGGGCCCGATTGATACAGCGCCATGCTCTCCGGCGCAAGTTTGTCCCAGCCCATCAACATATGCACACGCTTGCCGGTATCGCTATTCTGTTGAAAGCCAGTGTCGTCATCACGGCGCTGGTGATCTAACATCATGATATGCGCGCGCTTGGAAATCTGCCGCAAATCGCGGAACGAACGGGACTGCGCCGTCACGGATCCTGAATTCATTCCGGACCAAATGCAATCGGGCCCACCGGCCGCCTGTGTCACGCGGTTATTGAACTCCCACAACTCCACACGCCGCGCGTAACTCCAAATAATCCATTGCCGGTAGGCCGCGTCGTCCCAATTTGCTTCTCGCGGCAACGCCATTTTCACTTTGTCTCGAAACTTCTTTTCGCAGTTGGTGCAATAGCAAATACTTTCGCGGCCCATCCCAGCCCAACTGTTATCCGTCACACCTTCGCAATGAGAGCGTCCAATAATCTCGCGCAGCACATCGGGAAGATAGTCGTCATAGTAGGCGCTGTTGATGCAAGTGATGTACTTGTCGGCAGCGCGGTACGGTTTGCCGTCTCGATCCCGCGTGAACCAATCCGGATGCGCAGTGAAGAAATCTTCGGTAGTGCGGTTGGAATCCATACGCGCCATGACAAAGATCCCGTCTTTGTGGGCTGCCTCGGTCAACTCGCCAAACAGATCCCGTCCATTCAAAAACTGCGCGCGGTAGTGCAGAGGGAATTTACTGGGATAGTAAGCCACAATGCCGCCCGCATTGATGATGATGGCCTGAACCTCAGTCCGCTTCCAGTACTTGCGCCACCACTCGATGTCGTACCGCGGCGGATCGTTTTCGGTGATGTTGGTCTGGCCCCAGCGGTACGCGCGCAGATACCACGGCTTCGACCCCGGCGCCGCGAAAGCCGCCGCCAGGGCAGGAGCCGAAGCTAAGAACGTTCGTCTGTCGATCATCAGAATATATACTTCATCGCGATCTGAATCGTGCGGTTGCCGCTCTTACTCGTCACCAACCCAAACTGCCCGCTGGTTGGATTTGAGTTCGCGTTGCCCCAATTCGGATGGTTCAGAATGTCGAACAACTCAAAGCGCATCTGCAGCCGCTGCTTTTCGTGCACGGGGAAATTCTTGCGCACGCCGACGTCCCAAGCCCAGAAGCCAGGGTTGTAGGCGCCGTTGCGCGCTTGCACGCCCCATGTGCCATTAGCCGGCTTCACGTAAGCGGCCTTGTTGAACCAAATCGCCGAATCCGTAAATGGAGTCTTCTGCACATCTGTCGGATCTCCGGTTTGCGTCCAGAATTGATTGCCGCTACCCGTGCCTACTCCCGCTACATCGGTGGTCGTTCGCACGGAGAACGGGCTGCCCGACTGCCATTGGTTCATGCCGCTGATGTCCCAATTGCCGAGTGCGCGATGCCACATTGTCCGATTGCCCTTCAGGAAGGGGATTTCGTAAATGTAGTTGATGATCAACACATGGGGACGGTTCAGGTCGGAAATGCCCTGATAGCCTTTGTCGTTGTAGGCATCCGGTAATACGTCTGTCAAGTCCGAAGAATTGTCGGTCGTTTTCGCATAAGTGTAGGCCACGCCCAACGAGAACCCTCTGGAGAAGCGCCGCTCCACGCTGGTCTGCAAACCGTGATACATCGACAAGCCAGAGTTTTCCGCAATGCCAATCACGCCCATGCCTAGGTACGGGCGCAAAGCGTTCACGTTCACTCCCGGATTGGCGAACGTAGTTCCCGCCAGAAGCTGGTTGATGTTGCGCTTGCGTTGGTTATGAATTCCACGCCGCCCAACGTAACCAACTTCCACTGCAAGATTCCACGGCAACGATCGTGCAAAGGTAGTATTCCAGTTCCAAGCCATCGGTACTTTGAACACCGTATCTTGAATGGTCATCGTAAAGGGGAACACACGCGAGGTAGCTCCACCAGGGTTATCCACATTGCCGTTGCTCACCGTGGATTGCAATTGGAACGGAGCATTGCCGCCCAAAGCCGTATCGCGATTGATCATCGTGCGATTCGCAAACGAACCTAGCCCTGCCCTGAACGTAGTCTTGTTGTTGAAACCGTAAGCCAGGCCCAGCCTTGGCTGAAACACGCCGTAGTGCGTCTGCGAAAATCCATCCGGAAGGTTGTGATAGGCATTGCTGAAATTTTTCAAAATAGGAAATCGCTTCAGCCCCTCATCGGTTGGTCCGCTACCGGGCAGCACGATGCCATTATAAGGATCGCCAGAAACGAAATACCCATTGGCCCTATCCAGCACAGCCGCTTTCTTTGCATCATAAAATTCTGGGTTGAACATGGCGATCGTTCCCCAACGGCTATGCCATGGTGGCCAGATGGAATGCCGTACGCCCAGTTCAACAGTCAGTTTCTTACTCACCTTCCAAGCATCCTGCACGAACCAATCGAAAGACGTCGCCACCCATGGAGTGATGGGCTTCGCGCTGGTCTCGCCGTAATCATTGAAGTATCCAAGCGCCGCATTCGCGACAGCCAGACCCGTCGTGTTAGGGTGCCCCGTGTCGATGAACCGGAACTGGCCAGCCTGATTCACCGTCGCCGGGGAACTTGCAGTGGTCAATTGAATGCCATCGTTCTGCCCGGATCGTTCAATGAAGATTCCAAACTTGAACGTGTGGTTCCCAACGGTCTTGGTCATGTTGTTAGACCAAGCGTAAACAAAGCCAGACCAGAAGCCGGGATAAGCGGAACTGTTGTTCAAACTGTAGAAGGGATCAATTTGAATGGTGGGAATCTTTCCCGCGAATTCCTTTCCTACCGGATAAATTTGCGGATAGTTTATCCCGTAAGTGGACCGTTCGCACGGCGCCCCGCACGCAGGGTTGTAGGCGATTGTGCCCTTGCCGTCGGAGTTAGCGGAGAAGTTGAATTCGTTAAGCAAGGTCGGCGTAATGGTGCTGGTAACGGATATGGTGCCCGTGCTATTCGGCCGCGACCAAAGCGCTTGGAATGTTCCTAATGAACTATCCTGAAACGGTTCGTTGAATGTCCACGGAATGGTTGTTCCACGGAAGCTAACGCGGTGTTTCTGGCTCAACAGGTAGTCGATCTTGACGGTGTTCTTTAGCGTGTTCGAAGCACGCGGCCCGTTACCAATGAAGTTCGCGCCACTGGCCGCAAATCCTGGCGTTGGCGTCGGATAGGCATTCAGCAAGCCGCGCCCATTAGGACTCAGCCGCGTCAACGGAATGATGTTTCCCGGAAACGGAGCCTTCGTATCAGGATCATTCACCGTGCGCACGCGACCATAGAAAAGGTTCGTGGGGTTCAAAGCTTCACTGAAGTCACCGCGCCGCATGGCTAGCGATGGCACCAGTGCTGTGGGGTTCTGTACCTCGCGCCGCTTAATAAACTCCTGCGCCCACAAGAAGAACAGCTTAGATTTGTCCGCATTAAACTTACCCGGAATGTAGATCGGCCCGTTGATATCGTATCCGTATTGATTGAACCGGAATGGCGTCGCGCCCCTGTATTCGCTGGCGTTAGGGCTGTGGTTACGAGTCCACGTATTCGTATCCAGTTTGTTGTTGCGGAAGTTCTCCACCAAGTTGCCGTGGAATTGCTGGCCGCCGCTCTTAGTTACAAAGCGAATCTGCCCAGCCGACGACCGCCCATATTCCGCGTTGTAATTGGCCGTCAATATCTGCACTTCTTCCACGGTGTCCACATCCTGGGAACCAAGCATTGAACCCGACGAACGCGTGCGTGTCGCCACCGCGCCATCCACCATCACAACGTACTCATCGGCACGGCCTCCGTTAATGCTGAAGCCGCCGTTGGAAACGCTGTCGGGGTCGAACGTTCCGATAGAGCCCCCGCGAACGCCCGGCTTCAAAAGCGCCAGATAGATCGGGTTGCGGCCGTTCAACGTCAAGTCAGCCACTTGCTTTGAATCAATCGTCCGGCCCACCACAGCCGATTCAGCTTGTATCAAGCCCGCGGTCGCTTTCACTTCAACCGTTTCAGTCACGGCTCCGACGGTCAGTTCCACGTCGACGCTAAGCCGGATCGCCGAACTAACGCCGATGCCTGTTTGAATTGATTTCTTGAATCCGGCCGATTCCGCACTAATGGAATATGTTCCCACTACAAGATTCGGGATCACGTAATAACCAGTTGCGTTCGTCGTGGTTTGGCGTTGCTCTCCTGTATTCTCGTTGCGGGCAATGACGGCTGCGCCGGTGATGATGGATTGAGACGAATCGCGGACAAAACCTGCAATCTGTCCGGTGTCAAACTGGGCCAAGAGGGGGGCTGTGGCCAAAAGCCACAACGTGGACAGTCTTCGAAACATGGAGCCTCCACTGAAGCGATGAAGTAAGCTTGGGTGCAACTAAGCTAGCGTAATTATACATCCGAAAGGGCTCAGCCATTCCAGCTCAGCCCTCTCCATCGCAATGCTTCAAAGACACGATAGAATAAACCCATGGAGTTCACCATCGAGTCGTTTCTCCCAGCGACCTTGACAGCCCGTCCGATGACAGATCAGGAATTCGCCGAACTCTGCTCCGAACACCCTGATCTGTTGTTTGAAATGACGGCTGAGGGAGAGATCATCGTTATGGCGCCAAACTTCACGTTGACCGGCTTCCGCAATAGTAAGATTGATCGTCAGTTGGCGGTATGGGCAGAACAGGATGGTCGTGGCATCGTGAGCGATTCTTCCGCGGGTTATGTGCTTCCCAACGGCGCCCGTCGCTCTCCCGATGCCTCGTGGGTTGCCAAGGATAGAATTCGCCAAATGGACAATAAGAGCCTGCAAGGATTTTGGCATCTCTGTCCCGCCTTTGTGATTGAGCTGAAATCGGAATCAGACCGCCTCCGTACGCTCCGCAACAAGATGCAGGAATACGTCGAAAATGGTGCGGAACTTGGCTGGTTAATCGACCCGGAAAAGCGTTCGGTTGAGGTCTACCGTTCTGGCGGCGAGCCGCGGCTTCTCACGGCGATCGATTCAATTGAAGGCGAAGGGCCAGTGGCTGGATTCGTTCTCAACTTGTTGCCAGTTTGGGATCCCTTGCAGTAGCTTTTTTTCCATGAGTTACCCCGCTGCTCCAAGCTCTGCCGCCAATTCAGGCAGGCCAATCACCTCAGCGCCATCCCGGATTGGATAACGATCCTGGCCCGAGTAAACTACAAACCGCCGCGCCGGCTGAATGTCTTCGCACGCGATGTAGAATCCCTTTTCAGGTCTCGGCGCCAAGCCTCTCTTGATTTCGATGGCCCAGGTCCCACGCCCTGGGACCTCCAACACCAGATCGATCTCCGCCCCTGCCCCGGTGCGGTAAAAGCTGGCCATGGTCCTTTCCGGCGCCACCGCCAAAAGGTTTTCCACTACGAATCCCTCCCAACTCCCACCTACCACCGGATGACCCGCAAGAGCATTGAAGTCCGGAATCCCAAGTAGCGCATGCACCAGTCCGCTATCGCGCAGATAAACCTTGGGCGATTTCACGATCCGTTTGCCGGTATTGTGATGATAGGGCTGCAACCTGCGCACCAGCAAAAGATCTACCAGCAGGTCAATATACCTCGTCGTTGTTTGCGCGCTCACCATCAAAGCCCCCGCAAGGCGCGAAGCGTTCAACAGACATCCTTGATTGTGCGCCAGCATCGTCCACAACCTCTCCAAGGTTTCCGCTGGAATTCGTGGACCAAGCATCGGAATCTCCCGTTCAAGATACGTGCGGATGAAGTCCTTGCGCCACGCGAAGCTGGCCCGGTCGTCTGCGGCGAGGTAGCAATCGGGGAAGCCGCCCCGAACCCATAATTGAGTCACGTCAGCATTTTTGTCGCCCGTCTCCAAAACATTGAAGGGCCCCATATCAATGTGAGTGATTCTGCCCGCGAGACTTTCGCTCGATTGCCGAAGCAGATCCATTGACGCCGAACCCAAAAGCAGAAAGCGACCCGTACGATGCCCACGCCGTCTGCCCTTATCAATGATGCCGCGCAGAGACGCAAACAGTTCCGGCACGCGGTGAATCTCGTCCAACACAACTAGCCGGTCTTCGTGTTGCTGTAGGAACAGCGCAGGGTCATCAGCCAACTTACGGCGGTCCTCGTTCGATTCCAAGTCTAAGTAGACTGACGGACGGCCCTCGCACAGTTGAAACGCAGTGGTGGTCTTCCCAATTTGCCGCGGCCCGATGAGCGCAACAGCCGCCTGCCGCCCAATTGCTTCGTTGATAAGGGGTAAACTGCGACGCACAATCATATCTACCCAACATATTATCCACCTTACGGACAAATTACAAGGTTACTTTACTCAAGTGTTATAACATAACGTCACTGCGATCACCATCACTATATATTTAAGCTATTATAATCAACAAGTTACAACTGAGTCCCTTGACCTGCACCCGTTAAAATAGAAGTAGAGATAAGGTCTGCACAGAATGTGCTTTTTGAAAGCGCTCAAGACAAGCGGAGCAAAAGCTATACCCTGGTTGGTGGACCTTGATCCGGAGCCTGCAAAGCAGGGTAAACACTTTGACGGCAGCCGAAAACGGGTGCCGTGCGGTCATTTCGAGGTTCGGCCCAGCGCGCTGAGGTAGTCCGCTTTCCCGCTCATGCTACGATAAAAATGTGAACTTTACACACCTTTCGGTCGTCTAACTCACCTGAGGAGTCCAACTTACAGTGAAACCCTGGAAAATAGCAGTTGCTATTGCGTTATTGCTAGGTGTCGCAGGCGCCATCTACGCCAGCATTCAATACAATCAAAAAGGCATTATTACCGTTCAGACGGGTAATGCCGTTAAACAGGACCTGACCTCATTAGTTACCGCGTCCGGTGAGATTAAACCACGTAATTACATCAACATTGGGTCCAACGCCCAGGCCCCGTCCCGCATCACTGCCATTCTCGTTCAAGAAGGGGATCGTGTCCGCAAGGGCCAGGAACTCGCCCGCCTCGAATCCGTCCAACCTGCGGCAGACCTCGCCGCACAGCGCGCCACAGTCAGTGTGTCGGAAGCAGATTCCGCCTCCTCCGAAGCAGCTTACAAATCACAGGACCAAGCCATCGCTACCTTGGAGGCTACGCTCGAACGCATCAAAAGCGACATGCAAAAAGCGCGCCTAAACATGGAGCGTGCGAAGAAACTCCAACCCGAAGGCCTGATCTCCAAACAGGATTTTGACTTGCGCGTTGCTGAAGTCGAATCTGCTACCGCCGCCATTCATGAATCCGAAGCCCGTATCCTCCAAGCCAAAGCGCAACGGGAACAATTCAAGGCACAGCTTAATTCTTCCCAAAAACGAGTCATAGTCTCACAAGCTCAGGTTCGCCGGGCCGAGGATGTATTGCAGCGCACAATCGCCACCGCCCCGCTTGACGGCATGGTCACAAACCTCCCCGTCCGCATCGGGGAAACCGTAGTGGCCGGTATTCAGAACTCCGCAGCCAGCTTGATTATGACCATCGCCGATATGTCGCTGATCACGGCCGAAGTAAAGGTGGACGAAACTGACATCGTCAACGTGAAGCTCAATCAGGTGGCCAACATCTCCATCGACGCTATCCCCGGAAAGAACTTCAAAGGCCATGTGATCGAAATCGGCAACACCGCAATCCTGCGTTCCACAGGCTTGGCTGCCTCGCAAAGCGCCATTTCCAGTCAGGAAGCAAAGGACTTCAAAGTGGTGATCGCCCTTGACGATCCTCCGGCCGAAATTCGTCCGGGCCTTAGCTGCACTTCAAAGATCATCACCAGTACAAAGGAGAAAGTCGTCTCCATCCCAATTCAAGCTCTCACTGTTCGCCAAAAGGGCGACCTGGAAGCCAAAAAAGATCTGAAAAAGGACGCCCCCGCACCCACTCTCGATCCCGTCACGCTCAAGGCGATGAAGGAAGAGGTGCAAGGCGTATTCGTCATCTCCGGCGAAAAGGCCGTTTTCCGAAAAGTGGAAACAGGCATTACCGGCGCCACCGACATTGAAGTGTTAGGCGGCCTTAAGGAAGGCGAAGAAATCATCACTGGCAGCTACAAAGTAATCCGTACTTTGAAAAACGAAGCTAAAGTGAAAGTGGACAACAAGGCGCCCGTCAAGGCAGAATCATAAAGGCACCTACTTAATGGCATCGGAATTGTTAGCAACCAACGCGAAGGGCGAACAACTTCGCCAGGATAAGATCGTCATCCGCACCTACGACATCTGGAAAACCTACCAGATGGGCGATCAGACGATCAACGCTGTTTCTGGCGTGGATATTGAGATCAAGCGCGGCGAATACGTCGCCATCATGGGACCGTCCGGTTCCGGCAAGTCCACTTTGATGAACCTGATTGGCTGCCTAGATAGCCCCTCCAAGGGCGACTATTACATCAACGGCAATCTAGTTAGCGAAATGAATGACGACCAACTGGCTCAAATCCGTAACAAGGAAGTTGGGTTCGTTTTTCAAACCTTCAATTTGCTAGCCCGCGCCACGGCTCTGCACAACGTTGAATTGCCTTTGATTTACGCCGGCATCGACAGCAAAACCCGCATCGAACGGGCCGCTCAAGCATTGCGCCAGGTCGATTTGGAACCGCGCATGTATCACAAGCCTAACGAATTATCGGGCGGTCAACGGCAAAGAGTGGCGATCGCCCGCGCCTTGGTCACCAACCCGTCCATTTTGCTCGCTGATGAACCTACCGGTGCACTTGATTCAACCACCGGTGTCGAAATCATGGCTTTGTTTGAACGCCTCTACACGCAAGGAAATACCATCATTCTCGTCACCCACGAGCATGACATCGCCATGCACGCCCATCGTGTTATCTTCATCCGCGACGGCAAGATCGAAAAAGACGAAAGGATTAAGTAGTCTCCCGGCGCCGGAATTTCATCGTCCCCAAAAGCACCAAACCAAATCCGATCATTGCGATGGGACCAGGTTCGGGGGTAGGTGAAGTGATGGCGCCCGGACCGGTAATGGAGTTAGCAGCCGTTCCGAAGTCGGCGTTAAAGACACCTGTGGTAACTAGAAAATAACTTCCTGTGGCCAGAGCTATATTGAACGCGCTGGTTCCTTGATTCACTTGTTGATATCCCGTCATTCCGATCAAAATATTACTGAGGGGATTCAGAGGATCGAAGCTGACGCTATAAAGAAATAACGCGTTGTCCCAATTCAATGGCGACGTTCCTGTGCTGGTAAAAGAATAGGTTCCCGCCCCGACAATACTTAGATTCCTCGCGGAGTAAGGCACTGCGGGTGCGTTTGGAGAAAGACTTGCGAAAGTAGTCGTTACTACTCCCACGTTCATTAGCGGCCGGTTATAGACGGGTTGCCCTGTCGTTATGGCAGTAAAGCTGAAGCTTCCCGCGAAGGTTGGCGCCGACATTAACGCGGCAATTAGGTATCGATGAATCACTGGTTTATTCTCTTTCCACTTCAGGGGGTACATCGCTAATATCAATATGCTCGATCTTTGGCCCGAAGGTAACTAGGACAAATCCTATATCTCTGCCGAAAAGTTGCTTAGCCCTTTCTGCCGTTCACGTCCACACTTTAACTATCCTCCAGCCCAAGGGACCGAGATAGTAGGGCAAACACTATATCCCCTCTTAATTTTTCTTAGTCCTTTCTTAGGTTTTTGACCACTAGTACTCTTAGGAGCGATAGAATGCCAGATGTGATAACACGAAGAAAATTCTTGCGCGCAGCCGTGGCCGCATGCGCATCCACGGCAGGTGTCGCCGCCACCGCCAAACCCAATGTGATCGTGATCCTGGCCGACGATATTGGTTATGGGGATCTCGGGTGCTACGGGGCCACCAAGGTAAAAACTCCAAACCTGGATCTGTTGGCGGCAAAAGGTTTACGCTTCACCGACGGTCATTCCGCCGCCGCAACCTGTACCCCTACGCGGTACGCCATGATGACCGGCGAATACGCATTTCGCAAAAAAGGAACGAACATTCTCCCTGGCGACGCTAACCTGATAGTCGATCCGGGCCGCCCCACGATTCAGAGTATTTTCAAGCAGGCTGGATACTCAACTGGAGTAGTAGGTAAGTGGCACCTGGGACTCGGCAAGAGCAAGATTGAACTTCTACTCCTACATTGTTGCCTACGTTTGGGAAACCAAACCGATCCAGGTGATCAGCGTGGTTCATGGCGCAAGAGATCTTGCAGTCTTCTTTTCCTTACGTGTGAACCATGACAACTAGTCCAGCATTGACTCGAATCCGGGTCTGGCTCTCCAAGTGGTCTTTAAAACAAAATCCAATATTCCTCAAGACTAGAAGAGTTGATGCGAGGAGCATGAATAACCAATGCCGTAAAGCAATCGTGAGCTTTCGGCAATAGTGCGTGACTCGCCGCCACGATGAGGCGTAAGTTGAGACATGCCCCAACAAGCGACACCGATTTCCCCTGATTTATTAGAGCTGAGCCAGCGATTAGAGCAATGGCGCAGCGAGCATCCG
>JANXXI010000330.1 GCA_025350695.1 Acidobacteriota bacterium
CCAATTTCCAAAGCCTTCGCCACTCTGCAATCCAGAGCCAATAACGATGGCGGCTTCGGGCTCTGGACCTCCTCGCCCATCACCGCCCAATTCCCCAGCGTCTACGCCGCTCATTTCTTGATTGAGGCAAGGGAGCGCGGCCAAGCCATCCCCGTGGAAACTCTGACGGCCCTCAATGACTGGCTAAACCGCTACGCCTCGAAACCAGCTTCGTCTTTAGCCGAAGGACGTTCCAAGGCCTATGCCGTCTACCTTCTCGCCCGGCAAGGCATTCGTCCCACCGCCGCCCTGGCCAATGTGGAGCAGGAGTTAAACATCCGTTACACCAAGACCTGGCCTAGCGACCTTGCCGCCGCCTATCTTGCATCAACCTATCAGCTGATGCAGCGCACAACCGATGCCGATAATCTGGTCCGCAATGTTCCCTGGGCTCGTCAAAAGAAGGATTGGGCTGGAGAGATTTACTACGACGCGGTACAGCACGACGCGCAACTGCTCTACCTGATGTCCCGCCATTTTCCAGCAAGGCTCACCAACGTGCAGCCTACAGTTCTTGAAGACATCGGCGCGGCAGCCAGTGGAAATCAACTCAATTCTCTAACCGCCGCTTCAACGTTACTCGCCTTGGACGCCTATGCGAAAGCCGCAGCCAATACCACCAAAACCGGCATTAGCGAAATCGGAAAGGACGGCCGCGAACGCGCACTGCCAATAACCGCCGGCGCAATTGCAAAAGCGCTGCTCTCCATCACCACCGCTCAAGTCCGATTCAAAAATGAGGGCGCCCTACCCGCCTATTATTCATTGAACGAATCCGGTTTCGACCGCAACCAGCCTCCGGCAGTCTCCCAGGGAATTGAAATCTTCCGCGAATTCATCGACACCAAGGGAAATCCCACCACCCGCGTCAAAGTGGGCGAAGAGTTCCTCATTCGCTTGCGAATCCGCGCCACCATACTGCAACCCGGCACCGCGACCTTCCCTCAAATCGCCGTGGTCGACCTTCTCCCCGGCGGCGTCGAAATAGTCACCGAGTTGCGCACCGGCCAAACGGATTCTCGCTTTGGTCCTCTACCAGTCGGCATCCCAGACAAGTCCACCTGGATTCCCCAGCATGCCGACGTTCGCGAAGATCGTTTGATCCTCTACGGTGACGCCACCCGTGACGCAGCCGCATTCGTCTATCGCGTCCGCGCCACCAGCGCCGGCATGTTCCAGATAGCACCCGCATTCGCCGAAGGAATGTACGACCGCAAGGTGAGTGGCCTAAGTTCAGCCGGCCGCTTGGAAGTAGTAAAGCCATGACCTTCCGGCGAACTTGTTTTGCGTTACTTTTTTGCGGTGCACTCCTGCGATTCTTGCCGCACGCCCCTCTATCGCGGAATATTCCGGTCTCCAGCATCATCTGGTCCGCCGATGGCGAAGTACTCCGGGTCACGCTCGCCTCCGACGATCAGTTCCGAATCTGGACCCCGCTAGCGGAGATGTCCCCTGCTCTGGTGCGCGCTTTCCTGCTGAAGGAAGATACCTGGTTCTACTGGCACCCCGGCGTAAATCCTTTGGCCCTCAGTCGTGGTGCTCTCAGAACTTTTCGTGGGGAAAGACGCCAAGGCGGTTCCACCATCACCATGCAACTGGCCCGCATGCTCTACCGGTTCAATACCCGCACTCCCACCGGCAAGCTCCGCCAAGTGGCCGCCGCACTCTGGTTGGAAGCGCGCTATAGCAAACGCGCATTGCTCGAAACCTACCTCAACCTGGTTCCCTTCAGTGGGAACATTCAGGGCGCCGCCGCTGCCAGCCTCATCTACTTTGAAAAGCCTCCCAACCAAGTCACACTGGCCGAAGCATTAACTCTTTCCGTTATTCCACAGCGGCCCTCCAGCCGTACCGCTGACGAAGCCGGCTTGCTCCGCGCCCGTTCCCGTTTGGCGAAGCTATGGAATCCAGGCAATGAGAGCGAACGCCGCCAACTGGACCTGCCGGTAACGTTCGCGAGTACCCACGATATTCAAAAACCAGGCACCAGTTGGTCTTCCCATTTTTCCTTACCCTGGATCGCCCCTCATTTCACCGACGCAATCCTAAAGCAACGCATGGCGCCCCCCGGTCGCATCCATACCACGCTCGATGCCGCGCTCCAGCGCCTAGTCGAAAAGCAAATCCGCCGCTACCGTACCCTGGCCGGCGACCGCGGCATCCACAACGCCACAGCCCTGCTGGTCGACACCCGCGACATGGCCGTAAAAGCATCCGTGGGGTCCGCCGACTATTGGGACGAAAGCATCGATGGTCAAGTAAACGGCATAGCCGCCAAACGTTCGCCCGGTTCCACTCTGAAGCCATTTATCTATGCCCTCGGCCTCGACCAAGGCGTCCTTCATCCCCGCACTATTCTACGCGACGCCGCCACATCCTTCGGGGCCTTCACCCCCGAAAATTTCGACGGCCGGTTCTTCGGTCCTCTTCCCGCCGAAGAAGCTCTCATCCGCAGCCGCAACGTCCCCGCAGTCTGGGTCGCATCGCGCCTCCGTCAGCCCAGCCTCCATCAGTTTCTGCAAAGCGCCGGCATTAGCCGCCTGCTTCCGGAGGAGCACTATGGCCTGGCATTGGCGCTAGGCGGAGGTGAAATCAGCATGGAAGAATTGGCCACCCTCTATGCAATGCTGGCCAACCAAGGCATGCTTCAGCCGCTGCGGGTGGAACAGTCCGCTCCGCTCACGGAGCCCACCCGCCTACTCTCCGCTGAAGCCGCTTTCGTCACGCTCGACATGCTGCGCAATAACCCCCGTCCAGATGAGATGGGCACACCCCTTTACCGCGGCGGTTGGCCAGTGGCCTGGAAGACTGGAACCTCCTGGGGCTTCCGCGACGCGTGGTCGGTTGGAGTAGTTGGCCCCTACGTTCTCGTCGTCTGGATCGGCAACTTCGCCGGGCAAGGCAATCCAAGCTTTGTTGGAATCGATGCCGCCGCCCCCCTATTCTTCCGCATTGCCGATGCCCTCAACTTCGCCCGCCCAGGCGACGATGCACTGAACCATCAGCCACCCCCCGGTGTCAGCCGCGTCGCCGTCTGCGCCGCAAGTGGAGACTTACCCAATGCCGATTGCCCACAAACCGCGGAGACTTGGTACTTACCCGGCAAGTCTCCAATTCAAGTCAGCCGCCTGCATCGTGCTGTGGCAGTCGACGCCGGAAGCGGCCAGCCCGTCTGCCCGCCCTACCTTGTCGCCAGTACGCGGGTTCAAGTCTTTGAATTTTGGCCAGCAGGAATGCTCAAATCTTTCCGCGAAGCCGGCATGCCAAGAAAAGCTCCGCCTCGAATGCCGGCATGTACGGCTGAGGACGCAAGGGACGGCCCCGGAATCTCATCCCCAATGCGCGGAGTCCGCTACCGCCTGCGCCAATCCCGCCCAGAAGAAAGAATCGCCCTCGAAGCGGCAGTAGCCTCCGATGTACAGAAGGTATTTTGGTTCGACGGCAACGCCCTGCTAGGCCAAGTGTCAGCCGGTGCCCTATCCTGGCGACCATCCGCTGCGGGAATTCATCTACTGCGCGCCATCGACGATCACGGCCGTATGGCGGAACGCGAAGTAATTGTAGATTTTTCCGAGTAAGCAACTTTACTCAATCCTTGATTTCAAGGTGGGGCAGACCCGGGGCAGACCCCCTGGTCTGCGGTTGGCCCCCTGTCCAGCCTCTACCATTTTCCCGCAACCCGCAAGCAAACTTATCGCCCTGTCGTTGGAAGACCGCATTACTCACCAATCCCAAGCCCCATCACAGTAGCCCCAACAGTGATCCCAATAATCTGCTTCCCATCAAATTGATACACCATCGGAGACGAATGCCAGTTAGCATTCAAGTGCAAAGTCATCAGCGTCTTTCCCGTCGAAGCATCAGCCGCCACAAACGCGCCGCTATCTTCGCCATAGAAAACCAGCCCCGACGCAGTAGCCAAAGTCCCTCCCCAGGAATCGGCCACGCCAATCTGAGGAACCTCCCACTTCACCACTCCCGTACGAAGATCCAAAGCCCGCAAAATCCGCACAGGCTTCGGCGTGGCATCCACACGCTGAGCCCCACCAAGGAATGCCCTGCCAAGCGCGAATTCATCCGGACTCTTCGTATACACAGAACATTTCTCATTCGTCTGCATGTAGAACAAGCCTGTCGCCGGATTCCAGGAAGGAGAATACCAATTGGTGGCCCCATCCTGCGACGGGCAAACGTGCGTACCCTGCGTCGTAGGTACCTGGTTAGGCGCAAAAATCGGCCGTCCATCCGCCCCAATCCCCTTAGCCCAAGTTAAATCCTTGATGAACTGTTTTGTCAGCAGAAGCTTCCCATCGGTCCGATCGAAAACATAGTAGAAGCCGTTACGATTCCCCTGCACAAGCAGCTTACGAGTCTTCCCCTCCCAAGTGGTGTCGATCACCAACGGAGTTTCCGTTGTGTCCCAATCCCAAAGATCGTGCGGCGTTGTCTGGTAATGCCACTTCAGCTTGCCCGTCTTAGCATCCAAAGCCACAATGCAATCGGTATAAAGATTGTCCCCGCCACGGTCATCGCCATCATAATCCTTACCCGGATTCCCCGTCTGCCAGAACACTAAGTCAGTGCTCGGGTCATAAACGCCGGTGAACCAGGCAGCCCCTCCGCCGTGCTCAATCCCCTTCCCTTTCCAAGTTTCCGATCCCGGTTCTCCCGGCGCCGGAACCACCCAAAAGCGCCATACTTCTTTCCCGGTTTTCTGATCGAACGCAGCAACCAAACCCCGCGCCCCCTCTTCGCCCCCGGCCGTCCCCGTAACTATTAAATTCCCCACAGGCAACGGAGCGGAAGTAGCGCTGTAGTTTAACTTTGCATCAGCAACTTCGGTATCCCACAGCAAAGTCCCATCAGCGCGATTCAATGCGATCAGATGGGCATTGTCGGTATTCATGAATATCTTACCGTCCGCATAAACCGCTCCCCGATTGGTCCCACCCGCTCCGCCGCCTGTAAGCCCCTTAGTACGCGGACGCTGGTAGCGCCAAATCTGACGCCCCGTACCGGCGTCCAGCGCATAGCACTCATTCGGCCCCGTAATGTACATCACGCCCTCAACCACGATAGGCGTCACCTGCAAATTACCGGCATTGGGCAGCGTGAACATCCAACGAGGCGCCAGACGACTAACATTGCTTTTATTGATTTGGGTAAGCGTGGTGAAACGATTCCCCCCAACGCCTCCGTTATAAGTCGGCCAGTCCACTTCAGAGGTGACCTCGCGAAAACGCCCGCCCTCAATCTTCCGAAGTAAATGAATCCGATTGTCAGCCGTGCGCAGCGCCGCCTCATCAAAAGCCTCCGAGACAATCAGGCCGTCAAGGATGTTGCCGATGGTCAACCGGGCTTTCACCGGATACGGCTGGAATCCAAAACCGCGCCGAAGGCGCAAGGAGCGTAACATCGTCACGAGGGCCGGCATTTCCGAATCACTGATATTACTGGCCGGCATCCCACGCGTAGGCAGCCCTTCAAGAATCGTCGCCCGCAACTGCTCATCGGTAAGGGCAGGAACCTTACGGGCGATGGACGGGCCCATCTCTCCCCCATTTCCGTCGGCGCCATGGCACACCGAACAACGCGACTCAAAGATTTTTCTACCAGCGGGAATCACGTCTTGTGCTTGCACCAGACATCCAGCTACCAGCAAGAAAGAGGAATTTACAAATAATGTGGAACGATGCATCTGTCCCTATAGGATAAGTGAAGTCACCTTCAAAAGGCGTCACCGCTCCATCAGCGGGTGTGCGACATGGAAATGATGAAAAGCACACCCTCCTTCGTGCCTTTACGCAAGGACAGTGTGCGGTGGGGCGGACCCCCTGGTCTGCGGCTGGGCCCCCTGGCCAGCCTGCTAGGGTCCCCACGAATTCTTGTGGATTACTGGAAACTCATCTTCCTTCATCGCTTTCCGGTCGCACGCCCTCCATCCGCCGATGCGCGACATAAAAGTTAAGCTTTACGCGATTGCTTCGTACCCTTACGCGAAACCTCTATGCAGTGGGTCGGTGCCCCGGAATCCTGCATCGATGCGACCAGTCCGCCGCGGACTACTTTCTTACAAATGCCGTTTCGCGAAATCCATCGGACGCCAACTACCCAGTGCGCTTGAGCTCTTCCCGAATGACCCGCCTCAAAGTTTTCTCCAAAGGCTCTCGTCTACGGCTGACGAAATCTCGTAGCGCCAGATTGATCAGCGTTTGATAATTGCCTCCCCCTGCCTTGTCCACTTCGTTCCGAAACCAGTCCAGAAGGTCGTCGTCGAGCCGGACAGTCACTCGGGTCTTACCTGGTGGAAGAGCCACCACCGCTCCGCGTTTGCCCTTGCTGAAATCGTATTCCTGTGTCATGAATTCTCCAGATACTGCCTATTCTCATTCGGGGTCGCCGGTCGCGCTGAGATCATCCGGACTGAGTTGCCGCGCCACGCGTATACGACAGTCACAACCCGAGCCAAGGTGTCCATTCCAATCGTGACCCACCGTTCCTCTCCTTGAACATCGTCCCGCAACGTAATGGCCCGTTCATCTTCCAGCACCGAAACGGCATCAGCAAATTGGATTCCGTGTTTGCGCACGTTCGTCGCAGCCTTCCGGGGATCCCATTCAAACTCGGTCACTGTGTACGATTGTACACCAGGTTTTTTCTATTAATCCCGAGCCTCCATACCAGCTGGCCGCCGCTTGCCCCGCTCAGTGGTTGGCTCCAATAAGCGGAGTGTCCACTTGGAACCAATCTACATGAGCGAGAAGTCGACATATCGGACAAGTGCCGTCGCTCTAATCCTTGATTACATTGGATAGCAGCCCTTCCCACCAACAATCCGGCCAAACGGTCCAGAAGTCGCGCTCGGCGAGATTACTCCCGCCATGTCCCCTGCTCGCGGTCTTAAGTTCGAATATCTGGAAGCGGCCCCCAACTTGAGTTAGTGCTGATGAGGTAGACCCGTCGGCCAGCCCAATCACGATCTACCCAAAATCCCCGCCCAGATCAGTTTTCACACTTTCACCCAGACCAAATTCCAAGCATCACCACCAATTCCAAAATTCTCAAAGCCAGCTATTCCCCTAAATCTAAAGCCCAATCACCCGCCTCCCCCCACCCTCGCCAAGCGATTCCTTTTTCCAGCGCGCTACTCTTGAATCGGGATAAAACATGCCATCTAACGCATACAACACGCTCCTGGCCGTCGCCCAGCAAGTAAAACTCTGGATCACGCCAGCCCGCCAAACCTGCGCCGACCTACCATCAGGAGTGGTCCCTCTCTGGTCCGAAGAATTCTTCACCTGGTGCTTCGCCCAATTCAATTTCCAAAATTTCCCCGCCCCCATCACCTACAACAAAGTGCTGCGGGCACTCGACGAAACGGCCAAATCTCAATCCCGCGAATCTACCCAGCCGGCCAACCTCCGCACCGCCGCCACAAAAAGCGGTTACGAAATCGACCTAGGCGAAGCCACCGTCCACCTCACCGGCAAGGAATGGAAAATCTCGCAACATCCAGATGACAATCAGCGCGGCTGCCACTTCCTCCGCCCCATAACCAATCACCCGCTCCCCCACCCCACTTGCTCAGAAAAGGACCTCCCCCAACACCTTCGCACCGCCTTCGGCCTGAAGGAAGCCACGCCAAAAGAGGATGACCAAGCCAAGGCTCTAAGCCAATGGCTCGAGCTGGCCCTTCGCCCCGACACGCACTGCCCACCACTAATCCTAACCGGCGAATTCCGCGACGAAGCTGCCGGGGCCATCCGCCAACTCATCGACCCGGCATCCTGCGCCATGCTGCCCTTTTCCGCAAGCCGCAACCAAGTCGGCTGGATGGCATCTACAACCGCGTCCTGGCGTTTCAAATCTTTGGATCAATCACCGAATTCAAGCGAACAATTATCAAGGAACTAGCGCAAGGCCTATTCAACGCCCGCCTTCAGCAGACCGACCACAAAGGCCCCAAGCTCTTCCAGCAACTTGGCCGCCCCGTAATCATCACCGCGGAAAAGGCCCCCGAAATCTGCCGCAATCAGATCGTAATCGAAATCAATAAGTGCGGGCCGCTCCCCCAGCCGGAACTCTTAGCTGCCCTCTTCAATCAAATGGTCCGCAGCCTGCGCGACGAACCAAAATCAACGATCGAGGATACAGTCGTAACGCGCACAGCCATGCTCCATCCACTCACCCACCTCCAAGCCGACATTCCAGGCCCATAGGAGCCACCCGGTGCGGAGGGCAACCCGCAAAGGCGCAGCACCGGCGCCAAACCGAACAAGTGACTACCTCGTAAGCTCTTTGACAATTTCATAAAGTTGGGCCGGCGCGTCGCCGGCGCGCGAATCGAAGTCGCGCTGTTCCGAACTTCTGGCGGCGGGGAGCCGATACTAAGAGATCGGTTAAGCCCCCGAATATCCGCTATACTGCCTGTGATATGGAACTCCTCTTTGGTTGCCTAATCGGATTGGCGCTATGGTTCCTCGTGCGGGTGCTCATCATGGGCGTCTACACAGTGGACCAAAATGAACGCGCCGTGAAAACAGTGTTTGGACGCGCCGAAAGAATCGACGGACGCACTACGAATGACGACCCCATCTCCTCATTCCTTCGCGAAGAAGAAAGGGAACGTTACGTCTATCCCCAGGTGCGAGTCATTGGCCCTGGCGGCCCATATTTCAAATTGCCCTGGGAGCGAATTTATAAAGTGACCATTGCCACTTCAACTATGGATATGGCAATCGACCCGGAAGATCCGACTGCAAACTCGGGTGGTACAAGGCTCGCCGCCGTCACCAAGGATCAATTGAATACAGGGTTGACAGGACAGATTCGGTTCCGTGTCAGCGAATCCAACTTGTATGCCTACCTGTTCGGAATCAAGCAGCCCATCGTTCACGTCATGGGATATTTCGTTTCGGTTCTGCGTCAACGAATCGCCAACTTCGAGGCAAAGGATGGAGCAGGCGCGAACGACCTTCCTGGCAGTGAAGTTACCGGCGTATCCATTAATGATTTGCGCAAAAACCTGCGCGACTTGAATGAGTATATGGATCTGGAATGCCGTTCCACCGCGGCGCGCTACGGAATTGTTTTCGACGCATCGCTGATCACCGGTATTGATCCACCACCGGAAGTAGATTCAGCGCTGGCGGCCATTAACACCGCGCATAACCATGTATCCAGCGATATCAGCTTGGCGCAAGCCGGTGCCGATCAGAAAATTGTGCAGTCCCGTCGCGCAGTCGAAATCGCCACGTTGCGGGCACAAGCGGAAGTTGAACCCATCAAGCTACTGGCGGCGGAACTAAACACGTTGCGGGGCGACGGGCCCGAAGTGTTGGAAGCGTACCTCCGGACCGTGAGGCTGCGCTTATATGAAAAAGCCAAAGACTTCTATTTGGAGGTGACGAAATGACCGAATTCCTGCCAGCTTTATTCATTACCTTTTTTATGTTGATGTTCGGTATTCCCTTCCTTCTGGGGCTGGCCAAGTTCTTTGGATTTTACACCGTTGTTGAAGAACGGCAATGCCAGGTTTTTGTCCTTTTCGGAAAGGTGCTTAAAGTGATCGATGAGCCAGGGTTGCATTTTCTGCTTTTCGATTTAGGACCCGCCGCGCTGATCATCAACTTGTTGGGCAAGTGCTATGTCATTGACCGGCGCCTTGATCAGGAATATCGGCGCAGTGAACCGGTGAATTCCGAAGAAGGTGCGCCCATGGGCATCGGCATTTGGTACGAAATGTGGGTTAGCGATCCTGTGGCTTATCTCTTCAAGAACACCGATCCGCGTGGATCTTTGCGAGCCAACGTCAGCAACGCCACCGTGCGGTGCTTAAGCAACATGCCCCTGTCTGAAATGCTTGGGACCAGGCACAAGATGAGCTTGACCGTTCGCAACGAAGTGTCCCCGCGTTCTAACGAGTGGGGCTATCAGTTGGGGTCGGTTTACATTCGCAAGGTGCACTTCCGCGATAAGGACATGATCCGCCAGATTGAAGAAAAGGTGGTGAACCGATTACGCCAAGTGACGGCCGCCATCAAACAGGCTGGAGCGAATCAAGTAAGCGTCATCAGCAGTTCGGCTGAACGTGAAGCCTCCATCGAATTTGGCCGGGCTTCAGCAATTCGTCCGAACCTGCTAGGGCAAGCATTGCGGGAAATCTCGAAGGAACCAGTGGTTGTGAAGGCTCTGTTTGAAATCCTCGAAACCCAGAAGATCACTGAAAGCGCCGGTCGTCTTACGCTGGTTGGCGGTGATAACGGAGCGTTATTGCGGAATCTATTGGCAGCCAAGGATGGGCCGCCAACATTGCCGAGCCCAGGCCTCTGACCATGGGTAAATCTGCTTGTTAAAAAGTGGGGCAGACCCCCAGGTCTGCGGCTGGCCCCCTGGCCAGCCTCTACCATTTTGTAGAAAGTAACGAATTCCGGTACTCTAGAAGGCGATGCGTTTGACGGAAATGCGCGCCCGCGCCGTGGAATTTCAAAGAGAACTGGAGCACACAAAGTCTCAGTTGAATGTAGACTTCCCGTGGTATTCCTACAATTCGCTATCGAACATCGATCACATAGATCAACTCCTAACCGGCGAACTTCGGTCAATATTAGACTTAATTGGCAAGGGAAGCCGCGTCCTGGACATAGGTCCCGCTGACGGAGATTGGTCGTTTTTCCTTGAGTCGTTCGGCGCCAAAGTGTTCGCCGTCGACCACGCGCTGACCAACGCCAACGAAATGCGAGGCATCCGCGCACTGAAAGCCCATTTACATTCCTCCGTCGAAATTTCCGACACCGACGTCGACAACAACTTTCGTCTGCCCGATGGACAATTCGAGGTCGCCTTTTTTCTAGGCATTCTGTACCATTTGAAAAACCCTTTCTACGCGCTGGAAAAGTTGACTCGCCAAGTGAAGTATCTATTCGTCAGCACAAGAGTCGCGCGGGTGTCGCCTTCGGGCCTTCCGTTGGACGCTGACGCCTTGGCCTACTTACTTGGAACACATGAGCTAAATCAGGACCGGAGTAATTACTGGATCTTTTCAGAACTCGCCCTTCGTCGATTGGTGGAACGGGCCGGATGGCAGGTGCTGGCGTTCAAAACATACGGCAGCCAACAATCAGACACGAATAGTTTGGATCGGGATGAGCGGGCATTCCTTTTGCTTCGATCTGCATATCGCATGAACAATCTGAACCTGCTTGAGGGCTGGTATGACGCTGATGGACAAAGTTGGCGATGGACCGCCGGGCAGTTTAGCGCCGGCATTCCCGCCGAATCCCGGCAAGCGAAAAAGATTGCGTTGGAGTTGTACATTCCGCCACTCTTGATCCAAAAGTTTGGCTCCGTGACTTTGTCTGCCACAATTGGGGACCATCCATTTGAACCGCTAACCTTCAACGTTGAAGGCGAATATGAATACGTTCGGGCACTGCCGGCAGCTCTTGCAAACCAGCCGCTGTGTTTCCGCCTATCAGACGCAATCGCTCCAAGCGAAGCCGATGACCGGGAATTGGGCCTCATCGTCGCATCGATTCAGTTGCTTTTTTAATATGAGCCTTTCCCGCAGAACTCTATTCACTGGGACCATCGGCGCATCATGCAGCCACGCCGCCGCCCCCGCGCTGCGATTGGCTTTTAGTCTATATGGGATGAAATCGTACCCCATCGGAGAAGCCGTTGAGGCGTGTAAGGAAATTGGCTATGAAGGAGTAGAGGTTTGCTTGTTGGACGGCTGGCCTGCCGATCAAGCTTCCTTGAAACAGACTCTGGCAAAGACGAAGGTGGAAGTGGCGTCCTTCATGGAAAAGCTCGACGCATTTGCGAATCCCACAGTGCAGAGGCGGCAAATGGAAAGGCTGAGAGAGGCAGCGGAATTGAGCATCGCCATGAACCCAAAACAGCCCGCCGTTGTGGAAACTCTTCTCGGCGGTCGAGCAATTGATTGGGTCCGGCGCAAAGAATATCTGGTGGACCGCCTACTGGAATGGACCGGCGCAATGGAAAAACGGAAAGTGGTTTTGTGCATCAAGGCACACGTTGGATCGGCAGTGGATACCCCGGAAAAACTGCTGTGGCTGCACAAACGAGTTAACAGCGCCTATTTAAAGCTCACCTATGACTACAGCCACTTTCAGCTAATGGGACTTGATCCAGCCGTTACCATGAAGCAGATTGTTCCTCATGCGAGATTTGTACATTTGAAGGAAGCGGCTGGAACGGCGGAGAATCCCAGATTTCTGATCCCCGGCGACGGAATGCTCGACTACAAAGAGCATTTCCGGCAATTACGGAAATTTGGGTATCGCGGTTGGGTCGTGGTGGAAGTTAGCTCGCAAATTCACACCAGGAGCGACTACAATGCATTACGAGTCGCACGTCAATGTTTTGAGCGTCTGCGCCCTATTGTTACTTAAGAACTAAGGTGGGATGGTGGACCCGAGTAGACTCGAACTACCGACCTCTTCCGTGTCAAGGAAGCGCTCTAACCAACTGAGCTACGGGTCCCCACAAACAACTCGATCTAAACGTCTTATCAAGGCTAGCACGATGCAGGTGCTTTGTGAATAGTACGATGGATTCTTGCATGGGAAGAGATCAAGTACTAGCGCTATTCGCTATGCTCCTCTCAAGAATCTTCGCGCAATATATATAGATACTATCTCCCAGCCTTCAGCGATTCATGGCCTTTTCAACATGCAACAAACCACGTTTTGAACCACGCAATAGGGAGACATGGAGGGTTTCAAAGAAGGTTCCTTTGATTCAACGAGCGGGGGCCACCCTTGGAGGGGTATTTGGAGGCCAAGTTCGTCAGCCACGGCACTTCGCCGTGGTGTGTTGGGCGGCGGAAAGGTCTAGAAAATTTAAAAATTTTGTATTCACATTTGCGCTGACATCCCTTGGGCTACCACTGGATTTCTCGTTTGAAGGGCGTCCCCGAGGAGTCCAAGCTTTCGGAAGCGTTCCCTTCGGCACGCTTGACCGCATCCTTAAAAAGAGCGCTGCCGTTTTCTCGTGCACCGCCTCAGTCTACGCGCACAGAATCAACGGGCGAGACGCGGAGGCAGCAAACGCTGGGACGCTTCCAACAACTTACTGAACAACCGAAAAGGAAACACCAAGAAAAAGGAGCAGAGAAGGGAAGGCTCCCGAGAGAAGCAGGAACCCGAAAATGTCAACTCGGCGTGAATCCAAAGCCCGTAAGTGAGTGAAACAATTGTGGCGCTAATGGGGATCGAAGATAGCTATCCCACTAAAGATATCTCATAGCTTCTGCCGATTACCATTGTGAGACCATTGGCAAATTCCATGAATATATCGAGCAGCACAATCCACAGGGCATTTTTAATCTGCAATATTTTTAGCTTCGGATGTGGGGTACTTCAAGATGCAGTAGAACCCTCAATACGAGGGGCATGGGATGCTCAAGCGGCAATTAAAATTGCCGAGCAAAAGCTCGTGTCACATGATTGGAACTCATTAGGAAAAAAAACGTCGAGGCCATCAGACAGAGAGCAGATGAGTCACCTGTTGATTGGACTGAGCCATCTTCCGTACAAAAATTCAGAAAATAAATACCTACTCATCTACCGATCAAGACCGAAAAGTTACGACTGTCACGCTTGTTTAGCCAAGTTGAGTTTGTTCCTATTTTCAAAACAAAAAGATATCTGGATAGTCAGCTCAGAAATCGGGCAATTCTCAGACATTGGAGAGTTTGGAGAAATCGCACAAGAGTGGATTAAGGTCCAACCAATCGGCAATGAGATCTACGGAGTATTCATCACCGAGCCACACATGGACATGGGTTTCGAGTCAAATACACTCCACATACTGGCTCT
>JANXXI010000356.1 GCA_025350695.1 Acidobacteriota bacterium
GTGATGACTATCGCCATCGCTTGTCTATCGAGCTTGGCGACGGCATCGGCAATGGCGGCGCCGGATTGCGATGCTACCGGCAAGAAAGCAACCAAGGCGGTCATTACCAAGATTGACCTGAACAAAGCCAGTGAAAAAGAACTGGCGGAAGTACCGAGAGTAGGCATCAAAACTGCGCGAGCAATCGTTGACCACGGCAAGGCCATCAACGGATACAAATCCATGGAACAACTTCAGCTCGTTCGCGGCGTCGGGGAAAAGGCTTATGGGTGCTTACTGAAGCATGTGGTTATCGGTAGTCGATGATTGATCGCAGAATAACTCCGTTCGCGAGAGTCAGCTTGGCAATACCTTCCCAATATACCGGCACTTCAGAAACCCGCTGCAACCGTAAAAACGGCGACCCCGCATTCGCACCTGTCTTCGTAGTACGCAAAACCAACGCGCCGCCGCATTTTGGGCAAGTGGTCGTGCTTGAAAAACGTGCCTTCAATCCCGCGACATGTTCGCGACTGGTTCCCAAACTCTTCGGCAACATTCCCGCACGTATTATGCGAATGACCTCGTCCATCTCCTCGCTCGTAAACAACACGTCCAGTTTGCTCCTGATGTACGGCACATAACCTTGCGCCATTACGTTCGCCGGTATGCGCGTCTTGAATTCTGCCTCGCCCCAAAACATTACTACTGAAAAGAAATTCTCTTCACCAATGCCCAGGAATTCCTGCAGCGACTTCACATGCTTGTAGTTTTGATGGAGCGGATTCTGAAACTTGTATTTCTTGCCCGCCAACATTTGCGTCCATTGCGGACTCTTCTCATCGCCGAAAATCCAGCCGGACATGTTCTTGGTCTCCACCACAAAAATGCCGAAGCGCGAAACGATGATGTGGTCGATCTGCGTCGTGCCGTTGCAGGTCGTCAGAGCGACGTTGTTGATGTCTTCGTACACGTTGGCGTCGAGGAATACTTTCTTGACGAGGGTGGATTGGAGTTCGCTGGTCACTGACGAATTGATTCGCGGCGCCGTGCGATTGCGAACTAACCTTGATTGAGAGCTGATTCATCATCAAATTCACCAGGAAGGTCTCGAGGCTCTGCTTCCATCGAGATGACGCGATATCCGAGTCGTAGGAAAAATAAATCGTCTACCTGGTATTGGCTATTATCCAACTGGCCATCAGGAATCTTGCTTAGCTCTAGCTCTCGCCAAATTGAAGCTATGGAGCGCAAGAAGTCGGCGCTGACCATTAACCTTTCATCGATGCCTGGAAGTTCAATCTCCTGCCAATTTCCGTCCGAAGGACTTTGCGAATTTTGAGAGAATGCTTGGATGGTCCAGTAAATTGACATGGCAAACCTGCCGACGAGAATCGCTTCTGCATCTGTATTTTGCTTCGCGTAAGTAATTGGCGCCGGCGCCGAAGCCGTGTGCACGACAGAAGTAAAAACTGTGGGCCGCTTCCCAAATCCAAGATCCGCGAGTCCGGCATTTAGAAATGCCGTCCAATCTAGGGGCTGCACATATGTCGAACAAACGTTTCTGCTCACGGGCGGAAGCAAATTAATCAATTGAACATTCTTTAACTGACGAAGCCCATCCCAAACCGGCTCATCGCTAAACAAGCCCAACAAATGAAATTATGGCAGCAGTGGTTTGCCCAACTCTTTCAAGAATTCATTGTGCTTCGAAGTTGCGGCCCTGATCGCCTTCTCAATCTCTACAAGCTCAGCGTTTGTTGCTTCAAGACTGATTTCCACCTCTGAAACCGCTGTGCTGATGTAGCGCGAAATATTGAGGTTGTAACCTTCCTCCGCGATTCGCTCCATCGAGACCCGCTTGGAATACCGCTCTTCTTCCTTTCTGAATTGGTACGTATCAACAATCTTCGCGATGTGCTCGGGCGTGAGTTGATTCTGGCGCTTGCCTTTCACGAAGTGCACGGCCGCATTAATGAAAAGCACATCATCGGGCTTTTTGCATTTCTTGAGCACCAGAATGCACACCGGAATACCGGCGGAATAAAACAGATTGGCGGGCAAGCCGATGACGGTGTCGATGTGGCCATCCTTGAGGAGTTTGGTGCGGATGCGTTCCTCGGCGCCGCCTCGGAACAACACGCCGTGCGGAAGGATGATGGCCATCACGCCCTCATCCTTCAGGAAATGAAAGCCGTGCAACAGAAACGCGAAGTCGGCGGCGGACTTTGGCGCGAGGCCGTGGCTCTTGAAGCGCACATCGTCGGCCAGCGCGTCGGTGGGCTCCCACCGGTAACTGAAAGGCGGATTGGCGACGATGGCATCAAAGCTCGGCTTCTTCGCCGGGTTCTGCTCCCGCATCATGTCCCACTCGTTGAGCAGGGTGTCGCCGTGGAAGATGTTGAACTCCGTGTCCTTCACCCCGTGCAGCAGCATGTTCATGCGCGCGAGGTTGTAGGTGGTGATGTTCTTCTCTTGCCCGTAAATCTTGCCGATGGTGCCGCCTGCCTTGTTTACTTTTTTGCGCACGTTGAGCAGCAAGGAGCCGGAGCCGCACGCGAAGTCCATCACACTCTCCAGCCGCTTCTTGGCGCCCGTCTTCGGCTCCTGGCTGTCCAGCGTGAC
>JANXXI010000282.1 GCA_025350695.1 Acidobacteriota bacterium
GTATTTAATTGAAGAGGGGGGCGGGGCGGCGGATCTTTCCAGTGGCAACAGGGAACTGCTTGAGACGTTAGCCCTCGAAGCATCCGCGGTTTTAGAGAATGCGAGGCTACTCGAACAGGAGCGCGCCAAGCAGCGCCTCGATGAAGAACTGGGCATCGCCCGCAAGATTCAGGCCGATTTATTGCCTAAATCACTCCCCGCCGATGGCTGGTTCCGTGCCTCTGGATGGACGATTCCATCCCTCGCCGTTGGGGGCGACTATTTTGATGTAGCGCGTGGACATCACGATCAGTGGGCGTTGGTCATGGCTGACGTGTCCGGCAAAGGGGTGAGCGCTGCTCTGCTGGCGGCTCTGTTGCAGGGCGCCTTCTTGCAATCGAAAGCTGGTCACGACCACATCTCCGCCTGGTTCGCCAGTTTGAACCGGTTTCTGTTGGATCGCACCGGCGGAGAAAAGTACGCCACAATTTTCTATGCTTCCGTCCATCAGACGGGCGCTGTGGATTGGGTCAACGCTGGCCATTGTTCGCCGATGATCGTTCGGGTTGACGGCTCCGTGGAAATGCTTGGTCCCAGCGGCATGCCGGTTGGAATGTTGGACGAAGCCCTCCATGGTTTGGAGAAAGCGCACTTACAACCTGGCGAAAAGATCGTGTTGTACACGGACGGTCTATCGGAAGCGAGGAATCCCGGAGGGGAGTTCTACGATACGCGCAGGTTGCGGCAATTCCTTGAAGCGAACCATCAGCATGATGCCGCGGAGCTAGCCCGCAGGCTGCGCGAGGAAGCGCTTGAGTATATGGCGGGGGCTCACCAACAGGACGACGTTACTGTTCTGGTCGTGGAATTCGTTTAACGCGCATTATTCCAAAACAACCGTGGCGAACGTCTGCACCAACGGCACATCGATGCCGGTGCCATCTTCCACTTCATAGGTTTCAAGTCTGCGCGGCGGAGCGGTCGGACTGACCAGTGTTGCCTTCTTCCAGGTCCCCAGCACATGCGCCGTCAGTGATTCTGCAGGGAAATCAGAATAGTTCACAAGATGGAGCACTTCGGTTTTTCCATCGGGCGATATTAAGAGATTCGATAGCATGCTGCCCACATTGAACAGCCTCACACCGAGATTGCGCCGGCCGGTCATCGTATTCATCTCTTTCCAAATATCATCCAGCTGTTTGACAGCCAGTTCATCCACCGTCACCTGACCTGGTTTAGTAGCAGGGAACTTCCAGCCTGGAGGGCTTGTCAAAACCATTCCCCCCGATTTCGTAAAAGCGGAGATTGCCGCGCGTTGTTGTTCATTCAAACTGCCGGGATCCACATTAACCGCCATCTTTGCTCCACGCATGGAATCTTTCGATAGCCCTGCTGCCGGCACCGGCTGCACTGGCGTATGCCTCACCGCGATCATGTCCAGGATTCCGCCCGAAAGCAATGCGCCACTGCTCGAATCTTGAATCACCGCCATCTTGCCGCCGGGAAGGAAAGTCTTCCACTGCTTGTTGGCTTCGATGTGGGTGAGCAGTGCACCGATCCTTTCCCATGCTTGCAGCGCCTTCTCCTCCCGCGCCATCAGCCTCTGTTCCAAGTCCGAATCCAGTGTGATGACCCACCGCGCGCCGCACATGGCAGCATCACCGATGGCCTGCAAATAACGCACGGGATTGATTACTTGTTTTTCCGGCGGCCGGTTGGCAATCCACACCGGAGCCTTCGTCCAAGCCCTGACGAAACGGAGGAACCCGGAATTAGTATCGATCCAAGGAGCGCCACTGGGGGCAGCCTTAGCTGTATCGGCCTCCGCTTGATTGATGCCCGGCCAAACTCCTTGCCATGTCCCCACAATGTCGGTGTTGGGTAAATCGGCAAGTTCAAAGCGGGATGGGAGATACACCATCCGAAACTCGACCGAGTCCAATTCGTCAGACGATATTGGCTTTGAACCCTGAAAAACGACGCCCGCCATCCCTGCGCGTTTGGCCTTCGGCCACCCGTCCACCACAATACCATCCTTGGGATATTCCAATAAAACAGCAACTCCCACAGCCTTGGCTGCCTCCGTGAATTCGACGGAAATCTTGCTCACCAGTAAGCAGTTCACAGGCGTCCCGCGCAGCAGCGAAAGCGTCGACGGATCCACCGACGGCCACCGCATGGGAACCCAATCGCCAATACTGGCCAACGCCAGCAACATTGTTAGCATCTCTCTCACTGTACTAAAAGGCGATTGGTAGCTGATAGCAGGCCGTTTCGATTATCATAACCATAATGGCTCAGCGCGAAGTAGTGGCCGGAGGCCGTGCCGCAATTGATGACCCGCAGGCCTTTGGATTGCTCGGCGAGCTGGAACGACGGCTCTCCGGCGCACTCATGGGCAAGCGGGATGTTGTGCGTCTCGCTCTGGTGAGCTTACTCTCACGCGGACATCTGCTGATTGAAGATGTTCCCGGAGTAGGCAAAACCACCCTGGCGCTTTCCCTCGCGCGGGCAGTTGATGGCCGGTTTTTGCGCCTGCAATTCACTTCCGACATGCTTCCGTCCGATATTCTGGGTGTGACAATATTCAACGCCCGCACGCAAGAGTTTGAATTCAAGCCCGGACCAATTTTTACTAATTTCCTTTTGGCCGACGAAATCAACCGGGCGACACCTAAGACTCAAGGCGCGCTTCTTGAAGCGATGAACGAAGGTCAAGTGACGGTGGAAGGTCGTTCGTATCCGCTGGAACATCCGTTTCTGGTCATCGCTACGCAGAACCCGGTCGAACATCATGGCGCTTACCCGCTGCCTGAATCCCAGTTGGATCGCTTTTTAATGAGGATCAGGATCGGATATCCAGGCCGCGAAAGTGAGCGTCACATTGTCCGGCAAAATCCTTCCGCGGATGCGGCCGCTTTGACCCCCATCCTTTCCAGCCATGAAGTGATGGAACTGCAAAAGATGGTCTCCCATGTTCGAGTGGAAAACGATCTTGTGGATTACATACTGGCTATTGTTGAGAGCACCCGCAAACACGAAGCCTTGAGTTTGGGAGTGAGTCCCCGTGGGGCGCAAGCCCTCTTTCGAGCCGCGCAAGCACTGGCCGCCATTGAAGGCCGCGACTACGTCATCCCGGACGATATCAAGCATTTGGCCGTTCCTGTCTTCGCCCACAGGCTAATGCTCAATACCCGCTTCGGCGGGCCGGGCAGGTCAAGTACGGATAGCGCTGAGAAACTGATCGAAGAAATTCTAACTTCGATTCCCGTTCCCATCTAATTGCGGGATGATAGTAGTGAGAGGAATTTCATGAAACAATTCATGCTAATCATTGCGGTGTTTTCATCTTTTGCGATTGCTCAAAATACGACGCCAAGGCCTTACGTGCGCGCCACCGGAGATGCGGTTGTTTCGGTTCGGCCAGATCAGGTTAAGTTGACCGCAAGCGTAGTCAATTCCGCCAGCACCGCCCAGGAGGCAGCCGATACCAACGCAGGTATCATGACTAAAGTCATCAGCCAGTTGCAGAGTGTGGTCGGCAACTCGCCGAACGCGATCAAATCCACCGGCTATTCTGTTTATCCAGTCACCCGAACGGCTACGAACGGCACGACGGTAATCACTAGCTACACCGCCCAAAACACGGTGGAGGTCACCTTGACCAACATCCTGTTGGCCAGCAAGGTCATCGACACGGCCGTTCAAGCTGGGGCGACTAATGTTGGATCGTTGGTGTTCGGGCTCAGCGATTCCACGCCGGTCCGTCTTGAGGCTTTGAAGAAAGCGGCGGTGGTAGCCAAGCAGAAGGCCGACGCCATTGCTTCCGCCTTGGGAATGAAAACACTGGGCATCACCATCCTGGAAGAATCCGGAAGCGTGGGTATTCGCACGTTTGCGGTGGGAACAGCGGCTGCCGCCAATTCAACCCCGGTGCAAGTTGGTTTGGTCGACGTCACCGCCAATGTCATCCTTCAGGCAGAAATTCAGTAAATGACCGCTGCTGAACTCATGGAAATGGCCCGTGAGAGCGGCTTTGAATTGGTCGGTATTGCCTCGGCCCGTGATGTCCCGGAATCGGAACATTATCTTGATTGGGTTTCGCGAGGGCTAGCCGGCGAAATGAAGTACCTGACTGACGAACGAGCCCAAAAGCGAAAGGATGTTCGGTCATTGATGCCTTCCGCCAAGTCCGTATTAGTAGTTGGCAAACTCTACAACACAGCTGAGCCATATTCGATGGCAGTCAATTTGGAAGGACGCGGATGGATTTCGCGATACGCCTGGACTGGTGATTATCACCTGACAATGAAGCGGTCTCTCACCGCGTTGGCGGAAACCGTTTCGGCCTCTACCGGGTGCGATTACAAAGTTTGCGTGGACACCGCTCCACTGCTCGAACGATCTTTGGCCAAACAGGCGGGCCTTGGGTGGATAGGCAAAAATACCTGCTTGATCAATCAAGGCCAGGGTTCGTGGTTTTTCTTGGGAGAAATCCTTCTTTCTCTGGAACTCGAAACTGGATTAGCTCCTCCTGATCGCTGCGGCACTTGCACCCGCTGCGTTGACGCCTGCCCTACCAAAGCAATTGTGCCGGTGGGGAAACCGGGGGCGGATCGATACGAGTTGGATTCCCGCTTGTGCATTTCCTATTTCACGATTGAGCTTCGTGGGCCGATTCCGGAACAGATGCGCCCTGAAATTGGCCAACACCTTTTCGGTTGCGATATTTGCCAAGACGTCTGCCCCTGGAATCGGAAAGCGCCCGTAACGGCGGACCCAGATTTTCAACCAAAGCATGTTGCGCCCGACTTGGCCGGGATGGCGGCGTTAAGTCCCGAAGACTTCACGCAGACCTTCCGGGATACGCCAGTGGAACGCACCCGTCATCGCGGCTTCTTGCGAAATGTGGCCGTGGCCATGGGCAATAGCGGCAACAAGGAATTTGCCGCGCCTCTCCGTCTATTGGCAGCGCACCAGGATGAAGTTGTCCGCGAGCACGCGGAATGGGGGCTGTCGCGATTGGCATGAAGTCTCTGTTCCTGATTTTCTTATCCTCTTTCGCCCTGGCCGCCGATGATCCCATCACTGCCAGGGCCTTCGATCATTTCTACAATCTGGAATGTGACGAAGCCATTGACGATTTCCAAAAAGCCGTCGAGGCGGCCCCGAATGACGCTGAGCGCTGGAACCATTTGGCGCAGGGGATTCTCTATCGAGCCATGTTCCGCTCAGGCGCCCTTGAAAGCGAACTAGTAAGTGGCAACAATACATTTTTCAATCGGAACCGGATTGCGACCAACGAGGAAGATCACAGGAGGTTCGACGAGGCAATTCGTCGCGCGTTGGACTTAAGCAGCGAGGCGTTGGCCAAGAACGCTCAGGATCCAAAGGCTCTTTGGTCAAACGGCATCACGTACGCCATCCGTTCAAACTATAATTTCCTAGTGCGCAAAGCTTGGCGAGATTCGCTGCGCGATGCCACCACCGCCAGGCTCACGCACAATCGCCTTTCGGAGATCGAACCCAACTTAGTTGACGC
This sequence comes from Acidobacteriota bacterium, assembly GCA_025350695.1. Lineage (GTDB taxonomy): Bacteria > Acidobacteriota > Terriglobia > Bryobacterales > Bryobacteraceae > JANXSF01. The sequence goes on from JANXXI010000282.1 coordinate 5,522, forward strand.
GAAATTGTTGCAAGGCCTGCACGACTACATCGTGGGGAGCCTCCCCCTCACCTACAAGATGCTCGGGTTTCTCGCCGGAGTTCATGGGGATAAGGAGAAGGGAATCAAAACGCTTGAGTTGGTAGCACAAAAAGGTGAGACCAGCCGATGGGATGCCCAAGTGTTTCTTGGCGCAACTTACCGCCGGGAACGCATGCCGCAGAAGGCGATCCCGCTACTTGAACCTCTCATCCAACGCTACCCGCGAAATTATCTCTTCCGTTTCGAGCTAGTTCAAATGTTTGCTGATGCAGGGCGCAAAGACGATGCCCTCAAGGAGTTGGATGAATTGGAAGACCTGAAGCGAAAGAATCCTCCAGGCTATAACCGCATGGACGTCGCCAAGATTCACTATGCCCGTGGCAACCTGCTGTTCTGGTACCGCGATTATGACGGGGCTCTATTGAGTCTCAGCCAAGTCACGCCACGCGCAAATCAGATCGATCCCAACACTGGCATGAATGCCTGGCTTCGCACCGGTCAATGCTACGACATGAAGGGCCAACGCGCGAAGGCCGCCCAAGCTTTCAAACAGGCGGTTGCGGGCGCCCCGGATTCCGACGCCGGCAAAGAAGCGCGCAAGTATTTGACCAGCCCATACCGCCGCCCTGCAAATCAGTAACTCTTTCGAACCGTCATCGCCTTAGCAAAACCATTTGCTGACCTTTTTGTGATATAACTTCTCCCATGAAACTGCTCATCACTCTGGTCGCGATGGCCCTGGCCGGAATCTCTTTTGCCCAAGATTTCCGCTCCACCCTTCAAGGCACCGTTTATGATCCAACACAGGCCTCGGTCAGCGGGGCGGCTATCGTTCTGAAAAATATTGAAACGGCGCAGGAGCGGTCCGCCACTTCCAATTCTGACGGCTTTTACATCTTCCAACTCATTCCTCCGGGCAACTATGAGATGAGTGTCAAAGCGGCCGGCTTCCGCACGTACGTGGAAAAGGGCCTTTCTCTCGCTTTGACGCAAACCCTGCGCCAGGACGTGCGACTCCAATTAGGCGATACCTCGGAGACCGTAAACGTGTCCGCTAGTGTCGCAGTTCTTGAGACCGATTCCACAGCGCTAGGTACCGCCATTCGCGCCGAGGTTAGGGACAATTTGCCGCTGAAGGGTCGCAGTTCCCTGTTCATGTTTACGCTTACCCCAGGAGTTGTGAACAATCGCTATGGCGAGGACACGCGTCCCAACGATACGATCACCAATATTTTCTTTTCCGCCAACGGAGCGCCCGTCGCGGCAACCGACGTCTTCGTCGATGGATCTTCGAATACCGTCAACGTCAACCGCGGCGTCAATATTTCGCAGTGGGTCCCTTCGGTGGATTCGATTGCGGAGTTCAAACTTGAAATGGGCACACTCTCCGCTGAATATGGTCGCAGCGGCGGCAGCATCACCAATATGGTGATCAAGAGTGGGACAAACTCCCTCCATGGCAGTGCTTACGAGTTTTTCCGGAACTCCGCGCTTGACGCCAATCTGTACTTCGCTCGTGGCCAAGGCCGGCCGCTTGCGGCGTTCGGTGCAAATACCTTTGGCTTCACGCTCGGTGGACCTGTTTGGATCCCCAAACTATACAACGGGCGCAATCGCACGTTTTGGTTTACTTCTTATGAAGGTGCGCGCGAAGGCAATGGGCAAGACAACATTCTTTCCGTACCAACCGCCAAAATGCGGACCGGTGATTTTTCCGAAGTGGCCCCAAGCTATCTACGATCCATTTTCTGTCGCCACGGTGAATGGAGTACCTACCCGAACGCCGTTTGCCGGGAACCTTGTGCCAGCGGCGAGACAGGATGCGGTCTCACAAAAAGCGATGACCTTCTGGCCATCGCCAAATCGCTCCGCGCCCAACGCCGCCCAACCATGGGTGCAAAATTACGGATTCTCCGGCAAGTGGCCACGCAATTACGATATGACTGTCGTCAAGTTCGACCACAAGTTTTCCGATGCCTGGACAACGTTCTTCCGCTTTAATAAGGGCAAGGGCCTGCTTGTGTTTCCATTTGACTTCAATGGCATCGCAACGCAAGGACGTAACATTGTGAACCGCCCCAACGTAGGCGTCTCTTTGGGTAACACGGTTTTGCTCAATGCGCACACTACGTTGGATCTCCGCCTGGGCTATGCTCGTGGCAAAGAGGACAATGCCCCCTGGTCGAGCGGTTTTAATCTGAGTTCACTGGGCTTTCCGTCACAATATGTTGGCTTGGTTCAGCAGCAGGCTTTTCCAACCATCGGCGTTTCCGGATTCACGGGCCTTGCCAACAGTCCACTCATCGGTGATGTTGGCCATACCTACGGGCTTCAAGCAAACGTTTCGCACCAGCGCGGGAAGCACGTAGTTAAGGTTGGAACGGACATCCGCTTGCTGTACGGCAACTTTTTCCGCAATACGAATCCCAGCGGAACATTTTCCTATTCGAATGCCTGGTCTAACGGTCCCTCCGCGCTTACTCCCGCTGGCAACACTGGTTTTCCCATGGCTTCATTCCTGATGGGATTAGGCTCGGGCTCGCTTGACAACAACACCGGCGTTTCGATCATCAACAAATATTACGGGCTTTTCCTTCAGGATGATTACCGCATCAACTCGAAGCTGACGCTGAACATCGGTCTGCGCTATGAATTTGAAACACCTCGCACCGAACGTTATGATCGGGCCACGCGCGGCTTTGACCGTTCCGCAACGAGCCCTCTTAAGGTCCCGGGTTTGAATCTCCTCGGCGGTTTGGTGTACGCCGGGACCAGTGGCGTGGATCGAGGCATCTATAATCCCGATAAGAACAATTTTGCGCCCAGGGTCGGCATTGCCTACACTCTCATGCCGAAGACGGTTGTTCGCGCCGGATATGCGCTGCATTACATTCCAGTAGTCGGCTCAGTCGATCCGGTAGGTTATTCAACCACCACCAGCGTGGTGACGTCGATCGACGGCTTCACTCCCAAGGACAGGCTTAGCAATCCGTTCCCATCAGGTCTGGCTGCTTCGACGGGCAATTCGCAAGGTTTGGCCACGCTCGTAGGAAACAATATTTCCTTTGTCGATCCGACCGACGTAACCCCGTTGCTCCACACGTGGAACATCAACATTCAACGCGAAGTATTTTCCAAGTCGCTATTGCAGGTTGGGTATGTCGGAAGCCACGGCGTCCACATTACGAGCGACCCGCAAACGGGAATTTCCGAAAACATCAACCAGGTTCCATCGCAGTTTCTATCCATGGGCAGCGCGCTGCTTGAGTCGGTGCCCAATCCATTTGCTGGCATCATCAGGGCGGGCCAGCTTTCCGGGGCCACTGTTCAACGCCAACAACTTCTGCGCCCTTTCCCGCAGTACTTGAACATCACGCGTAATCTGCCGACATTCGGTAGCACCGTTTACCATTCGCTTCAAACCAAATTTGAACAGCGATTGTGGCACGGATTGACCACCATCGTTTCTCACACTTTCGCGAAGAACATCGGCGACATTGGACCTTATCAAAACTATTACAACCGCCATGCGGAACGCGCCGTCACGTCATTCGATGTTCCTCACCGACTCACTGTTACCACTTCCTGGGATATGCCGATAGGGAAGGGAAGGAAGTACATGGGTAATGCTTCAAAGGCTATGGATCTAATGTTGGGGCAATGGAACATGTCCACCTTCAGTACGTTTCAATCCGGATTTCCGCTCAGCTTCGGGGTAAATACGAATACGCTATTTCTAACCGGGGCAGGTGGTCAACGGCCGAACGTTATCGGCGATCCAAAGGCGGGCATCAGCGGCAGCATCACAGATCGTTTGGGAGCGTACTTCAACACCGCTGCGTTCGCACAGCCGGCGAACTTCACGTTTGGAAACGTAGGAGCCAGGACGCCATGGCTGCGCAATCCCGGCATGAACAATCTGAATCTGACACTGACCAAACAGTTCGTCATAACGGAACGATTGAAGGTGAATCTGAGGGCATCCTCTTTCAATTTACTGAATCACCCTGTGTTTTCGGGACCCAACACAACGTTTGGAGCACTTGGACAATTCGGACGCATTTCGGCGCAAGCCAACTTGAGCCGCCAGACCGAGGCCGTGCTAAAGGTAATCTTCTAGGAGAGGATTGCCTTCACAACTTGCCCGTGTACATCTGTAAGCCGCTGCTCACGCCCACCCGTTCTGTAGGTGAGCTTCTCGTGGTTCAAGCCCAAAAGGTGAAGCATGGTCGCATGGAAATCATGAATCGTCACAAGGTTCGATGCGACCTTGTTGCCCAGTTCGTCGGTCTCGCCATAAGTCACACCCCGCTTGACGCCGGCGCCGGCAATCCACATGGTGAAGCAATCCGGATGATGGTCGCGCCCATCGCCTTTTGGGCCTGAGTCTGGCGTGCGTCCGAACTCCGTCGCCCAAACCAGTAGGGTTTCGTCGAACAATCCGCGCTGTTTCAAATCCTTAACCAGCGCCGCCACTGCCTGATCCGTCACGAAGGCGTTCTTTTCGTGCTCCTTCTTCAAGTTGGAATGCTGATCCCACGTGCCGTTCATTCCGAATAGATTGGGGCAAGTCACTTCCACGAAACGGACCCCTGCTTCGATCAAACGCCGCGCTCTCAGGCATTGCAGCCCATAGAGCCGCTTCGGCTTGTCTTCGGAATCCAGGCCGTACATTTTCTTTGTTTCTTCGCTCTCTTTCGCCAAGTCCAAAAGATCAGGCACCAGCGATTGCATCCGATACGCCATTTCGTAGTTCGCGATGGAGGATTCAATCGCGTCATCGCCGCCCGTCGCCTTAAGCAAGCTTCGATCCTGTTGCGCCAGCGCGTCAAGTTTCGCCCTTTGCACGCGGGCGTCCTTGTCCGCTGGAGAAATGTTCTCCACCGGATTGCCCTCGTCCCTAATCATCGTCGCTTGATGCGACGCCGGAAGAAAGCCGTTCGAATAGTTTTCAATCCCGCCCGGAGGAATGGACGCATCGCGCAACAACACATAGCCAGGCAAATTCTTGTTCAGCGATCCCAAACCGTAAGTGATCCACGAACCCAGGCTTGGGAATCCGCCGATGTTCCTTCCCGTATGCAGAAAAATATTACCCCGCGCGTGCAATGGAAATTCCGACTTCATGGAGCGAATGATGGCGATGTCATCCACGTGCTGGGCGATGTGCGGAAAAAGTTCACTGACGGGCGCCCCGCATTGCCCGTACTTTTGGAACGTCCACAAGGGCCGAAGCCAACGCCTGTTCGGTCCTGCCACATAGTTGTCTAGCTTTGCTGGTTTCCCGTCTAACTCCGCCAACTTGGGCTTGGGATCGAAGCTCTCCATATGCGAAACGCCGCCGGGCATGAACAGGAAAATAACGTTTTTCGCGCGGGCAGGGAAGTGTGTACCGGCCGAAGCCAGCAACGCGGAAAGCGCCGTATAGCCGAAGCCGGTCGATGCCGCACGCAAGGCATCTCGCCTCGAAAAAGTGTTTGTGCAGCCCGGGCAGTTGGTCATCGGAAGTATAAAAACTCCTTCGAATTGAAAAGCGTGTGCGCCAAATGATTCCATACAGCAGCGGAAGCCGTATCGCTACCGGTCATTGCCGCAAGCTCACGCGCCAAGCCTGTATAGCGCTCCTTCTCAACGGCATCCGGTTTTCTTTGAAGTAGACATTGAAACAACATGTCCAGCCGCCGGTTCAAGGGCTCCTTCATGACGCGCGCCGATAACGCCTCCGCCTGCGCCACCACAAACGGATCGTTCATCAGCGCCAAGGCCTGTGCCGGAACATTCGTCACATCGCGAGTTCCTCGCGTGACCATCGGGGTCGGAGCATCGAAGGTTTCAAGAAACGTGGCTCCCTCCATGCGAGTGATCTTTGTATAGATCGACCTTCGGCCGCCGCCATCAAGGGGCCCTGCGAACAGTCGCCGGTAATCCTTAGCCTCGGCGCGCGGTGGATCAATGCTAGGCCCATGGAGGTCGCCTTTTAAATTGCCGGCGGCCAACAGCATCGAATCCCGCAACGATTCCGCCGATAACCTACGCAACGGATAGTGATGCAACAGGGCGTTTTGCGGATCGAGCGTGTGCGCGTCCGCCGTTGTATGGGTCCCCTGTTTGAATGAATCAGACATCACCATTGCGCGCAGCAATTTCTTAACGGACCAACCATCTTCAACGAACTTCCGCGCCAAAGCATCGAGCAATTCAGGATGCGAAGGCTTCTCCCCCAGCGTGCCAAGATTGTCTACCGATGCGACTATCCCGCGTCCAAAAACCTGTTGCCATAACCGATTCACCATCAGGCGCGCCGTTAACGGGTTATTCGGATCAGCTATCCGCCCGGCGAGTTGCAGCCGTCCGCTGCCGTCCGTTTGAAATGGCTCGGGTCCCAAGATTCTGCTGAGCAAGCGTCGAGGCGCTTGGGCTCCAAACGACTTCGGATCGCCGCTGATGAAGACAGGCGTATCATGCCCGGGCCCAGCATCGGCAAAGCCATCGACTACCCGGGGTGGAACCACCTTCTCTTCATTTCGCCGGTATTCATCGATCAATGCCGCCAGTTCTGGCGAGGCATCCTTGCGATTGGAAAGCAGCTCGTTCCGCAGCAGCCAGTCAAGCCAAATAACGTCGCCCTCGGTTGACCGCCCCTCTGCCCATCGCTCGATGACGGACTGCACCTGTCTCCCATACCGTCCCTGCTTTTCGTCTTCAAACAGCGGCAGCATGTGATCCAAAGTTTTATGCGGCTCCGCTTCGACGTCATGCAACAATGCACCAGCGAATCCAAAGTAGGATCGAGGCTCGTCCATCCACTTCAATTGTTCTGGCTTCAACATGCCAGGCCGATCCGGAATCCGCGGATTAAACAACCGCGTCACCAATTCAAGAAACACCGGAAGCCGTTCTTGCTTAGCAAACGTTTCAAGCCTTAGCCACTGTAACGAGTCGTTTTCCAGCAGTTTATAGTTTTCCCCAATCGCGCAGTTGTCGATGATCGTTCGCCGCGCTCCCAAGCGTCCGCCCATCACTTTCAGGCTCACGAATTTCTTGTCCTTAGGTAAATAGGGAGACATCATTCCGCCGTTGACGGTTTCAGATTCAAGAAATGTGTACGATCCCGCTGGATATATGCCTTTGACTGCCGTAGCTCCGTCCTTGGCAATTGCAAATTCACCGTCCCCCGAAGCTACAACGTTAGAAGACGTCCAACCCTCGAAGGGAGTGAAATATTGTTGATTATATTCCAGCCGCTCCTTGGCTTCTTGTCTGTACTGTTGCTCCAGCTTTGCAAGCTCTTCTTCCCGTCCAAACAAATATCCGGGATCTTCCAACTCGTTAGCTTTCGGTAAGGCAGTCAACTTTGCTTCTAGCGCCGGAAGTTCTGACTTCCAAACTTCCGCGAGCTGAACACGAATGCGAGTCTTCAATTTCCTCAACCGCGTAACAACTTCGGCATTTACATCCGGCAAATCGATCGACTGAGCCACCTGTCGACTGCTGTTCAAGATTCCATACAGCCCGTAGTAATCCTCCGTCGGTATTGGGTCCAGTTTGTGATCGTGACATCGGGCGCAGGAAACGGTGATCCCCTGAAACGCTTTTGTCAGCGTGTCGATCTGGTTATCCACCACATCCGTTGCTAACTCGCGGAACTGAATACAATCGTCGTGTCCGGCTTCCCCCATTCGGAAGAAGGCGGTACCGATGATCGACTCATTTATCTTCTCCGCTGCATTCACTCGCGGCTTCGCCAGCAGGTCGCCGGCAATGTGCTCGCGGATCAACTGGTCGTAGGGCACGTCACTGTTGAAAGCGCGAATCAGATAATCGCGATAACGCCAAGCCCCTAGAATCTCGTAGTTCCACTCATAGCCGCGCGTCTCGCCGTACCGCACGATGTCCAGCCAATAGCGCGCCCAGTGCTCTCCAAATCTGGGAGATGCGAGCAATTTGTCCACGACCTGCTCATAAGATGCGCCACTGGTAATTTCTTCGACGGTTGGCGGCAACCCGGTTAATACATAGCTAGCCCGGCGAAGCAACGTACGCCGATCCGCCGCCGGCGAAAACTTCAATCCTGATTTCTTGAGCGCCGCCCGCAGTGAGCCGTCAATCGAAAGTTGCGGCCCCTTGGCTACTGGCTGAAAAGCCCAGTGCTCCTTAAGTTGTCGCGCATAACGATCCTGGGTCGCGCTCCCTGTCGGAGACGACGCCACTGGCCAAGCCGCGCCCTTAGATATCCATTCCTTAATAACGGCAATTTCCGACTCCTTCAACTTGCCGCCCATCGGCATCTTCAATTCCTGATGTTCAATCGCTTTCACCAGCAAACTGGCGTCCGGCTTACCCGGCACAATCGCCGCCCCTCGCTTACCGCCCCTAAGCAAAGCCTCGCGCGAATCCACACGCAGCCCGGCAAACTGCTTTTCGGCCGCGTGGCAACTATAACAATTGCGCGCCAACACAGGCCGAACTTTGGTCTCAAACAGAACATTGTCCTGTCCAAAAGCGATTGGAAAAGACGCCAGAGCTAAGATTGCATGCCGCATGAATTCAAGTAACTCTCATATCATATCTCCATGTGCTAGCCTGATACCTTTGATGGCCACCGAAGCGCGCTCAAAACGTCTTGAATTTGGAGATTTTCAAACACCCCTCGAACTGGCGCTGGAAGTGACCGTTCACCTTGCCCATCAGGGTTTCCGTCCACGTTCCATCCTTGAGCCAACCTGCGGCCGCGGCGCGTTCCTGTTGGCCGCTCTCGAACAATTTCCCCAAATTGAGCAAGCAGTCGGCGTAGATATTAATTCCCAATATCTGTCCGAACTGGGCCATGCGACATGCTCCGATGCCAGGGTCAGCTTGATCCAGTCCGATTGCTTCACAACCGATTGGAGAGCCCTTGTGCTCAGCCTGCCGCAGCCCGTGTTAATCCTTGGCAATCCGCCTTGGGTGACAAGTTCGCGTTTGGGTGTACTTGGTTCGGCGAACGCTCCCCAGCGCGACGCAAGAGCCGTTAAATCCGGCATTGAAGCTCTCACCGGCAAAAGCAATTTCGACGTTTCCGAATGGCTGCTGCGCTCTTGGATCGAAGCGATCGAAGGGGTGGATGCGCGTTTAGTCATGCTGGTGAAATCGTCGGTGGCTCGCCGTCTCATGCTTCATTTGCCTATCACTCTCGGCGCCACCTACAGGCCCATTGCGGCAACCAAACATTTCGGCGCCGCAGTTAGCGCCTGTGTCTTCGATGTCTATCCCGGGGGCCCTCCGGCCTTGTCATTCCGCGGCCTTCTCGTATCGAACCCATCAGACTTTGCGAGACGAGCAAACCTGGCTGCCGACTCACCCACTCCCTGGCGAAGCGGCATCAAGCACGATGCTTCCAAAGTGCTGGAACTCACCCCCCAACGCACATCGTTCAAGAATGGTCTCGGCGAAGTCGTGGAGCTTGAAGAAACATACCTCTATCCTCTATTGAAGAGTTCCGACCTGTCGCACAAATCCGCCCCGACTCCGCGCCGGACACTACTGGCAACGCAAAGGAAGCCTGGCGAATCAACGGATCAGCTTTCCGTAACGGCTCCACAGACGTGGGACTATCTTGAACGGCACTCCGCAATCCTTGACGCGCGGGCGAGTTCGATATATCGGCGCGCTCCCCGTTTCGGAATTTTCGGTGTTGGCCCATACAGCTTTTCTCCCTGGAAAGTGGCCACCAGTTGCCTCCATAAGAAATTACAGTTTCATGCTATCGGCCCTCACAACGGCAAGCCCGTTGTCTTCGACGATACCTGCGCATTCCTGAGTTTTGAGGGAAGGGAAGAAGCTATAGAAGCCGCCTGGTTATTGAACTCCCAACCAGCGGCCGAATTTCTACAGGCACTAATTTTCTGGGACTCTAAGCGACCCCTTACAATCGAAATTCTTCGCACACTTTCGATCGGCGCCTTGCGCGACAATCAAGATTAGGATCAAAAATGGACAAAGCAATTGGCGCTAACAAATTAATAACCGCACACAGTCAAGGGGTGCTTTGCACCAACTCGGTGAAGCACGCAGGCTATCCTTTCGGGTCAGTTACCCCATACGCGCTCGATTCAATTGGACGGCCCATATTTCTGATCAGCCGAATGGCCGTGCATACCAAGAATCTGGAGGCCGATCCACATGCATCCGTACTAGTCTCCGAGGAATCGCAAAATGCGGGCTTGCTGGGAGGAGCCAGGGCAAACGTGATGGGTAGAGTCAGCCCTGTCCCGGAAGAAGATATAGACACGGCTCGTCACGCTTATTTGGCGCAACACCCAGCCGCCGAACAATGGGTTAGCTTTGGAGACTTCAACTTCTACCGAATGGAGATTGCGGAAATCTATTACGTCGGAGGCTTTGGCGTCATGGGATGGATTCCCCCCGCGGACTACTTGACCACCGTATCCTCTTAACTTAGATTTCAACAGCCATCGCCCGATTGTCATCGGGGGCTAGTCAGTTAATTCAAGTCAGTTAATTCAGTTTTTCGGTTAATGTCACAGGGTCCGTGATGCGGAAACTAATGCGAGTCTCAACCGGCAACACGGCAGGCTCACCGCGGGTCAGCAGCACTCCACCTTCAGCAGCTCCACCGCCTGCACCCGCTCCAATGGCCGCGCCTTTGCCGCCCCCGAAAATTCCGCCGATGATCGCTCCAACACCGGCGCCCACTGCTACTTTTCCGGCGTCCTTCTTTACCGACGAAGCGCCGTCCTTCTCAAATAAGGCGGTCTGCACCTTTACCCGCTGTCCGTCGGCACTCACAAAACTTGTCAGCTCCAATGCCAAATGCGCCACACCCTTCACTTTGCCTGCGCGTGTGACATCCACTAACCGTCCTTCAGCGCGGGCCCCGCGTTCGGCGATCACAAAGCCATTCACGACCAGTTGTTCTGACAGCACGGCTGTAAACGGATCATTCGTAACTTTTTTCTCGGTTGAAATCGCTTCATTCAAACGGACTGCAATCAGCGCCCCCGCGGGGATTGTTACTGTCGCCGCCTCGCGCGGTTTCGGAGCTGGCTTAGGATGCTCTGGTTCGACTGGGGCCGGGGCTGGAACATAGGCGGATGGGGGAGGAGCCTGCGTCGGCGTCTGCGTTTGCTGCCCCGAAGCTGCTGCCGATGGTGGCATCGGATCCGGCCTTGCCTTCGGCTCATCTGCTTTGGAAATCAATCTCCTTTCCGTAGCTGTTGAATGCTGCTGATGCCCAGCCGGCAGCGACTGCCTCTTCACCGGTTCAGCGGCCTTCATCACCTGTACCTGTGGCTCATGCGTTTCATGCGTGGCTGACTGCGCCACGGACTCGGAAACCACCGGCGATGCAGGCACCGCTGCTACCGCTGCTTTAGTCGGCTCAGCGGGTGGCGATTTGCTTGTCAGCATATACACTCCGCCGCCTGCAACCAGTACCCCCGCCAGGAATACGGCGATCATCTTGATGTTGGAGTCAGTTTGGTCCATATCTGTTTAAACGTAGTTTACCGCTTCGAAGTTTCGGAAAAATAGGACAATAATAGTTCATGGCCATTGAACGCTTTGAATGCCCTAACTGCAAAGCTGACATGGAGTTCGACCCGGTGACGAGGGGTATGAAGTGCGCCTACTGCGGCACGCGAACCGCAGTCGCGGTCGACCCCAAACCGGAAATCCGCGAGAACCACCTATCAAGTCAGTCGCTTACGCCCGAACCCAACCGCATACGGCGCCTCTCCGACATCTCAAAAGAATTCACCTGTACCGGTTGCGGCGCGATCGTTCAATTTGAGCCTCCCCAAGTGGCGGGCGCGTGCCCCTTTTGCGCCGCTAACATCGTTACCCAACCCAAGAATTCTGACCCCCTTATCGCGCCGGATGGGGTCCTTCCGTTTGTCGTCCCCAAAGGCCGCGCCTCCTCTAGCGTTAGGGAGTGGTTAGCCTCCCGATGGTTCGCTCCGGGTGCTCTTGCCGCCCTGGCCCAACCAGAAGGAATCCGCGGCATCTACCTCCCCTTTTGGACATTCGATGCAAAGACCAACACTCGTTATACCGGTCAGCGCGGTGATCACTACTTCGAAATGGTTCAGGTTCAGGAAAACGTAAACGGCCAAAATGTTATCCGCGAGGTGCAGCAAGTGCGGACCGCCTGGAAAGGCGCATCCGGTTGCGTGGCCGTCGGTTTCGACGACGTCCTTGTTCCAGCCAGTCGATCCGTGCCGCCAGAACGTTTACAGCAACTTTCGCCATGGAAACTCAGCGACGTTAAACCATACGAGAGCGCGTTCCTGTCTGGCTTTCAAGCCCAGCGCTACCAGGTTGAACTTAAAGATGGGTTCGTTTCGAGCCGCCAAATCATGGAGCGGGCCGTGCAGGACGAAATCCGCCGCGACATTGGAGGCGACGAACAGCAGATTCAAGACTCCGACACTCGCTATTCAAATCTGACGTTCAAGCATTTGCTGTTGCCTGTTTGGGTCGGGTCCTACCGATTTGAAGGATGTGTTTATCAGGTGCTGGTCAATGCACAAACTGGCGAAGTGATTGGGGATCGACCCTATAGCAAAGGCAAAATATTTCTGTTTGTTTTGACCCTCCTTCTGGTCTTTATGTTCCTTCGCTCAATGGCGGGCCGTTAGGTAATCGCAAAATTCCGAATACAGGACTCCCTACGGTCGCGGCTCGTGGAATTTTGCACGAGCTTCTTCAGTTATTCAGTTTTCAAAGACCTACGAGACGGGTGGCTTGGTGACTCCATGTTGTGGCCGGAGCTTGGCCTTACTTTGTTATGTGTAAGGGGCGTTTGTAAGTTCTAATATGTCGGTTGATGGCGGGAGCAAGGCAGGCAGGGCCTCTGAGTCAAAGATTGGTTTTGAGTAGATTTGGTGCAACACTGCGACCATCATGCTTAAGAGCGCGCCGAAGAAGTGGGATGAGATTTCCTCGGAATTTGCTTCGTTGATTTCTATGTTGAGCTGATTGGGGCTAATTTGGATTGGCTCACCAGCGGAGATGAGGATTGGGCGGGCGACGTTGGACCAGATTGCTCCTCTTCGTCTGTTTACTTCTTTGAGTTTGACGAGCATTCCAGATTGGAGTTTGTTCAGGGCTTCGATTTTGCTGGGGGCGATGTATTTGAAGATTGAGAAGGCCAGCACGTTGTTGGTTAACGCCAGTTGGCCTAGTTCGCGATTTGTGTAGGGGATTTCGAGGAGTGGATGGACTACCGGATCGAGCAGGTTGCGGAGCTTGCGTGCGGCCTGGTCGCGCTTTTTGCCGGTGATGACCAAGATTGGAGGCTGTTGATCGGGGAGCATGGCTAGGGCTAGCCACTCCGCCAGTCGCGTTGCGGTTTCG
>JANXXI010000384.1 GCA_025350695.1 Acidobacteriota bacterium
CCTGAACCCCCTGTTCGCGTCAAAAAGGTACAAAACTATGCGCTCTCCAGCTGTCCGCGCGTTCTCAATCGCTATCGTAGCGGTCTCAATCACTGCTCTTTGTTTGGCTCAGATCGGTGGGCAGTATCCTGGAGGCGGTTATCCGCAAGGCGGTGGGCAGGTTCCTGGCATCGGCGGCATCCCTTTTCCCCGAAAAAACAAGAAGTCCGAAAAAGCCAAAAAGAAAGACATGGAACAGGCCGCACTCAAAGGCGTCCGCGGAATTCTTCGTAAGTTAGACACGGAAACTCTGGTTCTGCAATCGGAAGACAAACGCATCCTTCGGTTCCGCGCCGAATCGTCCACTATCTATTTCAAAGGTCTGACGGAAATCAAGCCAGACGCCATTCAACCCGGCGATCATCTTTTGGTGGAGTTCGGCTCTGATGACGACGGTAAGTATTTCGCCGGTCGAGTGACTTTGGAAAAGGCTGGCACGAATGAAGAGCGGGCTGCGGCCCGAGTCCCTGTTGAAGCTATGCCAAAGACCTACGAGGATTCGTCCAAACCTGAAACCGGAACGCAACCCGAAGCGCCGGTGAAAGCAGGCGCCGGTTCCAACTCCGCCTCAAGCAAGACAGCCAAGAAGGAAGAGGAAAGCGAACCCGCCGCACCGCCGCCAGGTTCATTCACTGAAGTGCGCGACGCTACCGTACTCAAAAATGGCGATGAAGAGCGGCCCAAGTTAACCCGCGGCAAGCCCGCTCCACGCAAGCGCTCGGATGAGGACGATGCAGTTGCTATCTCCACTCCCCCGACCCGTCCTAATGCCGACATTGCCGGAGATGTTCCAACCCAACCAACGGTTATCCGCAACGAAGATCCTCCCGAGCGTGAGGGCGACGCGGTCATCGAAAAGACCAGAGAGAATGCCTACAATCTTCTGGAGAGTTTACCCAGTTACACAGCCAAGCAGCTTACCACCAGGTTTCAGAGCACAACTGTCAAGACCAATTGGCAGGCTATGGATAACATCTCCATAGATCTGGTCTACCAAGACGGCAAGGAGCGTTATACCAACGTGTTGCTGAACGGCAAACCGTCAAAAGGAAAGGCTGAGGAAACCGGGGCTTGGTCCACGGGAGAATTCGGGACAACTATCCGCGATCTGTTTTCCACCTCGACACAAGCCGACTTCCGGCCTTTGCGCGCCACTGAATCGATTGCCGGACGGACCGCCGTAGTCTACAACTTTTATGTGAAGCAGGAGAATTCCCATTGGCGAATTCATGCGCCTGGGGAATCCTATTCGCCAGCCTATCGCGGCACAGTTTGGATCGACAAGGAAACCTCGCGCGTGCTTCGCATCGAAATGCAATCCCGCAATATGCCTCAGGATTTCCCCATCGACAAAGTGGAATCCACCCTCGACTATGAATTTGTCCGCCTGGGTACCGGAAAGTTCCTATTACCGGTGAAGTCAGAATCCCTCAGCTGTTTCAGGGGCTCATCCAATTGCAGCCGCAACGTAATCGAATTCCGCAACTATCGCAAGTTCGGCTCTGATACATCGATCACCTTCACGCCTTAGTCCGTCGCCAGCAATCGGCCGTATGGTCATCCACCATGCCAACGGCCTGCATGAACGCATAGCAAATTGTCGAGCCGACAAATTTGAATCCGCGCTTGGCAAGCGTTTTGCTCATTGTGTCACTCAACGCCGTTTTCGCAGGCACATCCGCCATGCTCTTCCACTGATTCACCAGCGGCTCTCCGCCTGTGAACTGCCACAGGTAGGCGTCAAAACTCTTGTGCTGCTCCACAACCTCCAAATACGCATGGGCATTGGCGATCACCGCATTCACCTTCAAGCGATTGCGGATGATTCCTTCGTTTGCCAACAACTCGGCCACCTTGCGCTGGTCATAACGAACAATCTTAGCCGCCTCAAAATTGTCGAACGCTTCCCGATAGCTTTGCCGCTTCTTCAAAACGGTCAGCCAACTCAAGCCGGCCTGTGCGCCTTCCAGATTCAACATCTCAAACAGCATGCGATCCTCATGCTGGGGCACTCCCCATTCGGCGTCATGATACTCGGCGTGTAGCGGATGGGTTTGCGCCCAACCACACCGAGGGCGAGATATATTTGGTTGCATCTTGGTTGGGCCTTCTATAATCAATAGTAGAGGCATGCGCGACGATCGCGCTGAACATTTAAGGAGAAACATTCATGGGTTGTGGCGGCAGTCAATCAGTTCCCGGTGTGAAGGCGGATGAGAGCGGACGCAAAGTGTTTTGCGCCAAGTTACAGAAGGAATTGCCCGGTCTTGAAGAAGTTCCTTTTGAGGGGCATCCGCTTGGGCAAAAGATTTACGACAATGTTTCCCAGGAAGCGTGGAATTCGTGGAAAGAACACCTAAAAATGCTAATGAACGAATACCGTTTGAACCTTGGCACTAAAGAAGCTCAGGAATTTGTCATCAAGCAGATGGATGAATACTTTTTCGGTGTGGGAGCAGCAATGCCTCCCGGCTTTATTCCGCAAGCAAAGTAGTTTTATTGGCGCAGCCTGTTCATGCGTGGTGAATCGGTTTGGGCCGTTCTCCACTGCTGAATATATCGGCTTAGCTTTCCGGTTTGCCTTGCTGTTTTCGCCAACAGGAACGGGTCCCCGCCATTGGCCAGGTTGTGATCCAGCAACCTGGCTACCAGATGTTCAAACTTAGCTTCGTCCCAGTCAAGCAGCCTCCCGATTGCTTCAAGGGCCACCTCGCTCCCCGAATAAGCCAATATTTCCGAAGCCAGCGAAAACTCCGTTTCGCTCTGTTGCCGCCTTAACCGGGCCTCAAGCAAAGGCACAACTAGGCGAGGCCGGTTCAATAACAGCATCGCCACTTCGTCTCCATGCTTGTTGGGCTGTGCTGAATCAAAGGCATCTTCAAATAAGCGCGCCTGTTCGGGTTCTGTAAGCGTAAGCACGCGAGACGCAGGTTGAACGGTGGGTGCTTGAGAAGGCAAGGGAAGACCCGTCAACGTCCTCTTGATTACGTCAAATAGAGGACCCGTTAGCAATGGATTTGATAGGGAAGGATTCTGCCCATTGTTACCGCACAGGATTAGCGAAGAACCAATCGAACCTACCGTGCTATTGCTGTGCACATAGACCTGCCCCGGATCTTGCCATAGCGTCGTCGGCTTGTTCGCACTCTCCCCGAAATACGCCGCGCTGTCGTCGCATACGATCCCGTCGCTAAATGGATTTCGGTCGCGGCATCCAGTCGATGAATTGATTAATCGAGTTGCGTTCGAACACGATTCGTCCCGAAGCCGCCAACCACACGCCACCGAATCCCGGGAAATTTCCAGCCGCCCATTTCGTCCGCAATCCGCTTAGATATTGGGACAGCACCACAGTATTGGATGCCTGTTGGCCGCGCCAATTCCCATCGATATCTTGCACAAGGCCGCCACAGTAATAAAGCCTGTCAAATGTCGAATAAGGATAGCCCAAGACAGGTGAGCCCATGGTTATGAGCACGCTAACCCTTCGACCGTTGAGCGATGCCAACCGGTTGTTGGCAATTACATCGCGCGCCAGCACGCCGCCCATGCTGAATCCCATCAGAATAATATCGCCCGGGGGATTAGCCTTGATGATGTACTGCGCCAGCTTGTCCGCGCCACTTGCCATGGAACAGTTTGCAGCGCATGACGCTGAATTGGAACATTCGCTGAAGTCGAAGCCACCATCGATTCGGAATTTGCTCGGGTCCAGTCCCACCACGCTTGCAAGCGAACCCTGTAGTGCTTGCACATCCTGTTTGCCTTGCCCAAGGCCGTGAATTAGAAAGATAGTAGCAGCCGAAGTGCGAACTGCGCCCAGATACATCGTGATGTCTGTCTGGCTCAAAGTATTGTTGACTTGAAACGTTAGAGGCAACGCGCCGCTGGCCCCAATGTCGGCCGGCACAACCGCATTCACTTGAGTAAATCCATTCACGTTCCCAGGGGCCGCCCCCGCATACAGCACCTGGGCTGCCTTTCCCCCAATGGTGACAACCACGTTCTGCGCGATCTGCGCGGGTCCGGTTGCAGGCGCGCCATCAATGGCCCCGGATCCGGCGGCACTTGCGCCGGTCACGTAAAACGTCACGTAGGATCCTGGCGCAGCGGGATTCACCGCCGAGTTCAACGCGCCATCGGCATTCGTCATTGCCGCTTGACCCTTACCCGTCGCCGCAAGACTGAATATTCCCGGGGCGGAAATATCCACCGGTTTGGGAAATGCCGGCGAAGCCACACCGTTGTAGACGACATGAATCTGCGTGACACCGACCGCCAATCGTAGAGGAGCAATGGCGGCGATCTGCGTTGCCGACACGTAGAGCAACGGCACGGGTGCGCCATCAAATAAAACCTGCACGCCTGAGAGCGAGGACGGAATGTTGCCCTGCGCCTCCACCGTGAAAGGCACAAGCCGCGCCGGACCCATTTCAGATCCGAATAACGTGACAATCTCGCCCGCCGCGATCGGCCCGTTCGCATAGCTCGCCCCATTTACAACGGCCGCGATGGTAGGGCGTGCGGATTGCGCGAACAGTGGGAACGACAGAACCAAAAGGCTGAATAGACGCACAGAGCTCACGACTCTAGGGTATCAGCAGGATCGGAGCTTGCCAGAATGCGGCCTTGTTTACTTTAGCGTCCAGCACCGTCACCTGGCACAAGTATTCACCAGGTTCCAGCTTCTCGAGCGGGAAGCTGAATTTCATGGGCAGGGTCTTCAAACGATTGGCGGATGCTTCTGAAACTGAAATCGGTACTGACTCAAAAACCTTCATTCCGCCCTGAAAAAACGTAACAAAAGCCATCATTGGCTGCGCCGTTTCCACGCCTTGTTGGTAGGCCTGTAGATAGACAAACATATCCTTTCCCTTCTTAAAAACGCGCGTAACCGAAGGGATTAATTTGAGCCCGTCCTGCACCAAAGGGTTGGTTGTTTGCGCGCGTAAATTCTTGTCCTTTGCCGCGTTGAACAAGGCCTCACTCATCGCAGCGCGCTGGCCACTCAGCACCACGGAACTGATGGCGACGCGCTGCAATTCCTTGTTGAGATTCGGCACGACGAATTGCATTTCAAAAGTGCCAATTCGCCCCGTTTCCGCGTCGCGCGCCAGAAACTTGATCTTGTATTTGCCGGGCAGCAACGTGAAACCCGTGTCGTACTCAATCGGCCGCAACGCCAACTCAGCCGCGGTTGATCCCGTCAGCTTGATGTCCACCTTGTCTCGCACGTTCGATACGGTGGCGCCGTATTCGTCTTTGATCTCGCCAATAAAATCGATCAGCGTATGCTCTGCTCCACCGCGACGCGCCAACGCCAGTTCGCTGCCAGGAATCTTCACCGCGATCGGAACAAAATACTCCGCCCGATTCAGTTGAAAATAATTGATCTCCATGGCAATGGTGAGTTCAGTCACCGGATCGCCCAGCATTAACGCATCTTCCAGCTGTCGTTCTTTATCGGCCGTCGTAAACTTGTTGAACTTTTTGCCGGCGTAATAGCCTTGACGGTAATCAAGGTTCGCGGCCAGTTGATTATTCAGCGTGATCTTGACCTTGCGAAACTTCCCGTCCAGGTTTGCGTTGGTTGTGTAATAGCCCAGAATGTAATAGCTGCTGACCGATTTCTGCGCCTGCACAATACCCTGCGCAAGATCATTGTTATCGAGCAATGCTTTGCCACCAGTGTCCGCCGCCAGAGTCCACAGCGTATCTTGAGATCGTTGACGGTTTGTCGCAACAGCATTGGCCGCGGCGCCCGTGTACGCCGCAAGGCCGCCCGGCGAGCCTTGCGATGCGTCACCCATTGGCGCTTGCGCCACTAAGCCACGTGCGTCCACAGGCCAGAAGGAAACGCCGGAGCGAATCGCCGCGTTAATAGTGGCATGCAATTGCGCCATGTTGTTCGTGCCATTCAAACGCAGTCCGCTGGCAAAGTAGATCAGCGATTTCTTTTCATTCAGCCGGCCTAGCATGGTAGCCGCGGTCTGTAAGGCGGAAAGCTGGCGGTCGGTAAAGAAAATGTTGAACTCTGAATCGTTCTGTCCAAACGCGGCGCCCGTATCTGCTTTGCTGGCGTCACCAGCATCAGCGGGGGCATTTTCATCTTCCCCAACGATCAGGGTTTCAATCACGCTCAGCAGCTTTGATCGGTCGGCCGTGAAATCCTGCAGCACCTGCACAGACCCGCTGGTGAAGGCCATCACCGCCATCAAGTCCGCTGTGGTCATCTGCGTCTTCACAAATTTCTTAGCGGCAGTAAACGCCCGTAGTTGGTCGGGAGGCGGCATGGCGGTCATGTCGAAATAGAGGGCCAATAGCCGACGGTCACGATAGCGAATATCGCCCGACGCTTCCGGCGAGATTTGACCATGGGTTAAACGCGCAAGCGCCGGCGGCCGAAGCGCTGCCGCTTCCACAGGCACTACAGCCCCGGCTTCGTCAAACTTTTGAAACTCGAAAAACTTGATCTCTTGCGGAACGCCGTCTTCGGTAAGCGTGAAGTCTTTCGCGGTTAAGCCGGTGACCGGATTGCCGCTCTTATCTTTCACCGAAACGGTTTCAATAACAAGCTGCGTTGTGCTTTGGAACGTCGCCGTCTGGCTGCCGATTGTATTCTGCCCAGCCTGCGCTTCAAGTAAACAGATAAAGAGACTCAAACAAAGGAAGCGCATTGGCTAAAACCTCATCCTAATCACAGCTTGCAAACTTCGCATCGGGTTCGCGGGATTCGGTAAGCCAAATTGCGCATTGCCCACAACCGTATTCCAGCTGGAAAATCGAACGTTGTTCAAAGCGTTAGTGGCATCAACCCTTAAGTCCACACTGGTGCGGTCACTGGAACGAAAAGTCCGGCTCATTGATGCATTCAAGGTAAACTGCCCAGGCCCGTTTAACGAGTTCCGTCCAGCATTTCCCCATTTTCCGGCAGCGGGTGCTGCGAACGCCGCCGGATTCAGATTGAATCCCGCCGGTGCGTTGTACAAGTCCGCGCCAGTGACGTCCGGCCGCAACGTACCCGTAACACCGGTGCCCAGCACAGCTCTGCTAAACACGGGCGTCAAAGGTAAACCGCTGCCAACGTTTAACTGCGTCCCCAGCGTCCACTCTTTCCATAACATGCCCCGCCAACCGCTCACCAAGGAACCGCCCTTTAGGCCCATGCCTGTCGTGTATTGTACCGACGTCGCCAGCAAATGCCGCTGATCGAAATTAGAGCGGGCATACTCCGAACGTAAGTCCAGCCAGTTCTGCGCGATCATGAGTCCTCTTCCACCGGGGGCCGCATTGTCTTCCGCTTTCGCCAACGTGTAGGTGGCGTTGGCAGTGAAGCCGTTGCGAAGCCGCCGCCGCACTTGGGCTTGCAGGGAATTCCGATTCGCCACTCCGTTCGATGTCAGATACGTGTATCCGGAAAGTCCCGAAGCCCCATTGGGAAACGTGTTGGGAAGTATCTGTTGCTGTGCGTGTGTCCCCTTCGATCCAGCGTAAGTGGCCGTGGCTTGCAGGCCTGCGGGGAGATCGCTTTGTACGGCCAACTGCCACGTTTGCGCCAATCCCACTTGAAAGCCAGGATCAATCGCAAAAGTGGTTGATTCCGTAGCTGACGCAGAAAGCGGAAAACCGTTCGACAATGTTAGCGGCGCCTCAGTGCTGTTGGACACACGCAAGCTCTTCGACAATGGTGACTGCTGCGCCATCCTCATCGCGATTGATTGGTAAATAGATGTGTCGTAGTAAATGCCATAACCCCCGCGCACCACCATTGACGAAGCGGAAAATGGCCGCCATGAAAAAGCCAAACGCGGAGCCAGGTTATTACGGTCAGGCCTCGGAAACAAATCACTTTGCGCAGTGCGGGCCACCACCGGCGATGCTGACCCAAACCCCTGCCCGATATTGAGGTTCACCAGACGTCCGTATTTTTCGGTGACCGGTGACCAATACTCCCAACGCAATCCGACGTTGATCGTAAAACCAGGATGAACGCGCCAGTCATCATTTACAAACGCCTCGTTCACGCGTGCCCGCAAATACTTGTCGGCGTTTCCAAAAGCAATGGAACTTGTGTCAGGCGCGCCTAACAGAAAACTGCCGAAATCGTTCTGCGTCGTGGCGCCAGTAAAAGTGAACGAGCCACGCGCGTCCTGTTGCGATAACACATTGAATTGTTGCCAACGTTGCGTGGCTCCAGCGGTAATGTTGTGTGAGGAGCGGTTCAAGAAAACATCGGTCGATAGATTATGCGTCTGATTGCGATCCAACGAATTCTGAGAGGAGCCAAGCGAAGTGACGCCGCCGGAGAAATGTAGTGACGGTGGTCCCCAATTGGCTGAGTCCTGATTGTTGCCCGTTACGCCTGCGTCAGCGGAAACATTGCGCCGGCCCGCGAAGTAGGGCGTGGCGCGACTTGTGAATCTACTGAACGAATAAGTTGTGTTTAAGAAGGAACGGCCACTGAAGCTGAGCCGGTAATTGACGCCGGTGTTGATGCCGCTGACTCGTCCTGTGTCAAGAAATCCGAACAGGTCAGGACCGTCAGTGCGAGTGCTGCGCCATGCATAATTGCCCGAAAAGAAATGCTTGCGCCGCTGCTTGTTCACGCGTGTTTGCAGATCGTCCTGGTGCAATCCGCTGACGATCGGCAACTGAAAGTTGTACCGCGAATTGCCGCTGAAGTTCGGTTGCGGATAAAGCGCCAGCAACGCGATCGCTTGTTGACTAATACGGTTCGCCGGAATGACATTGCCAGGGAAGGGAAGTCCAGAGCCAGGGTCCACCACCGTGCGCGCCAGTGCTCCCGTGCGCTCCGCGGCTGTCGGCATCAGCCCTGTTTGCGTTGACGCCGTGCTGTTACGGGTCCACTGATAGTTGACCGTGAAGTTCGGCCCGTTGCGGCGGAGGAGATGCGGAATCCGGATCGGGCCACCAAACGAAAACAGGCCCTGGATCCTGCTATAGGCGGGCTTGGGCGTCTCTTGGCCAGTGAGTGAATAGGCGCGGGCATCGAAGGCGGCGCTATTCAAGATCAAGCCGAGGGTTCCGTTATAAAGTGATCGTTGCCCACGCCGTTGGTTGCCGAAGGCCGGCAGCTGTGCGAAGGGAGACGCCGCGCCGTTATTCATGCTCCCATTCACCAGGAAACTTTCCGCCGCGCGTTGGGCTAGCTCGGTAGTTGCCGCCGGATCATTTGCTGGCTTCGCCGCGACAGGTTTGACCGCCGCCGTTTGTGGCGACGCGGTCACTTCCGTGCGCTGATACGTTGCCTGAACAGCCGTTGCGAGCTTCGCCAACTGATCCGCCGGAAGCGGAGTCAGTTCCCAATCTATCGGCGCGGAAGGAAGCGCAATGTCACGGCTCTGCGGTTGAAACAACTGCATATCCACATGAACGGTCCAAGGCCCATCGGCGATATCGGTGAATGCGTAGGCGCCTTGAAGATTCGTGACCCCGGAGAGTTTCTTTGTTCCTTGCGACAAAGTCACGCTAGCGCCTGGCACAGGAAGGCCGGCAAACTTCACCTGTCCCTTATGTTCCGCCGCGTTCAAAGCCGAGACGTAAAAAAGTATCGCTACGATGCCTCTCATCTATTCAATTCTCACTAGGCTTTTCAATCTTCTCAATCACGAACACCTGCACTGGACCCTTCTTTGATTCTAGACGCAGCCCCAACTGTTCGGTTAGAGCCGTAAAGATCGAAGGGCCGCCTGCATCCGAACCCTCTGGCGTCCATTCCAGCTTGTAGTCAAAAGGGCCATCCAGGCTCGTCTCGTTAGTTACGGGACGGCCCAGAACATTTGACAGCGTTTCCGTCAACCCTTTGATGTACGCGCCCTCTCTTGGTGTGCCCACGATCCGCTATTATACTTCCTTTACTTGATTCAGTTGGTGGCGCCAGCTTATGAC
>JANXXI010000045.1 GCA_025350695.1 Acidobacteriota bacterium
ACTCGGTAAAGCGCTGCCTTATTTGCTCTACGTCATTCCGATACTCTCCTGTTTGCCCTTTCATGCCCAAGGGCCTCCCGCCCTTGGCACACAGTAACAGTTACCTCGAACTCCAGTCACGCACGCTTACCGGAAACACACCAAACACTAATCACTAGAGGGTTGAGGAGATCCGTTTGAAGCTGCCGTTTCCCAATGCTCGGATTGGATGTGGACAACGACAGTGCGTTCATCAACGAACGCTTTTGAAGTACAGCAAGGTCCATACACTTCTACTGACGAGATCGCGCGCCTACAAGAACAATGATCAGGCTTGGATCGAACAAAAGAATGGTGCAGTGGTTAGGAAGTTGGTGGGCTATGACCGGCTCGAAGGGGAAACAGCCACCGCCGCGTTGGGCAAGCTACATCAGGTGGCCCGCTTGTACGTAAACCTTTTTCAGCCATCGTTCAAGTTGGAATCAAAAACGCGAGAAGGCGCGAAAGTAAAGAAGAAATATTTCGACCCAGCAACACCATACGAGCGTCTGCTCGCCAACAGCCGCGTGACGGAGAAATGCAAGGAGCAGGCGCAACAGCCAAGGAACTTTTCCAGAGACTCCAAACACAGATGCCGGAGTCCTTCAAGTCCGCACAACTGCGCACGCTTCAGCGTCGCGTAAAGGAGTGGCGCACAGCCGTTGCTCGACGGCTTGTTCTCGGATCATCCGATGCAGCGACCATAGACTCCGCCGAAACAACAAAGGAAGAGGTCACATCATGCTGGGGACGCACCCCCAAGCCCCCAGGATTTAACGCTTCATTGCCATCCCAGGACGACAGAGCACCGGGGCGAGCGGACTCACCCCGGCCTGGTCTGGCCCCTCAGTCAGCGCTCGGGGCGCATCCCTGCGTTGCCCTATCCTCTGCTGAGGTCAGCACCAGTTTGCCAAAAAACAGGTCAAACACCAAGGCATAAAAAGGAGGCAGGAGAACGACTGTGAACGACATATATTAGATTGGGTAACCTATACTTTTGAGGCAACACGGAGTCGATGCGTAATTGTCGCCAATCACTCTTCCCACCAAACCCCTCTGTGCCAAGCTCCCCAAGCGAACCGCCGTCCCTTCTATTCTGAATCTTTCTTTAACCTTGCATCTTCAGGTGAATCAACGCCGTCCCTGCCTCACGGGAAAGAAACTTTGCATTGCTTGTGTGCGAGAGAGTGACTATAATGAGAGACGTTCGTGGCGCTATCGTCTAATGGTTAGGACAGAGCCCTCTCAAGGCTTAAATACGGGTTCGATCCCCGTTAGCGCTACCATCTTTCCCAAACATACTCACAGTTGCTCGCCCAGGCAGGAAGCCACAAGCAGTTCAAACGTGACACCAAACGTCGCCGGGTGCAGTACCTCATCCGAAGAAAAGATATTCCAGCCGGGACACTGCGAAGCATAGAAAAGCAAGCTGCTATCAAACTCAGGAAATAACAAAATGGAGTACATCGCTTATCTTCACAAAGATCGAAAGTCTGACTATGGCGTCAGCTTCCCCGATTTTCCGGGCTGCATTACGGCGGGCAAAACGCTGGAAGAAGCACGCAGGATGGCCGTGGAGGCTCTCACGTTTCACATTGAAGGGACAACGGAGGACGGCCAGTCGATCCCACAACCATCTTCGCTTGATCAACGGGCGAAAGACCCGGCAATGAAAGGCGCTGTGGCGTTCCTTGTCAACGTCGACGTCACGCAGAAATCTGAGAGATTTAATATTACGGCGCGTAGAAGCCAGATGGATGAGATTGACCAGCGGGCCAAGCGAAGTGGCATGACCAGGTCGGCATATATTGTTGCGGCGGCGCTGGCGAACACGGATCGAACGGCGTCTTGAATGTTTAGAGCTGCGGGACATAACATATCGTCTGAGCAACTGGCTTGAATGAGTCTGCGACCGGGAGGAAAGGGTATGCTTCGCTTGTGACTTTGCACAATTATGGAGGTTCTGTCGGAGGAGGTGCGGCGCGACTTTTGAGAGTCGCGCGCTGGCCACGGCCAGCCCCACTTTCAAGTTTTCATCAATATATTATGAGAATCGAAAGTGCACAGAGTCCAGCCCCCGATGTTGTTAGAATGAATGTCTTGCATCCAAAATTCAGCCAACATTCTTAGGTCTGTTTTCGGTGTACCATCCAGCATATGTCCGGCAATCTTGAACAAGCGTTAACCGATGCGGCGGTTCGAAAGCTATCCGGCGAGCAAACCTACCAGGAAGGCGTTGTTTACTTTTCGCAAGGCTGCGTCGAATTACTGAAAGTGACAGAGGAAAACGTTCGGGCCATAGCTGGCGGAGATCTGGATTCGCAGGTTCGACTTGCTGCGTCTAGCGATGGGCTGGAGTATCAATGTGACTGCCCATCCGGAAGCGAAGGCGCTTTCTGCCAACATTGCGTTGCCGTTGGGCTGGCGTTTCTTGCCAGGCCCGTCTCGCAGACTAAACAGCCGATAAGGACCAAAGCCAAAACAATTACCTTGGTGGCCGCCCAGAAGGTGATGCGTTCCGAAGATAAGGAAACCGTGGTCAAGCAATTGTTTGAATGGGCGAAGGACGACAAGCAACTGCGCGACCGGATTGTCCTTTACGCCGCGCGACGGTCCGACCCGGAATCGAACGCCGCCGCCGTGCGCAAGAGTTTCGAAAAGGCGATTCAGGTTCGCAGCCACATCAAGTATCGCAAGAGCGGTGAGTGGGCGCGCAATGTGCAGTCGGCTGTTGACAGCATTCAACATCTGCTCGATGATGGTCACTCCTCGGCGGTGATCGAGATATGCGAGTCGGCCCTACTGTCTTTGTGTCAAAGCATCCAATCGGTTGATGACTCCGACGGCCACTTTGCAAAGATCAAGGACAGGCTGATGAATATGCACAAGATAGCCTGCGATGAATCACGCCCTGATCCGGCGGCACTGGCCACCCGTCTGCTTGACATCGCGTTAGGAAACCGATTCGGCGTATTTCAATCGGCCGCCGAGACATATGCAGACGTTTTGGGAGAAAGAGGCTTAAGAAGATACAAGGAGTTGGCGCAACTTGAATGGGACAAAGTGCCCGTTCGCACTGCCGGGAGAGAAAGATATTTCAGACACGATTATTCCCGCATAACTCAGGTCATGAGGTCCTTGGCCAGGTTTTCTGGCGATATCGAACAACTGGTGGAGGTGATAAGCCGCGACTTTACGGAGGAGCATTGCCATTTGAGAATTGCGGAAGTCTATCGGGACGCGGGGCTGTATGACAAGGCCCTAACGTGGGCTGAAACGGGCTTAGCATCCTTCCCCGAACAGCACGATGGCAAGCTGCGCGAATTCGCCGCGGAGGAGTATCACAGGCGCAAGCAACACGCCAAAGCAATTGACCTGATGTGGACGGAATTCTTCAAATGGCCCCATTTGGGAACGTTCAGGAAGTTGAAGGTTCATGCCGACAAGGCGGGCGAGTGGCCCGAGTGGCGGGGCCGCGCGCTAGACGAGATCCGCCTTCGAATTTCGAGAGCTAAACAAAATACCCACATCGGATGCGATCATTCCATGTTGGTGGAATTTCTTTTGGATGAGGGAGATTTGGAGGAAGCATGGAAAGAAGCGTTGGATGGCGGGTGTACCCGAGATCTACATCTCCAACTTACGATCCTCCGGGAAGCAGATCATCCTGTTGACGCGCTTCCCGTCTACCGCAACTTTGCTGAAAATGCCATCGTCAACGGCAGATACGACGATGGCGTTGAATGGCTGGAACGGGCCACCGCTGTTCTGAAGCGGCTTGACCGGTCCGCCGAAATACCGGAGTACTTGGAGCGCATTTATGTGAAGTACAAGGCCAAAAAGAATTTTTCCCAGCGATTCAATGAGAGGCGGGAGTGGCTTTACCTATGACCATGAAACACAAACGGAGACTTCACCTTAAGCCCAAGGGTATTACTCTGGCCGCCGCTGGGAAGTTGATTCATGACGAAGAAAAGTCCAAGATCGTGGAAATGCTGCTTGGCTGGGCCAAGGATGATGACCAATTGCGGAAGCGTCTTCTGTTTTAAGGCGCTAGCCGTTCGGGACCTGATGCAGCCGCTTTCGCGGCGCGAGGGGCACTGGCCGCCGCCATTGAAACCTGATGGTTCATCGATTACCGCGCGGCCCGTTCCTGGGCGTCGGACGTGGACGTGGCGCTTGATGCCGTTGAGCATTTGCTGAAAAGTGGAAACGGAGTAGATGTCATTGTTCGGACGGCCATTTCACCACTCTGCGGGACCGTGTTGAACAGATTCATTACGATGCGTGCCGGCAAGCGAAACCGGATCCAGTGGCGTTGGCCAAGCGCCTTTTTGAGTTTGAACTTCACGGCGACTTTGACGTCTTCTTCGGCGCAGTGGAGCGTTACGCCAAGATTCTGGGAACAAATGGGCTGAAGGTTTACCGGGAATTGGCGGAAGCGGAATGGACCAAGGTCCCCGCCGTTAGCGGAAAGCAAGAAAGCCGTCACGGCCGGTTTCAGATAACACAAATCATGGAATTGCTGGCCAAGATGGATGGGGATGTCGAGCAGCTTGTAGGTGTCATGGGCCGCGACTTGACGAGTGTATACAAGTATTGGCAAATTGCCCTCGTCTATCAAGAAGGCAAGCAGCACGACAACGCGCTGTTGTGGGCAGAGAAAGGATTGAAGGCTTGCCCGGAGCATACGGACTCAAGGCTACGCGACTTCGCGGCTAGCGAATATCATCGCCGTAAACGACATGGGGACGCAATGGCGATTGTGTGGGCGGCATTTAGAGAGAGGCCTTTCCTTGAGACGTACAAACAGTTGAAAGCGCATGCCGCGAAATCGAATGCTTGGCCTGAATGGCGGCAGCGGGCGCTAGCGGAAATTAAGGACAAGACCGAAAAAGCCAAAAAGCTTGCTTTCGGTAAGAAGCAAGAATCTTGGATGCGCTCCGATGCCGATCATTCCACGCTGGTTGAAATTTTTCTCTATGAACGCAACCCGGACGATGCTTGGAGCGAGGCCGTGGCTGGGTGGTGCTCGGACGCTTTGTGGCTACAGTTGGCCAAGATTCGTCATGAACGGGCATCCCGAAGATGTGGTCCAATATATTGGCGGCTTTCAGAGAAGGCTGTAATACGCGGCGAGTACGACCTATCGGTGGATCTGCTTAAGAGCGCAGCCGGCGCAATGAAACGCTTGGGACGAAGCGCGGAATTCGTCAGCCAACTTGAACCATTTCGATTGAAGTATAAGATCAAGAGGAATTTCGCTAAATTGATTGAGGCCAATCGAAAATCTTTGTGTGGATAGGTATATTTTTGGGCTACGTTCGGGTGCGCCACTTCCAGTCGCGGATCTCGGGCATATCCTCTCCGGTCCGCTCAATGTAGAGGCGGTGCTCCACTAACTTTTCGCGTAGGATTTGCTTGAAGTGCCCGCCACTCTTTTGTACGCGCGGCACTCGGTCCACCACATCTCCAGCCAGATGGAAACGATCCAGTTCGTTCAAAACGGTCATGTCAAATGGGGTGGTGGTGGTCCCTTCCTCCTTGAACCCGCGCACGTGAAAATTGTCGTGATTCGTCCGGCGGTAAGTTAAACGGTGAATCAGCCATGGGTAACCATGAAAAGCGAAGATGACGGGCTTGTCGGCAGTGAAGATGGAATCAAATTCACGGTCCGATAGCCCGTGGGGATGCTCACCTGGAGGTTGCAGCGTCATCAAGTCGACGACGTTCACAACTCGCACTTTCAGATCCGGCAGATGTTTACGTAACAACGACACCGCGGCTAGCGTTTCAAGGGTCGGCACATCCCCGGCGCAGGCCATTACTACGTCGGGATCGGTCCCTACATCATTACTGGCCCAACGCCAAATGCCTACGCCCGCGGTGCAATGCTGAATGGCCGATTCCATATCGAGCCACTGCGGCTCCATTTGTTTACCTGCCACTATCACGTTAATTAGATTGCGGCTTCGCAGGCAGTGGTCCGTGACCGACAGCAGGGTGTTTGCATCCGGCGGCAAATAGACGCGCACGACGGATGCCTTCTTGTTGACTACGTGATCGATGAACCCTGGGTCCTGATGGCTTGACCCATTGTGGTCCTGTCGCCAAACGTGGGACGACAAGAAGTAGTTCAAAGAGGCGATTGGCCGGCGCCATGGAATTTGCGCGGCAACCTTCAGCCATTTGGCGTGCTGGTTGAACATGGAATCGACGATGTGGATAAACGCCTCATAACAAGGGAAGATGCCGTGGCGACCGGTTAGCAGGTAACCTTCGAGCCAGCCTTGGCAAAGATGTTCGCTTAACACTTCCATTACGCGACCATCGGCGGTCACGTGGTCATCTGTTGGCAGTATTTCGGCGGTGGATTCGCGGTTGGTTACCTCGAATAAGGCGTTGAGCCTGTTCGATGAAGTTTCGTCAGGACACATCACTCGAAAGTTCGCGGTTGCCGCGTTCAGGGTCATCACGTCGCGAAGCATTTGCCCCATTGGCCTTGGCGATTCCGCCTCCACACCGCCTGGCGAGGGAACGTCGACTTGATAGTCACGGAAATCGGGAAGGATGAGATCCTTGAGCAGCAGTCCGCCATTGGCGTTTGGGTTGGCCCCCATGCGACGCTCGCCTTTAGGCGCCAGTGCGGCGAGATCAGGCTTTAGCGTTCCTTGTTCGTTGAAGAGTTCATCGGGCCGATAACTTTTCATCCATTCTTCGAGCATGCGTAGGTGATTTGGGTCCGTACGCACGTTATCAAGCGGCACTTGATGGGATCGGAAAGTTCCTTCCACTTGCTTCCCGTCTACTATTTTCGGACCGGTCCAACCCTTTGGGGAACGCAGGATGATCATCGGCCAGCGGGGCCTTTTTTGGAAGCCTGGAGCACGCGCTTCTTCCTGAATGCGGCGGATGCGGTTAACGGCTTCATCCATCGCCGTCGCCATGGCTTGGTGCATCAGCGGCGGGTCGTCGCCTTCCACGTAGAACACTTCGTAACCGTAGCCTTCAAATAAAGCGCTGAGTTCATGCTTTGGGATGCGGGCCAGTACGCTGGGGCCGGCGATTTTGTATCCATTCAAATGGAGGATCGGCAGTACGGCGCCATCGCGAGCGGGGTTCAAGAATTTGTTTGAATGCCAACTGGCGGCAAGCGGTCCAGTTTCGGCTTCGCCGTCACCGACGACACAGCAGGCTAGAAGATCGGGATTATCGAACACGGCGCCATAGGCGTGCAATAACGAGTAGCCGAGTTCCCCGCCCTCATGAATGGACCCGGGCGTATCGGGCGATGCATGGCTGGGAATGCCGCCGGGGTAGGAAAACTGCGTGAACAGCCGCTCCATCCCCTGCTGGTTTTGGCCCACATTCGGATACAGTTCACTGTAGCTTCCTTCCAGATAAGTGTTCGCCACTACTGCCGGACCGCCGTGGCCGGGGCCGGCAACGAAGATTGCGTTTAAGTCGTACTTCCGGATCATCCGATTCATGTGGACGTAAATGAAATTCAGTCCAGGGGATGTGCCCCAGTGGCCGAGCAGCCTGGCCTTGACGTGTTCTGCCAGCAAAGGTTCGCGCAATAACGGGTTTGCGCGCAGATAGATTTGTCCCACGGATAGATAGTTCGCCGCCCGCCAGTACGAGTCTATTTTGCTGTATTCGTCTTGGGATAAGGGGCCGGGGGCAAGAGTAGGCATGGTAATCATCATGCCAGATCCTGAGCAATCGAGTGCCCACTTCCCTTTTGGTCCTTAGAATGCTATCTCTTTGGGGTGGCAGACAACTTCTGGAATACATCCTTGACGGAATTGCTTGGTACGCTCGAAGCGTCAAGCGCGGGATTGACGTCACAGGAAGCTGAGCGACGGCAGAAGATTCACGGACTGAACTCCCTTGAAAAGGAATCCCGCTTTGCCAACCTAATCGCGCTGGGTCGCTTCATCGCGAATCCTCTGATCGTCATTCTTCTGATCGCAAGCGCAATTTCCTTGATACTGGGCGATTCGATCGGCGGCTCCATCATTATTGCCATGGTGCTGTTGAGCGTGGCGCTTAATTTCTTCATGGAGTATCAGGCGAAGAACGCTGTGGAACTGATCCGCAAACAGACGGCGACGACGGCTGAGGTGATGCGTGATGGCAAGTTGCGGGAGCTTTCCATTGATCAACTGGTTCCTGGAGACGTCATCACGCTCAACGCCGGAGATCTGGTTCCGGCCGATGCGCGCTTACTGACATCGAAAGACCTGCATGTGAGAGAATCTGCCCTTACTGGGGAATCGCTGCCTTCTCCGAAGAAGGCTGTGGACTTGACGGGGACATCGGCCGAAATCGCTGAGGCAACGAATAGTCTGTTTCTTGGAACCTCCGTTCAATCTGGAATGGCTCAAGCGGTTATTGTGCGCACCGGCAAGAACACGGCCTTCGCTGGAATTGCGCGGCGATTGATTGCCAGCCCGCCAGAGACTGAGTTCGCCCGTGGCATTCGGCAGTTCGGTTCGATGATCACCAAAGTAATTCTCCTGCTGGTTCTGTTTGTCCTGTTGGTGAATATCATCTTTCGCCGGCCACTTTTGGAATCATTCCTCTTCGCCGTGGCGCTGGCTGTTGGGATGACTCCGGAACTGATGCCCGTGATCATTACAGTGACGTTAGCCCAAGGCGCACGACGAATGATGAAGAAGAAAGTGCTGGTGAAGCAATTGGCCGCTATTGAGGACTTCGGCAGCATCGACATCTTATGCAGCGACAAGACGGGAACCTTGACTGAAGGGGAAATCGTGTTGGACCGTCATGTGGATATTCACGGGAAGGATGACGAAGAGGTGTTGCGTCTAGTGTACTTGAATAGCTTTTTTGAGGCCGGCATTAAGAGTCCGATGGACGCGGCTGTTCTCAAGCACGAGGCTCCGTCAATGAGTGGGTGCGAGAAACTGGACGAAATTCCCTTTGACTTTACGCGCAAGCGGCTCTCCGTGGTGATAAAGATGGGTGAGCAACATACGTTGATCACAAAGGGTGACGTTGACAATGTACTGGAAGTTTGCGATCAGGTAATGATTGAGGGCAAGGCCCAGACTTTTGACGAGGAGCTTCGCAAGCTCGCGACCGCGACCTTTCAGCGCCTCAGCGCCGACGGCTATCGGATCCTTGGCGTGGCAACCAAGATTGTTTCGCAACAAACCGCCTTCACGCGCGACGATGAGCGGGACCTTACACTGATCGGGTTCGCAGCCTTTCTTGATCCTCCGAAAGAGGGAATTTCGGAGGTGTTACGCGCACTCAAGGAGAATGGCGTTTCGGTCATCATCATGACCGGCGACAACCAATATGTGACGCAGAAGATCGCCGGTGACGTCGGGCTTCCTACCGCCGTTATTCTGACGAGCGGAATGGTGGACGGAATGGACAATGCGGCACTAGCGCACCACGCGGAAAACAGCGCCATTTTTGCCCGCATGTCCCCTGAGCAGAAGTACCGAGTAATCGCGGCGTTAAAGGAACGCGGCCACGTCGTGGGATATATGGGGGACGGCATTAACGACGCTCCATCGCTACACATTGCCGATGTCGGTATTTCCGTGATGAACGGCGTTGAGGTGGCCAAGGATGCGGCGAAGATTATCCTGCTTGAAAAGGATCTTTCCGTCTTGAACGATGGCATTATTGAAGGCAGGCGCTCTTTTGCCAACATCATGAAATACATTGTGATGGGCACCAGTTCCAACTTTGGGAATATGTTTAGCATGGCGGCGGCGTCTTTGTTCCTGCCATTTCTCCCTATGCTGCCGACGCAGATCCTGCTGAATAATTTCCTCTACGATCTTTCGCAAATTTCCATACCGACCGATAACGTGGATCCTGCGCTGCTGCACAAACCCAAGCGCTGGCGCATCGAGTTTGTGCAGCAATTCATGATGATCATCGGCCCGATCAGTTCTATTTACGACTTTTTGACGTTCGCGATTCTCTTTTGGGGTTTCCATGCTTCCACCAATCCTTCGCTGTTTCATACGGGCTGGTTTGTAGAATCGCTCGCAACGCAAACGCTGGTTGTGTTCGTTATCAGAACAGCGGGCAATCCTTTTTCAAGCAAGCCGAGCAGAGGGTTGTTGCTATCGGTGATTGCCGTGGTCGGCGCCGCGGTCATCATTCCCTATACCGAGTTGGGGACGTTGTTGAAATTCACGCCGCTACCTTTGGCGTTGGTCGGCTCTATTGCGGCGCTGTCAATTACTTACCTTGCGTTGGTGCAAGCGGTGAAGAGTTGGTTCTATCGTCATCATTCTTTGCTGTAATAGACAGATGTGTTCCCGCATCTTCCTTCTTTGCATCGCTGTTCTACCGGTCTGTGCGCAATTGCGCGTTGGCCGGGCACAGGTCAAAATCACACCGCCGGTTGGCATACCAATGGCGGGCTACTACAGTATTCGGCTGAGCGAAGGAACGCAGGACGATTTATATGCCAAGGCAATCGCGCTGGAGATTGGAGGCCAGAGGGCAGTTCTTATTTCTTGCGACCTGATTGGCTCTGATCCCAGTTTTGCGACGCCCGCCCGTGCGCTTGTGGCGAAGACGACTGGCTTGCCTGTGGAACGGATTATGCTATCCGCCACCCACAGTCACACGGGACCGCTGTTCAACCCACGGATGCTTGTCGCGGCTCCGGGACCGGCTCGTGAATTGGCCGAAACTTACATTGAGGGTCTACCGGCTAAGATTGCCGAGGCTGCCCGCCTCGCAATCAACGATCTGCAGTCGGCCCGCGCGTCTGACGCGATTGGCAACGAATCCAAGGTCAGCTTCAACCGGCGTTTCCTCATGAAAGACGGCACGGTGAAATTCAATCCAGGCAAGCTGAACCCATCCATCGTTCGATCCGTAGGGCCCATCGACCCGGACTTGCCGGTGGTCTACTTTGATACGCCTACAGGCTCTCCGCTTGCAACTTACGTGAACTTTGCGCTTCATCTCGATACTGTTGGCAGCGCCCATTATTCCGCCGACTATCCCTACACGTTGGCCAAGATTCTTGGCGCGGTAAAGAGCCCGAGCATGCTGACGATGTTTACCATCGGCGCGGCCGGCAATATCAATCACATTGACGTTACGAACAAGGAGCCGCAAAAAGGAAATGACGAGGCGGCGCGCATAGGTACGGTTTTGGCAGGCGAGGTTTTGAAGACATATACGCGGCTGCAGCCGGTTAGCGCCAGGCACATTGGAGCATCATCCGTTAAGGTTCCACTACCTGTGCCGCTGGTGACGGACGCCGCCAGAGCCCGTACGACGGCCGCTACTTTCGGTTCAAAGACCCAAGCGCCGTTTCTGGAAATGGTTGATGCTTTGAAAGTGCTCGACACGGTGGAACGCAAGGGCCCACTGGAAGCGGAAGTGCAGGTGATCACTCTTGGCGATGATGTGGCTTGGGTGGCCATTCCTGGCGAATACTTTGTGGAATTGGGGATTGCTATCAAGCGGGCTTCGCCATTCCGCACGACGATCATCGTCGAGCAGGCAAACGGGTGGCTGAGCTATATTCCGGATCGCAAGGCCTTCGCCGAAGGTTCCTATGAAGCGATTAGTTCGCGATGTGCTCCAGGTTGCGGGGAGATGCTGGTGGAGACGGCGATTCGGATGTTAGGGAATTTACGGCGTTGATGCGCGAATGGCATAAAGATGCGTTCCCGTGCGCAGGAGAATCTGCCCATCGGAGATAGCAAAGCTAGCCAACGTTTGTCCATCTATGCGGTTTTCAGCGAGCTTCTTGAACACCTGCCCCGGCGCGATCACTATGGTATCGCCATCTTCGCTCTGAAAATAGATGCGCCCTTCAGCAAATGTCGGTGAGGCGGAAAACGTTCCGGACAACCGCTGTTGCCAGTGCACCTTTCCGGTCGTCGCCTCGAAGCAAGTAGCGATTCCGTTGTCACTGACCATATACAGTTCCTCACCAACAATCAGGAACGAAGGTGTAAGAGAAACGCTACGGCCATATTTCCAAGCCACTTCCCCGCCCGGCTTCACAGCCAACAAATCGGCGCGATTGAACCCAGTAGAAAGAAAAATCAATCCATGTCCGTAGACAGGCCGTGGCACGTTGGAGAAACCATCGCCATATTCGACGAACCACAGCTCTTTGCCGTTAGATGGGTCGTAAGCCACCGTGCGATGGGCGCCTGGGCTGATTAGTTGATCCTTACCCTTCACGGAAATGATCAAGGGGGTGGCGAACGCCATGTAGGTTTGGCGCGGCGTCTTCCACTTCACTTTGCCGGTGTTCTTATCTAGAGCGACTACGAATTGCACATCCGAACCATCGCAGCTAAAGATCAGCAGATCCTTGTATAGAACCGGCGAACCACCAGTGCCATGAACGGGCGCATAATTCATCTTGGCCTTCCAAAGGATTTCTCCATCGGTGGTAAGCGCCGCTGTGCCATGCGAACCAAAGTGAACGTAGACGCGACCATTCTCGATCACCGGGGTCGGAGACGCGTGGGTGTTCTTGGCGTGCTGCTTGCCTAGTTCTGTTGGCGGGAACACGGTAACGTCTTTGATGACGGCGCCTGTCTTTGCGTCAATCGAAATGGCGTGAAGCCCCGAATCAATCTCGGACGTCAGCCAAATTTTAGATTTCTCAACAGACGGCGAAGACCAACCTCGCCCGGGAATGCCGGTCTTCCAGGCGATGTTCTTTGTTTCGCTCCACTCAAGTGGCAGATGAGTCTCGGTCGAATGCCCTTCCCCGCCGGGACCTCTAAACTGGGGCCAATCTTCGGCCAACGCGGTGGCGGTCGCTAGAGCAAAAACAATAAAGTAATTCAAGCCAATCCCTGGACCTTCCAGCCACGGCGGTATTTGCGCCGCAAGTGCTGATTAGCCGGCTTCATATTTTTGAAATTCAACTTTGCTGAATCCCATTCGAGGGTGGTCTTTGGGAACTTCGTCGCCAAGCTTCCCAGCAGCACCGTCTCACTGAGTGGTCCCGAATAATCAAATGACGTAGAAGTCTTGCCCTTACCCAATACCGCGTCAACAAACTGGAAGTAATGATTATCCGCCTGAATGTCTGGCATAACCACGGTCTGCACTTTCGCCTGTGAGAAGAAAATGGGTTTGCCAACGTGCGGCAGCAGCATCACCCCATCGGTCCCGATACTAATTGATCCCTGGTCAGGCATTTTCGTATCGCCGATCAACTCCTGAATCTCACGCGGAGGCCGCTCGTCACCGTCGTACCAAGTCACGTTCACCGTACTGCCGGCCGTAAACTTCGTCCCCGGGAAAACGTATTTCACGATAGCGTTGATGGCCCAATTGGTTTCATTCGGGGCGGGCCCTTCGGCTCGAACGGTAAGCGGTGAGGTGAGAGCGAGCGCTGCAAATACGGGGTCGTAAATGTGGCAGCCCATATCCCCGAAAGTGCCTGTACCAAACTCCAGCCGCTTGCGCCAATTCACCATGTGGCAATAGTCTTTGATGTAGGGAAACGGCCGCGCAACACCCAGCCAACCATTCCAATCAAGCGTTGACGGGACGGCATCCTTCGTCTTGGGACGCTCGTCCATATCGCCCCATTTCTTATTGCTCCAAGTGTGGACTTCCTTGATTTTCCCAATCGTTCCCGATTGAACCATGGCGACAGCGGTCTTGTACTCCACTGAGGAGTGCACTTGAATGCCCATTTGGGTCACCAGATTTTTCGCACTGGCAAACTCCTTCAGCTTTCGGGCTTCAGCCACCTTTGAAGTAAGCGGCTTCTGACAATACACATGCAAGCCGCGCTGCATGGCGGCCATCGCCTGGGGAGCATGCATATGGTCCGGCGTGCCGACGCAGATGGCATCCAGATTTCTGTACTCGGCGTCAAGCATTTTCCGCCAATCCTGATAATGCTTGGCGCCTGCATACTTGTCTTTCACTTCCGTAGTGCGAGACGTGTCAATTTCAGCCACGGAAACCAAATCCACCGAACTATGCGCGGCAATATTTTTCAGCGTATGCCACGCCATGTTCGACGCGCCCATGGCGGCCAGCCTCACTCGCCCATTGGCCGGAGCGGAAATCAGGTTCTTGATGAAAAAGGGGGCTGCAATTAATGCTCTGCGTGAAAGAAGATCCATATCAGTAGTTAGCATACTATGCCTCAGGCGCGTTCTTTAGCCCATTGACCGAACGTCTTGCCCTCTTCCGCCAATTTCTTCAGTAACGGAGCAGGCTCCCACAACTCGCCGTGAGCCGCTTCGAATTCGCAAACCTTCTTACACACTTCGCTGAGGCCAACAGTGTCGGCATAAAACATAGGACCTCCGCGATACGTTGGGAACCCATAGCCGGTAAGATAAATCACATCAATATCGACCGGTCGCAGGGCAATGCCTTCTTCCAGAATCCGGGCGCCCTCGTTGACCAATGCGTAGACAGTTCTCTCCAAAATCTCTTGATCAGAGATTTCGCGCCGCTTGATTCCAGCCGCACTCGCCAGCCTTAAGATCGCCTCATCGACTACAGGGTCAGGGGTTTGTTTTCGATTCTCGTCATACTTGTACCACCCGGCTTTGGTCTTCTGCCCAAAGCGTCCCATTTCACAAAGCTCGTCGGCCACCAGCGCCACACGCACTCCGGGTTTTTCCAAGTGTTTGAATTCCTTCCGAATGCGCCAGCCGACGTCGAGCCCAGCCAGATCGCTCATGGAAAGAGGTCCCATTGCCATGCCCCAGTTGTAAAGTACCGCGTCCACTTTCCGCGGCGGCGCACCTTCTTCTACCAGAAACTGCGCCTCACGCCCGTAACAATGAATCATGCGATTGCCAACGAAGCCGCGGCAATTGCCGACCAGCACGCCCACTTTGTTCAGCTTCTTAGCCAATGCCATGGACGATGCAATCACATCGTCTCCCGTCGCTCTGCCTCGCACGATTTCCAGCAGGCGCATCACGTTCGCAGGGCTGAAGTAGTGCGTCCCAATCACGTCCTGCGGACGCGCCGTGTTGGAGGCAATCTCGTCGATACTCAGCGTTGATGTATTGCTGGCCAGAATGCAGCCGGGCTTTGCCAGATCATCAATAACCGAAAAGATTTCTTTCTTTAAAGCCATACCTTCAAACACGGCCTCAGTAATAATATCCACTTGATCAAAGCCGTCGTAATTCAATTGCGGCTTGATCAAGGCCATGCGCTGCGCCATCACTTCAGCCGAAAAGCGGCCTTTGGCGACAGAGTTGGAATAATTCTTTTCAATCGTGGCAACGCCACGCGCGAGGGCATCCGCGGAGGACTCCTTCAAAATTACGGGAATTCCGGCATTGGCGAAGTTCATGGCAATGCCGCCGCCCATCGTTCCGGCCCCAATTACCGCCGCTCGCTTGATTTCGCGTACCGGCGTCTCCTTGCTAATACCGGGAATCTTGGCCACCTCACGTTCCCCGAAGAAGGCATGGATCATTGATTTCGATTGCGTATCGAACAGGCATTGTTCGAAAATCTCGCGCTCTCTGCGGCATCCCTCTTCAAACGGCAGAGTCGTTGCCAGTTCCACGGCGTCGATAGCGGCCAGCGGAGCATTTTGATTGCGGTGAGTCTTCTTTGCCGCCGCCCGCGCTTCGGCAAATATCGGCGCATTGGTTTCCGGGGAGCCAAGTTTGTCGTTACGCTCCCTTGGCTTGGAATGAACAACCTTCTTCGCGGAATCTAGCGCGAAAGCGATCGCGCCCGCAAGCAAGTCGCCTTCAATAATCTGATCTACAATACCTGCACTCAAGGCTTCCTTGGCTTTAACGGGTTCGCCAAACGCGCACATCTTGGTAGCGATTGCGACACCAGCCAGCCGGGGCAAACGTTGTGTTCCAGCGGCGCCAGGAATGATCCCCAACTTCACCTCAGGCTGACCCACCTGCGCTGTCGGCGAGGCCACCCGATAGTGTGCACCCATGGCCACTTCCAAGCCGCCGCCGAAGGCCGTTCCGTGAATCGCCACAACGAGGGGTTTCGGGGAATCCTCCATCGCCAACATCAACGGCAGCAGACTCGATTCGCGTTTTTTGCCGCTGGTGATCTTGCCGAACTCCTTGATGTCCGCTCCGGCAATGAAGGTGCGGCCGCCACCGATTAGGATGATGGCCTGCACTTCCTCATCGGCGACAAATTGCTCCACTCCGGCGGCAATGCCTTCCGGCACGCCGGGGCTCAAAGCATTTACTGGGGGGTTATTCACCGTGATAATGCCGACGCCGTCTTGCTTCGTGTATAGAATCAAATCGCTCATACTTTTCGTTTCTCCAATTCGCTGTCGCGCAATTCGCGGCGCAGCACTTTCCCGACAGCGCTCTTTGGAAGCGCCGGAACAAATTCAATTTCGCTTGGAACCTTAAACTTCGCCAGCCGCTCTTTAAGGAACGATTGCAGTTCTTCCACAGTAGTCGAAGCTCCGGGCTTCAGAACAACA
Source organism: Acidobacteriota bacterium (assembly GCA_025350695.1). GTDB lineage: Bacteria > Acidobacteriota > Terriglobia > Bryobacterales > Bryobacteraceae > JANXSF01. The sequence continues at coordinate 16,466 of JANXXI010000045.1, forward strand.
AAGGCCTTGACGGACTCGCCACGGTAAGAGTGTGGCACGCCAATCACACAAGCTTCAAACACTGAAGGATGGGTGAACAGTACTTCTTCCAACTCACTCGGAAAGACTTTCAAACCGCTAACGATGATCATGTCCTTCTTGCGCTGCACAATGTAGAAGAAACCGTCCTGGTCCATCTTCGCCACGTCGCCGGTGTACATCCAGCCGTCGCGCAGCGCGTGCGCCGTTTCCTCAGGCTGATTCCAATAGCCCTTCATAACCTGAGGGCCTCGAACGCAAAGCTCACCTTCTTCGCCGATCCCCAACTCCGTCGATCCACTCTCCAGATCCACGATCTTGAAATCGGTGTCGGACACCGGAATGCCGATGCTTCCGATCTTCCTCGCCGCCAATAAGGGAGTTGTGGATGCCGTGCAGGAAGTTTCAGTCATGCCGAACCCTTCGCGCAGCATGGCTCCGCTCATCTGTTCGAATTGCTCAATTACTTCAACCGGCAAAGGGGCCGAGCCGCTGTTGAAGTTCTTAACCTTGTGAAGGCCGCAGGTTTTCGCCTCTGGATGATTCAATAGCGAAATATAGAGCGTTGGCACGGCGGGAAAAAACGTCGGCGAATATTCTTTGAAGGCCTCGATCAGCATGTTCACATCGAACTTGGGAATGAGGATGGTCATCGTGCCATTCCAGGCGCTCAGCAGTTGCCCAACCACCTGGCCATAGATGTGAAAGTACGGAAGAACCATCAACATTTTTTCTTCGCCGCGGCGGGTGTGGTACTGATTCCATAACGCGTTTTGAATGGTGTTGGCGTACAGATTGTAGTGCGTGAGCATTGCGCCCTTCGGCAGGCCGGTGGTGCCACCAGTGTATTGAAGCAGGGCGATATCTTCGGTTGCGTTGATCTCCACGCGGGGTAAAACGGAAAGATCACCATCGTCGATCAAGCGAGGAAATAGCAGGGCCGTCCCGGGGACATGCGCCAGTGGTGGTCCGTCCAACGAGTATTCGGGAATCGAAGTAACAATCAGGAACTCCATGGCGATCGTACTCGCCTCCGCAAGCGTCACAAGAACATCTAGCGTGACAAGGGCCCGAATTCCAGCGTCGTTGGCCACCACCGAAAGTTCTCTGGGCGTGTAGGTAGGATTTATGTTGGTGGCGATCAGCCCCAACCGCATCAGAGCAAAAAATGTGATTGGATATTGTGGGCAGTTGGGCAGCATGATCCCCACACGGTCACCCTTCCGCAAACCCAACGAATGAAAGCTTGCGGCCAACTTGTCAGCTTGTTCCTTCAGTTCCCCGAAAGTTAGGTGTGCGCCGAAAAAGGCAGTGGCCGGGCGATTCCGGTATTGGCTGGCCGCAGTTTGCAGAATCTGATACAGGGACTGGCGCGGATAGTTCGCGGTGGGTGGAACCCAGAAATCGTAACTGCGAAGCCAAGGCCTTTCGCTGAACACACTCATTACACTGCGGAGCCTCCACCGTCTACCACGATCGTTTGGCCGGTAATGTATCCGCTAGCTTCGCTTGCCAGGAATACAGCCACGCCTTTCATCTCACCTTGTTGGCCGGTGCGCCGCATTGGCACATGCGATTGGATGTAAGGCGTGATGCGATCCATGATGGGTTCGGTCAGTCGCGTTGGAAAGAAGCCCGGCGCAATGGCATTTACTCGAATATTATGCTCAGCCCATTTTGCCGCCAGTTCTTTGGTCAGCGCAATGAGCCCACCTTTTGAGGCGACATATCCGGCATAGTGCAACCCTTCGGGCATGCCGCCCCGAAGCCCGGCCAGGGATGCGACGTTAATGATGCGGCCAAATTGCTGTGGAATAAAATGTTTGGCGCAAGCTTGGGAAAATAGAAAGGCGCCGGTTAGGTTCGTATCCAGCACTTCATTCCATTTGTCCAGCGGCATATCTTCAGCAGCCGCGGCCCAACTGATTCCAGCATTGTTAACCAGAATGTCCACATGGCCAAAGTACTCAATGGTTTTCTCAACTGCCGCAGTCACCTGGTCAGGATCGGTGACATCGCAAACCGCTCCTTCACAGGGAAACCCCATGCGCTTTAGTTGCTTCACGGCCGGAGTAAGCCATTGCTCCCGGCGAGCCACCAGCATGACCGAGCACCCGGCTTCCGCTAGGCCTTCCGCCATTTCCTCGCCTAACCCACGTGAACCTCCTGTTACCAGAGCAACGCGATTGTCCAGGTCGAAGACGTCTCGAAGAGTTTTCATGGGTACGAAGTTGAGTATACCGTTGTTTTGCTTGCTTGAAGTTCCATCCATGGTCTAATGGGGACAAGGCTGCTAGCCCGACCGTTCCCGATGGCTTGCCCTGCCAACGAAGTGGAAGGATCCCGTCTCATTTGGGTAATGGTAAGCACCTGCGAATCTCTCTGCTATCAACGTACTTCGAAAACGTCGGTGACGATCTAGTAAGGGCGGGCGTGCAGCGTCAGCTTCAATTAGCGTTAGGCGGCAACCCAACCTGGCTACACACCAGCAAATCAAACGGTCTAAGCCTCTTTTCTCCCTTATCCAGATTCAGCCACAATCCTTTGGCGCGAATGAATTCAACAATCCGCGCGATAGCGGTATCTTTGGGAAATCGACTTAACGAAAGTAGTGCATTCACGTTCTTGGACAAGGCCCTCAACACGGACCTATTCGTCATTGCCGGAACGCCGTTGTTCTATTTCGTAGGCGCCGACAATTTCCTCAACGCCGAAGCAAATTTCGGAAGCAACTGGCCCGAAACCGTTTTCTCAAAACGCCTTGAGCCAGTCGGGGCGCCACCGTTCATCGCGCTTGGCGTGGGCTCCATCTACGAGGGGACAGCGGTTGACCTTCTCAAAGCGCACCCAAACGCCGCAAACTTTTTGAACCGTTTTCTACGCAAGGCCGTGCTCGTGTCGACGCGGGACGATCGCACTTATGATTTGCTGAAGCTTGCCTGTCCTGAACGAGAAAACATTTTGGTCAGATCGGTCTGCCCCTCGCTGTGGGCGGAATCGGAAGCCGTGCCCAAACCTATGGGCCTGAAAGTTCTAATTAGTTACAGCGCGGAGAGTTCGAACTGGGACTTAACCAGATCCAAGAGGGAAGTCCTCGATAGGCGGCGATTGGCGCTTGATTGGGTGCTGCAATATTTTCACGAACGTGGTTTTGAAATTGTGATTGCCGCTCACAATAAACTTGACTCCCAAGTACAGCATGCACTGAATTTGGAAAAACGCGCTCGACTGATAACGCTCCGCTCTGCCGCGGATCTGACTAGGGCAGTGGGTGAAGCGTCCCTCACCATAACTTGGCGCATCCATGGCGCAATGGCGGCATTGGCTGCCGGCCGCCCCGCCGTATTGTTCAGGACCGATGCGAGATCGCCAATGGCGGAAAACCTAGGCGCCCTGTCCGTGGATGATCGCTGTCTACTTCGGGAAGACCTTGAAACCGTATTGGACCAGGCTTGCCATCGGGCAGCGTTGAACGAACCATGGGGTCTGGAAAACCTTGAACGAATCAAGGGACTAGAATTGAACAAGATTTGTTCAATTCTCACGTCCACCCTCGTCACGGATCGTGTCTACCGCCTATCCTCGAAACACCAAATCCGAACTTTCTAAATCGCCCGCCCACCCAAACGTAGCGTTGGCATCCGCACCCCTCGCGGCGTATGCTGTTAAGGATGCGGAAAATTAAGATCGGCGTGGCTGGCCTTGGGTTCATGGGAAGCACGCATCTAAAGGCGCTACGCAAAATCCCCGGCGCCGAGTTGTTGGCCGTGGTTAGTAACGACGAAACCAAACTAAGCGGCGACCTAAGCGCCATTCAAGGAAACCTGGGCGGACCCGGCGAAAAACTGGACTTCTCAACAGTTAGAAAATATCGTTCTATTGCTGAAGCTATCGCTGATCCCGACATTGAGGCTCTTGATCTTTGCCTCCCCAGCGATCAGCACGCACCTGTGGCAATCGAAGCCCTGCGCGCCGGCAAACATGTATTTGTCGAAAAGCCCATGGCGCTTGACGTTGCCCAGTGCCAAGCCATGATAGACGAAGCGCGCAAGCATAAGCGGGTTTTGATGGTGGCCCAGGTGCTCCGATTCTTCCCCGCCTATACGCTCCTCCGCGACCAGTTAAGGAGCGGCGCTCTCGGCCAAGTCCGATCCGCTCTATTTCGACGCCGATGCGCTGCTCCCGCCTGGGGAAAGTGGGCATTCGACCCGGGTAAAAGCGGCGGTGGCGTTTTCGATTTGTTGATCCACGACGTTGACATGTGTCTCCACTTGTTCGGTCCGCCCAGGTCCGTGTCCGCTTTGGGTCACGTTAATCTGGAAGGCGGCATGGACACCATGACGGCCTCGCTTGAATACGACGGCATCAGCGACGTCGTCATCACCGGCGGTTGGCATCATCGTAAGTCCTACCCGTTTTCGATGGAGTACACGGTCTCAGCCGACGGCGGCACGGTGGAGTATAGTTCAGCCGGCCGGCCGCCAACACTTTACAAGGCGGATGGCGAAGTGGAAGTGTTGAAGGAACCTGAAGTGGATGGATACCAGACTGAGTTAGCCTACTTTATTGACTGCTGCCAGAACCATCGATGGCCCGAAGTTTGCGCGCCAGAACAATCCGCCCTAGCCGTTTCGTTGATGCGCCTAATGGAAGAGTCACGCGCCAGAGGCGGAGCCCGCTTGACCTGCAATAGTTAGAATCAAAGGAAACTATGAGTACATTGAACCCCTTGGAAGTTGGAGTGATGATGTGGGCTGGGCGTGATTCGCTGGCCGACATGAAGGCGATGGGAGCCCACTGCGGTCAACTCGGCATCGCAGGCGACTATGATCTGGCCGATGCCGCCAAGCACTGGGCTGCCGATCTGGAGCGCGAACGGTTTACGCTCGTTACGGCCTTCTGCGCCTACATCGGCGAAGATTATGCCGACATCCCAACCGTGGAGCGAACGGTTGGATTCATCCCTGAATCGACTCGATCTCTGCGCGAAGACCGTACCTTGGCGGTGGCCGATTTCGCCGCTGCCATCGGTGTGAAGAGCGTGGCCTGCCATGTTGGGTTTGTTCCGGAAGATAAATCGGACGCAAACTACATAGCAGTCCGCGAACTGGTGCGCCGCGTTTGTGATCATTGCGCCAAACACGCTCAGAGTTTTGTTCTTGAAACAGGCCAGGAGCCCGCCGCCACATTGCTTGAGTTTCTTAAAGACGTAAATCGGCCGAACTTGGGAATCAATTTCGACCCGGCCAACATGATCCTCTACGGCACAGGCGATCCAATTGAAGCCCTGGGTGTTTTGGGGAACCACGTGATGTCCGTCCACGCCAAAGATGGCGATTGGCCGCCGACCGATAAACCTGGCGCGCTGGGCACAGAACGGCCTTTAGGTCAGGGCGCGGTCGGTATGCCACGATTCGTCGCCAAGTTGAAAGAGATCGGGTTCCGCGGGCCGTTGAATGTGGAACGGGAAGTGGAAAATCAAGAACAACGGTTGGCCGATATGACAATGGGCATAAGACTGTTGAATAGCTTGATCTAAGCCTTAGCTGCCCGAGCAATTGTTCCCTCGGCCCGCAGGCCCAGCTTGCGGGCGTATTCTTTTTCGCGCTTCTCATAAAGGGCGAAATCCGGCTGGTAGTAACCGAGGGTGGTGGCCACCCTGAAAACTTCCTGAGCTACCTTTGCGGCAACAGATCTTGGGAGATGCGTCCACACGCCGCCAACTTCAGTGGGCTGTGCCTTCGATCGCCCGCCCGACTCCTCTACTATCCCCTGGACCCGTGCTTTCCCGGCTTTGTTGAGCAGATTTGGCGTACCGCACAAATCCAGCTTCATGACGGAGTAACGCGAATAAAGCGATTGCCGGGTTAGGACAACAAGGGGCTGGCGCAGTTTCCAGCACCAGCGCCCATATTCCATTTCCAGCTGATTTAGCGGGCGACGTCCCGTATCAAGGAAGGCTCGCTCACGAGCGGTTTCGAGAAGATAGCGTTGATATCCAGCAATAGTCACATCTCTTTAGTGCGCGCTGGGACGATTATTTCTCCCCTCAAATGCGGCTAACGAGCAGAGAATTTCCAAACCGTTTGCGACTTGTATTCTTCACCCGGATGTAAAACAGTTGTAGGGAATTGGGGCTTGTTCGGAGAGTCGGGATAGTGTTGGGTCTCCAAACAAAAAGCGAAGCGTTTGTTGTATGCCTTGTTTCCTTTGCCTAACAATTTGCCATCCAGAAAATTGCCTGTGTAGAACTGAACGCCTGGTTCGGTGGTGAATACTTCCAGCACTCGGCCCGTCGTCGGATCGAAGGCTTCCGCTGCCTTGGTCAATCCACCCGTGCCCTTGTTTAGGACGAAGTTATGATCATAGCCGCCGCCGAATTTGATTTGCTCGTCCGAGTCGTCCATGATGTTGCGCCCAATTGGTTTCGTCTTAGTGAAATCGAAGGGCGTATTCGCTACAGGCTTGATGACGCCCGTTGGAATCAGGCCGGAATCAAC
>JANXXI010000051.1 GCA_025350695.1 Acidobacteriota bacterium
GCTCAACTGTAGTGAGCATACCATGATCACGTCTTCAAAGCAAGACGCTTCGGATTACAGGCCAACACAGATAGGGGGAAACGGTAACCTACCGTTCCCCCCTAACACTTCTGAACTCGTTTTAATTTAATTATCGCTTTGGCGTCAGCGGATCAGTCTTAGCCACTTGTTCCACGGACACAGGCGAAATACCTGCCCCTAAACGGGAATTCATTGTCTTGATAAACAGGTTGGCCAGAATGGCGTGTCCCGTATTGGTTGGGTGGATCCCGTCCAGTGAAAATATCCCGCCTAAGAAATTAGTTGTCAACTTCTGGCCGCCAACGGTATACCCTTTCTTGCCAATGTCCGCGAATAGACCATTTACATCCACAACCTCTACATCGTATTGGTCAGCGGCATCCTCAATAATCTCATTAAATCGCTCCACGGCAAACTTCGCGCTCAGTACCAAAGCAGCCGGACGAACGCTATAGTTCACGCAAACGTTAATGTTCTTCAAAAGAGGATTGGCGATGTCGGGAACTACATAGTCGGAATTGGAGACACCGACCGGCGCGAATCCGCATCGAGCCCTAAACGCGGGAACAGAAAGCAAAAATGGAATCTCCGTCACATCCGGAATATTCGCCATTACAATCTGAGCGTTCGTCGCTCGAAGCCCGTTTAAAAGTTGATAAAGATTCGCCGAGAAAGTTGCCGTATCGGTCGGGGGGACTCCCAGAGTAAGAGCTTGCAGCGCGTCGTTGTTCCCGATCGAAACCAATATTGCCGTTGGCCTCAAGGCGGCGGCGCAGGTTACTTGGCTGACAATCAGAACGTCAGGTGGAACGGGATACGGCCCACAGCCGGGAAGCACGCCAGGACTCCCCAAGATGACATCGCTCAAAGCATCAATTAGATTAACTGCGGGATTTCCAGGAAACGGACGGGCAAGAACATCCGCCACCAAAAATCCGGGCACGGACAAGTTCGTCACTTGCTCCGCCGGATTGATCCTCGCACCAATACCGGAGAGACGCACGATGCCGCTGGGAGTCAAGGCTAATGCGGCCGGTATACCCGGAAATGAAATTCGCGGCAACGTCAGCGCCACACCAGCTTGTTGGGCAATCAGAGCTGGATACCCTCGAGTCTGCCCTCCCAAAGGCGCGCCTTGCACTGACGATGAATCATACAGAGAGAAATTTTGGAAGCCCGCGCTCAACGAATCTCCAACCACCACCAATCTTTCAAAACTCGGCCGGGCCTTTTTATTGTCGTGATCTGCCCCTCGGGCTGTGGTTCCAGCTCCCAACGAAATACAGGTTACTGCCAAGGATAAATTCCGAAAATACATCCGTGTCCTCCGATTGTTTAATGTTCAATAACAATTAACGGAGCAGCACGTTGTTGACCATCTAAGAGAAGGTGAACCAGCAGGCAAGTTCAATAATTACTTGGGGTTATCGGAAGTAAGAATTGCACCCGGAGTGCATTGTTTCTCTTCAAAATTACCTGCTCGAAGGACTTAAACTAAAGGGAACCACGAATCTATTTGGCTAGAAGCTTGCGAATCGTCCGGACAATCGTGGCTTCCTCGAAGGGTTTGGCTAGATAATCATTGGCGCCGGCTAACTTGGCGCGCAGTTTGTCGAGCAGTTTTCCCGAAAGCATGATTACCGGTGCGTCATGCTTTAGTCGTTCTTTGCGAATCAAGCGGCAGGTTTCGAGCCCATCCATGCCCGGCATCTGGAAATCAAGAACCACCAGATCCGGCAAGGCGCGCCGAAATGTTGCTAGGCCCTGTTCGCCGTCTTCGGCTTGCAGAAATCGCATGCCGCTGCGAACAATCATCGGTCGCAGGACGTTCAACACCGTCGGGCTATCGTCAACCGCCAGGATAAGACGTTGAGCGCGCAAAGTCTGAATGGCCCGTTCCACGGAAGGGTAGTTGTTGCCCAATCTCGAAGCTTCCTCAAAATGAAACAACGCTTCCGAGTTCCGCAGAGTATTTAAATCCAATAAGCCAAGTCTGTAGTGAACTTCCGCCGTAGCCGATTTGCGAAGCCGGTCTTCCCAATGACGACGCGCCTCAAGCACAAGCCGTTCGTCCTTAAGTTGGTTTTCCACAACTTCCTGCAGACTGGATAGTGAATCGATGCCGCCACACCGCGGGCATTTCACCTGCTGAGCCATGATTTCGGCGTCGCAGAGTTCGCAATTGCGCTTCCAAACCCGCTGCGCGACACGTTCCTCCGGCGGCCGTTTACGGCGTAGACGGGCGTGTAGTGCATCAAGCGATTCCTTCGCTTGGCGGTTGGCAGGATCAAGATTTAGTAACCGTTCGAGGAATAGGATGGACTCCTCGGTGGTTGCGGCAACCCCCGCTCTCCAAAGCAAGACCTGTTTGTTTTCAGGCTCGCATTGCAGTATTTCATCAAGCATCGTGCGGGCCTTGTCCCTTTGGCCTGCTCGAACCGCGAGAACTGCATCGGTAAGCGTATATCCCTTGATAGCAACCATAAACAATCGTCTAGCTCGATTGTAACAGCGGCCTGCGACAGATCAGATGAGACTAAACCCTTAGTCCGCCTTAAACAATGCCGTATGGCGGCGGTTGGCATAGAATGAAAGCAGGATGCGATTCTGGCTTTTACTCATCGCCGCTGCAACACTACTCTCCGCCGCCGCAACCGTCCGCTTATATCTGAAGGATGGCACCTTCCAAAAGGTCAAAGAATACCAGGTTAACGGCGATCGAGTGAAATATCTCTCCGCCGAGCGGGGAGATTGGGAAGAACTCCCAACCGAATTGGTGGATCTGCCAAAAACTGAAGGGGAACTGAAGGCAGCGAAAGAGGTAGACGAGGCGGACAACAAGGCCGAAGCGGAAGAGAAAAAAGCCGAGGCGGAGATGCGAAAGGAAATTCGCAGCGTTCCCAAAGAGCCCGGGGCTTACTACTTGAATCCGCAAGGCGAAATCGTCCCGTTGAAACTGGCGGAATCGAAATTCATCACAAACAAACGCCGGTCCATCCTGGCTGCGCTCTCCCCTATCCCAGCCTTTTCCGGCAAAGCAACCCTCGAGATTGATTCCCTAACCAGCGCGTTCAAGTTGAACGAAGAACGTCCTTACTTCTACCTCCGTCAGGAAAAGGAGGAGCGCATGGATTTGGTCCGCTTGAAACCCAACAGCAAGAAGGCAGGCCGAGTGGTTCAGTCTCTTGAAATCCTTCCAGTCATCAAAGAGACGGTCACGACAATGGACACCGTGGAAACGTTCAAGCGGCAGGTAGCCGAAGGATTGTATAGGATTTGGCCAACAGAGAACCTTGAGCGTGGCGAGTACGGCCTGGTGGAATACACCGAAGGCAAAAATGCCCCAAAGGTTTACGATTTCTCACATCAATAGCGCCTAAGTGGGGAAGGTTCAAGACCAGCGCGCGACTCAAAAAAGTCGCGTTATCAAG
>JANXXI010000077.1 GCA_025350695.1 Acidobacteriota bacterium
CCATCGTCACCGCGTCATTTGGTGAAAAGTGGTGCCCGGTCGAGTAACTTTCGCGAAAAATGAAACGCCTCAACATATACCTGTTCTCTGCGCGTTCGCGCGAGTGTCTCCTGAAAAATTCCAAAAACCACGGGCTGCTAGTGCCTCTTCAATGCGAAGGCCGGTATCTAGGATCAATGCCGCGATCATTTGCGCTCGCTCCTCAGAATGATTGTGGGTGTTGTGGCGTATCAGTCTGCCGACCTGATCGTCGGAGAAAGCCATCAGAATTTTACTCTCTTCTTTTAGCCTTGGAACCTTAACTAGCAGCGGTGTATGGTTTTCAAGGTGCAACCAATGGAAAAAGGCGTTAACGCTCCTTACATAGGTGTTCACTGTCACATTGGACAGCCCGGAAGTTCGTAGTACAGCGATCCGTTCGACTACATCAGCTTTGGACGGCTGGGCCTTTCCTGAAAGGGCGGGTTCAAAAGCTTTCCAAGCCCATTGATATGCGGCTAAGGTCTTCGGAGAAACGTTGTGAAGATACTGTCTCTCACGTACAAATTGATGGTAGAAACTCTCCATGGAAGCGATCAATCTCCAGGTTAAGATTGACGTTCAGATTGAGAAGTTCTTTGTTTACTATGATTTGGTGGACCTGGACGGGTTCGAACCGTCGACCTCTTCCATGCCATGGAAGCGCGCTCCCAACTGCGCCACAGGCCCCTGTGGTAGCAACTACCCCTCGATTGTAGCAAACCCGCTACGACATCCGCTACTCTTAGTCTTGTCTCTCAGAGGCACTTAAGAGGTTGGACAAAGCATCAGCAGGGGTACTCTCCCGCTATGTAATTCTGCAAATGGTGAATTGTGTGGCTCTGTGAAGAAATAATCCACTTCACCAGATCGCCCATGGAAACCAAGCCCAGAACTTTTTCGTTTTCAACTATGGGTAGATGACGAATTCGTTCCTTTGTCATCAGGCACAAACACTCGTCAACAGTTCGTTCGGGCGTTACGGAATGGACGGGCGAACTCATGATTTCCCGTACTTGCGTATCATGCGAATGGCGTCCTTTCAAGATCACCTTACGTGCGTAGTCCCGTTCGGAAACAATACCGGACAGACGGTTGCCATCGAATACTAATAACGCTCCAATGTGATTCTCCGCCATCTTTTCGACGGCTTCAAAGACAGTTGAGTCTACCGAGACGGACACTACCTCGTTCCCCTTGGAACGGAGTAGAGTCGAAATTGTTTCAGTCAGTGACGCACTAGATTCAGGGATCGCAGCTGTGGCTTGCATGACGCCTCCGGGCCAATCATGTCAATTGGGAATGCCGGTGTCAAGCCACCCAGCTGGCTATGGGGCTCCGCGTGCGAATCATAAGACCCCGCGACTTGGGACGGGGACTTCGGCCGTTGTCAATTCGAACCTGGCCGCCAAAATTACCGGCTGGTATCGCGGGCGGCGGCGGAGCAAAATCGTGAATCGCTTTCTGTACCCAGTTCCACCATTGCCGGCGCGAGCTGCTTCGCTTGCGGTATTTTTCGTAAAACCTTTTTTAGCCGGACACGCGTCAACCCTGTAAAAGAAGCACTTTCTAGAAAATAAGCGTCGGACTATCGAACTTGAGTAGGAACCCTGTCCAGACGTCACATGCTTTTTGCCGGGTCCTATCGGTAGATCCCAAAACCCGCTAACCACCCCGCGCTGGCCCGTCTGATGCACGGTCAGTCCCCCATTTTTCAACCATTTGCTAAGGCGCTGGCCGGACTGGAAGTATCAACGGCTCCTTACTCACCTCAAGTCCGGCACTCAATTGGACTGGCCAGTCACCAACGGGTAAGTCCAACGGTAACTGGGCGTTTAGTTGAATAAGTCCAAGCGTGCCCGGCGCCAGTCCGCTGTAAAGAAGTTGCACTGCCGTATTATTAACAGTCAGGCGTAGTGGGGCGACGGGTAGAATTCCCGCTGAATCGGTCAACTGTCCTGTCGAAACGGCTGGGCTGGTGACGCCGTGGCCGGTCGAATAGAAAATTACAATCTCTCCGGGCCTGGCTGGATTACCGGTAGTCACAGGTAGGCCATCGGCGTGAAACGCCCCCTGGTAAAGACTTGGTGAGGTCGGCGTGACCGGCAGTTCGACTGGTTCGCTATCCTGAGTTGCGTAGCGAACGCGAATACTGGCGGTCGAAACTCGGGAGATTTCAAAGGGGATTTGGAAATTCACTTGAGTGGCTGAAGCGAACAACACTGGAGCAGGTTCGCTATTAACCAACACTTGCGTTTTTGCATCGCCCAAGTTACTGCCATAAATAGTTAGTAACATACCAGGGGAGACAAATGTTACCGTGGATCCAAACACGTGACTTACTCCACGGCGGCTGAACGCCGGGACAGGGCTGCCAGTGGGACGGAGAGTATAAAGCTCGTTCGTGTAAGCGCCACTCGTCAGTTGGCCTCCGAAAAAATAGGTCTCCCCGGACTGTGGAACGAAAACGGCCTCGTGCCGCGAGCGGGCTTCGGGGCCCGCAACCTGAATTTGGGCCCATTGATTGGCCGCCGGATCATATTCCCACCAATCGTTGAGAAGGGAACGGCCGGAGCCGCCCCAAACTATCATCCGTCCGCGAGACTCATCAAACGCGGTTGCGTACCATTGCCTAGGGTCAGGAGTGACGGAAGATTTCAGCTCCGTCCATCGCTCGGTTTTTAAATCAAAGGACCATAGGTCTCCTTGCGGACAAGGACCGAATCCACTGGAACAGCCGCCATAAAGTAACATCTGTTGCCGTTTTGAATCTAACACGGCGTGGTGGAGGCATCTTTTCAAGGGGCGTCCGGAACCCGGGGAGATATCGCGCCAGCGGTTTGTGGCCAAATCAAGCGACCAGGTATCGTCGAAACGGCCCGCATTCGTGAAGCCGTGGGAGATAATCATCCGGTCCTGGGCAGGATCATAGATGGCTGAATGTCCGTAGCGGCGGCTGGGCCCTTCGTCCTGAGTGAGTTGAACCCAACGGTTGGCGCCAATTTCATAAGCCCAGGTGTCATTGAAGAATCCCGACGCTTGACCACCGAAGAGTATTACTCGCTGACGTTTGGTGTCGAAAATCGTGGTGTGTCCGAAACGCGCGGGAGGGAGCGGGCCAGCCGGGGCAAGTTTGGTCCACTGTCGCAGATTCGTCGAAAAGCTGTAAAGAGCATTGGACGACCCAGCCTGTTCTTGTCCTCCGAAAGCAAAGATTCGCCCGGACGAGGGGTCGAGGGTCAGAGTTGCGTCGATTCTGGGGGACGGTTGATCCCCAACTACGGGTAGGGGGCTGATCGTGGCTGGACGAAGTGCTGTCGAAAGAATTAGAAGGCAACAGGAGAGACGAATCATGGAAATGGTTCTCACCAGTACATCCGGATGGAGGACTTATGTATTCCACAAGTGCGAAAAAACTGACCGATGCGCGGCGACGTCCGGGCCCCGCTCTGGCATTTAATCGAGCGCTACTTCGGCGCCACGGGGATCATTTTAATCACGGCCGCCGTCAATGCTTCGACGAAGGGTTTCCCTTGCGTGAGCAGGTTTTCCCTGGTCATGTAGTCTTCGACGATTTCAGGATGCACGCCGACGTTTTCAATGATGTTCGTCGTCGGGTAGCCGGGCACGGACACCGGTGTGGCGCGGACTTGCACGCTGATGGTCATTCCGGCGAAGCCCTCACTGTACTTGCCAGCCTCAACGGAGATGTTGTTTCCTCCGGCGCCATTGGTGCGGTATCCGAACAGCGTCCCGCGCTTAGCTTCCTGAAACATGGCCGGGACGGAATCGCCGGTCGATGTGGAGAACTCGTCAATAATCATCAGGATCGGCTTGGTGTACGCAATGATCGCGCCGTTACGTGGATCACGTGCCGGTTCCCTTTCAACGGTACTGGCGCACAGGGAGGTGGCGCCGCTGAGGCCCCGGTTTTCGCCGTAGGCTTGCGCTACCTGCACATAGAGCATTTGATAGGTATCAATTACCCACTGTTCCATGCCCAAGGTTTTGGCTGTTTGCCACTGGTTGTAGAACGTGGACACTCGCGCCCAGTAAGGCCGGATGAGAAACGCCGTGGCTTGGAAGCGGTACGGAATTAGGTTGGTTGCAACCGTTTCTCCAAAACAGAGGCTGCCGCCGGTATTGCGCATCTCGTCCACGATCAAGGCATCCGTGTTGGCTTGAAAATAGGCCAATTCGGTTTGCAGTTGCGTGACGGCAAGGGCCGTATTGGGCGGCGAGTAGTTGGGGATGCGGATGTAGCCAATAGTGCGGCCCTGGGCTTGGTAGGTTCCCGAATAAAAGAAGTCTGTGGCCACCCGTCCAAGCCGCTGTTGAAAGCCAGTGGGCAAGGCGAAGAGGGGCGTCCTTGAACCGTAGTTCAGCAGTCCGTTTTCGTTATCCACGCCGCCCCATTGTGTCTCCCGGTTCACTTTTTCGAACTCGGCGAGAAGCGGGTTGTCAGGCGTATCGACCAAGTTGGCAGACGGCGATTTCTTTGCGGCCAGTGACAGGCTGGCCGTAGGCGATGGCACTGGTCCCGCAAGCAGAGGTGTCCCGGTTTTGTTCCAAGGCAAGGTGTAGGTTTCCAGATTGCCGTTCTGCCGGCGAATCACCACTTGGGCCGATTCGCCAACATCCACGGCATGTGGCATACGGGACTGCGCCCGGGTGACAATGCGCCCTGCCGTGATCCGTCGCGTGCTTCTGGGGTTTCCCTGCGTTCCGTATTTTGCAAGAGCCGTCAACAGTTCCTCAACAGGCCGGCCATCCACGCTTACAAGTTCGTCAGCTATAACGAATGGATATTTGGCCAAGGGGAGGGTAGTGCGGTTGATGCCTTCTATCAGTACCTTTCCGTCGTAGATGTCGACCCCGAATCCAAGCGAAGCGACAAAATCGGATGGCAGAGAGAAGGCGTCGTGCGTATCCTGCAGGCTGGCGACGTAGTCAACCATGATTTCGTAGAAATCCAAGTCATTGTTTACAGCCGCCACCCGCGCTAGCCAGGGCTTTAAATTGTACAAATCGAAATCCACGGCCTGACGCTTCCACTCGTAGGGGGCGTAGGATTTGGCATACCGCGCCGCCATAGCTCGAAAATCCTGTTCGCGCTGGTCGGGAGTCAATTGAGCCAAAAGGAACGGGGCCGTGAACAGCAGTCCGGCGATGGAACAAATTAGCGTGTTGTTGAATTGTTTCATGGTTTTGCTCCTGTTATTGGTTCTTCTTGATGTGATCCACCATGGCGGCGCTGAAGGCGTCGACAAAGGTTTTACCGGCATTAATCAGGTTGTCGCGCGTCATGTAATCGGCTTGAATGTCTGGCCGTACCCCGATATTTTCCACGTAAGGAGCTGTTGGTAACTCGCCGCCCGTGTTGATAGGGAACCGTCGCACCATTAGCGACTCGGTCAGCGTCGTGGACCCCTCGCTGTAGGCTCCGGCGCCGTAGCTGCTAACGTTCCCTCCGGCGCCCATAGTGCGCCAACCGAAGATTACCGCGCGTTGATTATCCTGCAGAGTAGCGGGAAACACGTCGGCCCCGGAAGCGGAGAACTCATCGGTAAGGGCCAGGATCGGCTTGGAATATACCAGCTTGTTACCGCGGCCATCGTCCAGCGGTAAGCGGTCGATAGTAACATCGTCGAGCGGAAGCGGTCCGGTCATGCCGCGGTTCTCACTATTGGCTTGCTTGAGATCGCCATGGATGTTGGTGAGCAGTGCAATTACCCACGGCTCGGCGCCTTGTGCTTTTGCTGAGGTAAGTGAAGATGAAATGCCGGCTACCCAGCCTGAAGTGGCGCGGATTTGAAAAGGTATAGTGCGAAAAAGCGCGGGGTGGACTGCCGATAGAAGGAGGTTGTCATAGGAAACCGAGCCTCCCGGGTTTCGCATGACATCAATGATCAGTCCGTCGGTTCGCTGCTGGAAAAAGACAATCTCACCGATGAATTGATTGATGGCCAAAGTAGTATTGTTTGGCGAGAACGAGGGAATGCGAATGAAACCAATGTTGTAGCCGCCAGCTTGGAATATGCCGGAGTAAAACTCGTCGGTTGATACTCGTCCCAAGCGCTGAACGAAATTAGTCGGAAGCCGGAAGATCGGACCAACCGCGCCGAAGTTTAGAACCGTGCCGGTTTCCGTTAATCGGCAGTTCCATAGGCGGCGCAGTGGGGCCATATAATCGGAGGAATCGAAGGCGGGAACGGCTACCGACAGATCCTTCAGCCTGGCGTTGGGCGTGGGGACTGGGCCGACGGTAGTCAACGGCAAACCGGTCTTTGTCCAAGGGATGGTGTAACTTTCCATATTGCCGCCATCGCGCCGGATGACTACAGAGGCCGAGTCCCCAAGCAGACCTGTGCTGGGTATTACCGACTGAGAGCGCGAGGTGATGTAACCTGCGGCAAAGCGGCGCGTGCTGCGGGGATTAGCGGCCGACCGGAATTGACTGAACTCGGTGATCCATTCTTCAACAGGCCGGCCATCGACACTAACTAGTTCATCGCCGATTTGAAAGGGGTAAGTGGTTAGTGGCAGTAGGCCGCGGGTGATGCCGTCCACTAGCACCTTGCCGTCATAGATATCGACTGTGAAGCCAAGCCGCGCAAAGAACGACGACGGCAACGAATAAGTATCGTGGGCATCATTGAGGCTAGCCACGTACTTCGACATGATCTCGTAGAATTCCAGATCCGTGCGGGTGGCCTTGACGCGTTCGAGCCATGGCCCTGTCCGAAGTAGGTCGAACCCGAATGCTTCTTTTTTCCATTCGTAAGGTCCATAATTCTTGTCGTACGTCGCGACCAAATCATTAAAATCGGCCAGCTTTTGTTCCACGGTCAACTGAGCAACGCAACTGGCTGCGCAGGCGACTACTGTTATCAGCATCCGTCCAATTCTCATATGCCCCATCCTTGTGTAAACGAACCAAACTAGCATATCCGATTCAAAAGCCGAAAGGGTAGACGGTTCGCGGGTGTACGACGTTCTTCTCTTTGCACTTTCGTCCCGCAAGCTTTCGAAGCGACCGGAGGCCATTTAGGTTCGGAAAGCGTTAAACGCAGGATCTGCGCGAAATTTGGACGCCGAAAGCGAAGGTTGGGCCGGATGAGGGGTTGAGGGCGAGAGATCGTGCCTGGAGGGAGTGTTGCCGCGAAAATCAGAAGTTAACCTGGACGGAATATGAAAACTAGTCTCACTTTAGAGGCCAGATCAGGACTTAAGCGTCCAAAAAGACGAAAAAGAGAGGGAAGAAGCAAAAGTAATGGACCCGATAAAAAAATGTATACCCGTAAGTTATTGTAAACACTAAGTCAGGAACATAATTTGTGGAAAGTGTTTCAGGAAAGTTGCATTACGGGCTTGCATCCCCGGCACAGCCTTGGTACTCTGAGTTTGTCCGAGCGAGACGGCAGAACGAAAGCCACCCAGGGAAACCGGAAAAGCCGGTATAGGGAAAGGCAGACGAAAAGCCAGAACGATAGACAAACGACTTTTCGAGCAAGAACGAAAATCGGGCTTGACTTTAGAAGAAAGTTTTGCTAAGTTAGTTGAGCGCCTGGACGAGGTTAGTCGGCGCGCCGGAAATAGAAATAGCTACCGGCGTCGTAGATACCTTCCAAATAACTTCGGGAAAAAGCCTTGCCGCTCCGATGCGAGATGGTAACTTCCGAAGTCTGAACAGAACAACTTTTATAAGGTTCTTTCAGTAATCGATTTTGGCCGCTGCGGCAGGTCGTAGTAAGACCGAACAAAATCGAACTTAAGTAAGTTCGTGCCGTCAGTAGCAAACGCCTTTCGAGGCCGGCAGTTTGAATCCCTTCGCGAGATCGGGTTTGGCTGTCCAGATCTTTGAAAATCTGGTTGGACGCAACAGTTTTGACTCGTCAAGAATTGAGTTATAAAGCAAAAGGACCGCTTTGACTCTTGAGATGAAGTCTGGCTCTGTTAAAAGAGCTTAACTGATTCAGGGGAGTTGAAGTTTATATACAACGGATTAAACGAGAGTTTGATCCCGGCTCAGAATCAACGCTGGAGGCGCGCCTAACACATGCAAGTCGAGCGAGAAAGGGTAGCAATATCCAAGTAAAGCGGCGTACGGGTGAGTAACACGTGGTTTATCTACCTTTTTGTGGGGAATAACTTTGGGAAACCGAAGCTAATACCGCATAAGCCCGAGAGGGGAAAGCAGCAATGCGCAGAAAGAGGAGACCGCGG
>JANXXI010000292.1 GCA_025350695.1 Acidobacteriota bacterium
CGCCGTTAGGGCGACGGTGGCGAGGAACAGCAGCAAGTAAGTTTTCATGGCGTGCTTATTGTGGATGTTAGCATGCTGCGTTGACCAAGGCGTTCCTATTTGAGTGATTTGGGTGGCCCTTCCTTCAATCGAAGAGTTACGGTTTGACCGTTACTAGTGAAGTTGACCTGCTTGCCTTCGATTCCATCTATGCTGCGACGATTCCTATGGTCCCACCAATTCGCCTTAACAACGTAGGTTCTCCCCAGGGCGAGATGCAACCCCACACGATTGGATTTTTCGATGGCCGTGTTCGTAGCGCTTGCCATTCCGTTCCAGTCCGCCGAAGCCCCGCCGCGAAACGCCGGTGACCCATCCGCCCATTCCATCAGCACTATTAACCAACCGAAAAGCAGCGGCTTCGGCAGGCGCAACTGGACACCGGTCACCTGCTGGGTTGGAGTAAGTTCAAGTAGTCGAGCCTTTCCAGGGTCGCTCACGCCTGGCATATATGTCGTGTCAAATGGCAAACTTTCACTGGGCGACCTATGCATGTTTACTCCAACAAGAATTCTTCCTGAAGGGACTCGCTCAAACGCAAAACGGCCTTCTTTGTCAGTGTTTTTCCACCAGTCAGGTAGGTTTTTCACCTCCCGGTCCGGCAGCAACTCAGCGAGCTCGACTCGAGCGTGGGCAACTCGCTGGCCTTGCCAATCCACTACCACGCCTTTGACTCTTGCCGAAGTTGGAAAAGAAGCGTGCACCACCGCACAACCGCCTGGAGGTAGGAATACTTCCGGTCCAGTTCCGATAATCCTGCCGGACCCGAAAGGCCCTTTCGACACGGATACTGAGTATGTTCCTGGTGGTAGTTCCTTGGTCACCACTGCACCATTCGAGTTCGTCCGGTAAGTAAATTTGTTGGCGCCATTCTCCAAAATAATGTCTGCGCCGGACACGGAGACAAAATTCGTTTCGCCGAACCTAACATCAAGGTTTTGCCCGGCCACAATCTCAAAAATGCCCCCCTTCGGAAGGTCTCCCTTCGCTGCCAATCGCAAATACGGTAAGTCAGGATCGTCCACTTTGACCGGACGCTTCGTGTTATCACAGGGGCCGAATCTAATCACGGGTGCACCCATTAACCAGATCCACCGGCTTGGAATGCGTTCAAAAATCCCGTACCAGGTTTTCGAAACCTTCGCCCTCTCAAGGTAAGTTCGCAGAGTTTCTGAACTTCGGGCATAGATTAAATAGTCCACTTTGTCACTAAACTCCGGGTTGCCGCCGAGGTTTGACCATCCCGTCACAAAGACCGTATTGGAGCCAGAGGCGAGTCCCTTAAATGCCTCGTCAACACGAAATTCATAAAGCGTCCAATGTATAACGCCTGGGGCAGATTCATATTTAATTGCGATCAGGCGTCCTTTAAAGATGATTTGTTGTTCATGAAAAATGGCACAGACTCTGGACGGTCCACTGCTGACGCAGCTTGTCCCCGAAGCCGGCAATGCGGCACAAAGTAGCAGCAGGCAAAGTTTCATGGGCTGCTCAGGCTGATGCTCCCACGACGGGCAGCTGGTGTCTTTGGGTCGGGGCCATTCAGGCGTATTCGTACCCGTTGACCATCTCGCGCAAAATATATCGACTTGGGCTCGACTCCTTCGATGAACTTGGATTCCGGTCCAATGCCAATCCAGTTGGCGCCAATGGAATAGTTCCTGCCGAGAGCAATAGGCAGCGTAACTCGATTCGTTTTCGGGGCTGCTTCATCAAAAGCGCTTTGATCCCCGTTCCACTCAGCAAAGGCACGGGCGCCGTGCGCGGGCGAACCGTTGGACCACTCCACATCCACAAACAAGCGTCCGAAAGGGAGCGGCTCAGGCAATTTGAAGTAAAGCTCATCTACACTGTTGCCGGGAGACGGTTCGATGATGAGCGCCTTTGAAGCATCAGCCACACCCGGCAGAAATGTCGGATTGATCGGAAGTTGAATCGTCGGAGACGAATCAATATTTGCTCCGATCAAGATTTTGCCCACGGGCGCATCTAGAAACTCGAAACGTCCGTGCTCATTCGAATAGGTAAAATTCGTCAGTCGCTTCAGTTTTCCATCACTCCGCATCGCTGCCAAGCCCAAACGGATATTACCAGCCGGCTTGCCTTGCCAGTCCACAACGGAACCCCTAATGCTGGCCAAGGTTGGAAGCGACACGCGTACCACCGCACAGCCTCCTTCGCTTAGTGCAATAACCGGCCCGGTTTGGTATACCCTGGCAGCGCCAAAGCCAGGTTTCGAAACATCTACTTCGTAGGCCCCTGCGGAAAGTTCTTCCACCACCAAGCGTCCGTCGGCACCCGTTTGGTTCGCGAAACTTTTGTCTCCGCTTGTCAATGTGACGTCAGCTTTCTCGATCGGAAGAAATCGTTGAATTTCTGAAGGCCAACCTACGTTCTGTGCCGCGATCACCTCAATGTAACCGGTTTTCGATAAATTTCCTTGTAACGCACTACGAAGATATTTCAGATCTGTGTCCTCTGGCTGAATCTCTCTCGAAGGATTGCACAATCCCGCAGCTATGAGCGGTACTTCGAGCAGAGACCGCCAGCGCATGGGAAAAGCCTCATTATTACTTGTTGAGCCACGGACATCGCCGTAGTACGATTGACGAGTCCAGAGCCCTGGGCTACCGTAAATCAAGTAGTCCACACCGCTTCTGAATCTTTCAGAGCCTTCCGGATTGACGAACACAACCTTTGTCCCATGTGGCAAACCTTTGAAGAGTTCTGTCACTTGAAACTTATATAGTTGAACCCTGGGCGAGCCATTTTCGTCGATCACCTTTCCACGAAAAATAACGTCCGTGGTGTGGTAGATCTCGCAAGCCTTCACCTTTTCATAACTGGCGCAGCTCGTCGCTTGAAGCTCAAAAGCCGCAACGAGAAATAGAAAGA
>JANXXI010000112.1 GCA_025350695.1 Acidobacteriota bacterium
CCCCGCTGTCCTGATAACTACTCACGACATGGAGACCAATGTTTTGGTAAACGACTGGCTCTTAGAGCCCTTAGAACCAATACTAGGGGAGAGCCTATCAGAAAAGCAAAGATTGTTAGCAACTAAGTACATTGCGAAGAATACGATTTGCCGGCGACTTCCATTGCAGGATGCCGCAACTCCAGTTCTATTTCACATAATTGAGCGGGCCGTGGTGGCTGCTCAGATACTGTGCTACGGAAGAGACCAACCGAAAAGGTCGGAGCCCTGCGTAGAATTTTCATGGAGGATTCGGCTTGTGATTGACGATTTCCGAACCATGCGAGAAATCTACCCAAGTATCAGAGAGGATGCTTTATTTCTTCCCTTCCTAACTTTTTATCTGGGTCGGCAAGGTGTAACGGGATTAATAATTGATACTGACTCAGGTCAACCGGATACCGAACCGAACGACAAATTGAATGCTGATCTAAGGGCCCTTGTTCCTTTTCATCTCTATACTTGGCATGTTCCTTTTTATGGGGAAGACCGGATAGCCATAGCTGCTATCCCACCATTATCCAAACATAGGGAACATGCTGGCGTAATCCGAGAGCTTCGACCATTAGGAGAAAGCAAGGGTCAACTCACCGTAGACCCCCATTTCGAGCTGTATTCTGGATTTGAAGAAGGCAGGCCCAAACAGATTCCGCTTGAAGTCAGACTCTATAGTGAAACGCCAGCCTTTCAAGAATATATCAAGCAGGACAATATTTTCCTCAAAGAGCTGTTTGTAGGAACTCCTACCGGGGAAGGAGGAACGCGAAACGAGATAATCCGGAGTGAAAAGATTCAAGAGTACGAAGGCGTGCATAATCTTTGCAATTTACCGAGCGACACACGTCTAGACCATTCGTTGGTTTTCCAGGTAGACGGCTATTGGTCCGTACTTCGAAGAGAAGCGATGGCGAATCAACATGCCTATCTCTGCAACGACAAAATTAGCGATAAAGTTAATCAAACGATATTCGATCCTTTCCATCTATTTCAGCCTACAACACGTTGTAAACAATCAAAACAAACGCGCTTAGATTACTTTGCGAACGAGTATTATGAAACTCGTATTGACAAAGACTATAAACAAATTGATCGGGTTCCTTTCATGTGGGACTTCGGGTTTCTTCTTTGTAGAAAGAAAGAATGGGAACAAGCATCCCGCAAGAACTTGACAATATCGAGCGCAACAGAACTGAAGACCTTGTTGGGAAGAGATGTGACAGTAAAGGATGTTTGGGAAGCACTACCAAAGGCACCGCCCGAAAAGAGTAGTGCTGCCCAATTTGATGCCAGTCTAAATTCGAAGCTTCGTAGTTGGAGAGTATTTCTAGAAGCTTGTCAGGTTGTAGCTGAATTCCAATCACATCGAGTTTCCCGGCGAGTCCCCGCTTTCGATCTGGCAGTACTTTCACCAGATTCTGTTTCTTGTTTCGTTCTGGAAGTATGGATTTCTGAGATATACAAAAGACGAAAATCTACACAGTCTTCTAAAAAGTTGGAGGAGTGGTGGGAGACATGGAATCTTTCTGACAAAACATTCAAAGCAGCAAGTAAAATCGGTCTGGTAGATCTCCTAAGAGAGGCTAAACCCCTTACGGAGATATATGGAAATGCAAAATCGACAAATTCCTTACCTACGCTTAGCGGATACTCATTGGAGTTATATAAAACTTGGCTTCTATTGGTGGACGTCTTAGATGTAGCCTCTTTTCTAGACCCAACTGACCCATTTGCATTCAAAGTTGATCGGGCGGCGCACCCAGAGGCAATAGCCTCAAGGCATTGGTACAAGACAGCTTGCATCGACGGTGAATCAGCAGGTGATGGTGGGCATGACAATTCGCGAATCCCAACACGTCTTCCCGGCCACTTCTCAGCCAGAGGTGACTGGTATCTTGCGGCCGCGGCGGGGAGTCGCTCTCAGCGGCTTTCACGGCGTGCAATTGACATCTTGAGTAGCAGACGTGAAAGCGTCCGACGATTACAGTTAGGTATCGGATTGCCAACACGGGATGTTTTGGATGGGACTACCATAGGGTCACTTCGAACCCGTCTATCTGTCCATGCGAACGAAAACAAACTACCCAAATTGGTAAGTTACGAGGAACTAGCGAGTTTGTCGGGAAAGTCGATGGGATCTGATAATACCTCGGAAGATGAATTTTATAGATTGTGGCGAAGTGGCCTAAAAGATTATGATCGGCAAGCTCGAATTTGGCAAAAATGGCTCTGCCGGCTATTTATTTGGTCCCATGACTTAAGGGCAGAGCATCCTACTGAGTGGATCACCGGCTTCATACCGTACGATTTTTTAGAAGGAAACACTGGTACTCTTGGGCCTGTTAGCAACTTTGATAGCTTTATTGAGTTTGCAAGAATGTGCGACGAACTCATAGCTAATCTAGAACAATCGACTCCTTTAGCTTAGATTGTTCTGTTAAATGTTCAATCAGTCATGAACTGGCGGCGTTGCAGTGATCAAGGTTGGCGCGGCGACAGAAACCGAAATGAAGGAAAAGAAGGCTCGTGTGGAAGATGCTTTGCGTGCAACCCGCGCGGCTGTGGAAGAAGGGATTGTCCCTGGTGGTGGTGTGGCTCTGCTGCGTGCTGCTATGGCTCTGAAAGATGTAAAGGCAACCGGTGATGAGCAGATTGGTATCGATATCATCCGCCGCTCTTGCGAAGAGCCCTG
Source organism: Acidobacteriota bacterium (assembly GCA_025350695.1). Lineage (GTDB taxonomy): Bacteria > Acidobacteriota > Terriglobia > Bryobacterales > Bryobacteraceae > JANXSF01. The sequence goes on from JANXXI010000112.1 coordinate 2,729, forward strand.
CCGTCAAATTTCCGGTAACGCCGGTCATGAAGGTGCAATCATCGTCGAAAAGATCCGTGCTGAAAAGAACCCGATGTACGGTTTCAACGCAGCTTCGGGTGTTTACGAGGATCTGGTAAAGGCTGGCGTCATCGATCCTACCAAGGTGACACGCACCGCTCTGCAGAACGCATCTTCGATCTCAGCATTGCTGCTGACGACTGAAGCAATGATCTGCGAAATCCCAGAGAAGAAAGCAGCTCCGGCTGGCGGCGGTGGTGATCACGGCCCCGGTATGGACTACTAAGCAGTAGCTAATTTGTGTGGTTTTTCCGCTAGAGGGTAGCAGTTCCGCCCAGCCGCAAATTTTCCAAAGTCGTTTTCGCTGTCGTTTTCGCTTGACAGGGAGCTCGAACAGTTATAGCATCCAGCTTAGTTTCAATCTGAACGCTGCTGAACGTTCAATGGACCGAATAGAGGAAACGTAGTGTGGCTGGTTGCTTCTTATGAAACGTTGCGGTATAGAATTCCCTTCGCGAGAAGAAAGAGGACAAAATGAAAATTAGCGGAAAATTTCATCTCGTAGTTGCGGCAACCTTGTTTCTAGCGGCTGGAGGCGCATATTCGCAAGCACCCACCGGCACTATTTCCGGAACCGTGATGGACGAATCGGGGGCAGTGATTCCTAACGTTGAGGTGGGGATCGCGGACAAGGAAACAGGTACTTCGCGCACAGTGCGATCCGATGCATCCGGAATCTTCATCGCCCCTGCGTTGCCGTCTGGCACCTATGAAGTAAAGGCCACACTGACGGGCTTTCGGACAACTGTCCGCCAAGCTTCGGTTGTCATAGGGACAACCACGTCAGTGGATATGCAGTTGCAAATAGGACAAAGCAAGGACGTCGTGGTTGTTGAAGCGGCTAGCGCGCAAATTGAATACGACAGGCACTCGATTGATGGAGTGATTACACGGCAAAAAATTCAAGACTTGCCCCTCAATGGACGAAGCTTCCTGAACTTGGCTTTCCTTGAGCCCGGAGTCACCGTTGGAACCGGCAGTACATCGCAATACAACGCGCTTTTCTCGGTTTCCGTGCTCGGTGGGGATTCCAGCAAGACTTCCATTACCGTGGACGGCGGAAACATCCGGAACTCGATAGAAGGTGGCAGCGGGATGAACTTTTCGCAGGAGGTTGTCCAGGAATTCCAATTATCAAGTGTAAATTTTGATCTCTCGACAGGGATCACCAGCGTCGGTTCGGTGAACATCGTAAGCCGAAGCGGGTCAAACAGTCTGCACGGCAGCGCTTATTTCTTCTTTCGGGATCACAACATGTCGGCCTATCCGGGATTGAAGCGAAGCGCACTCAGTCCCGATCCATTTTTCGCCAGAAGGAATCCAGGATTCTGGTTGGGTGGCCCAGTGAAAAAGAACAAACTCCATTTTTTCTTCAACTACGAGAATGTGAACCAGACGCAGGTGTTTACCTACGTCCCAAACCTTCCCTCGGCGGCAGGTTTGGCGGGAAACTATTTCAGTCCTTATTCCGGCAAGACTCTAAGCGCGAAGTTCGACTATTCGATTAGCGCGAAGCAGCATTTGTTCGCCCGCTACTCGCACGACGGGAACAAGGGGTTTGGACCTAATGGCGGTGCGGTTCTGCCGTCCAACTGGCTGCAGAACAAGAACTGGGCGGATCAAAGCGCGCTCGGAGTTACCAGCACCCTTAAGGCGAACTTGGTGAACGATTTCCGTTGGAGCTACCAATATTGGCAGAATAGGAACCTGTTTCCCGATAGTTCCGTTTGTTCCGGATGTTTGGGGCTAAACATTGGCCAAGTGCAGATCAACGGCACAAACGTGACCATCGGAAATACTTCAAACGCGACACAGGGCCGCGATTTGCGCCGGTATGATATTACGGACACCATGAATTGGCAAAAGGGACGGCACTCTTTTAAATTCGGTTTTGAATACGAGCATGCTCCTGGAACCGGTTTCTGGGGATTTTGCGACCCGGCCTGTCTATCCGTGGCCTCGCCGGAATTGATTCAAGCGAACGTACCGGCCGCTCTAATTGGCGCATTTTTCCCGAAATTGCCGAAAACAGTTAGTACACTTGACGACTTTATGAACCTTCCCTTCCTGGGCGGAGTGGTTGGCATCGGCAACCCCAGCCAGCCACCCCCGTACAATGTGGATCAAGCGAAGATCAATAATCGGAACCGGTTCTTCTTTCAGGACACCTGGAGAGCGCGTCCGAAGTTGACTCTCAATTACGGCCTGTCCTGGAACTTTGAGAGTACTCTTGTAAATCGTGATCTGGACAAGCCAAAATACCTTGCGCCCGTCTACGGCAGCGACCTTACGGCGACGAACAACAACCTGCACAACTTTTCGCCCGCCGTGGGATTCGCCTACCAGTTGGGGAAATCCGCCAAGACCGTGGTGCGGGGCGGGTTCGGAATCTACTATGATACCGAGTCACTCTTCCGCAGGTTGCAGGAACGGGCCTCCACGGGTCCTATTGGAAATGGCCGCGTTCAGTACCCGGTTGGAGCATTTACGAATATCTTTCCTGGAATCGTCAACATCAGCCGCGGTGGAATTCCAGTGGCTGTGGGAGCGCCCATTCCCTCCGGCGAAATTTCCAGTTTGACACTGGGGCAGGTCACGCAGATACTCGCAGCTCAAGCGCCTGCGGCCGTGGCTGCTCTGGCTCCGAAGAATTTGAATGATCTGAGCGTCCGCAACATTGAAGTCAGCAAGTCGGGAACTCAGTTGTATCCCAAAAACTTCCCCGTCCAGCGCGGACTGCACTTCAACCTGGGCTTGCAACACCAGGTTGCCAAGGATATGGTTCTTAGCGTGGACTACGTGCGGCGCGTCTACTTGAACACCAACCTTGGAGAGATTGATTATAATCGCTGGAACCGTTACATCAATGGCGTGCGGTCTCCTGTGATTCCGGCTTGTACCGGAACCCAGGCGAGCAATCCAGCGTCCCAATGTTCCACTGGCCCCATCACATTCTGGACGCCGGCCGGGCGGTCGGTTTACAACGCCATGCTTGTGAAGTTGGACAAGCGTTTTGCGCGACGGTACCAGTTTACGGCTTCTTACGCATTAACCAATCAGCACGGCTACAACGGCATCATCGACCTTGATCACTATAACGCGAGTTGGGGTCCACAGAGCGCCCGCCACATTTTGAACGTGTCGGGGACCGTGGATCTGCCCTGGAAAGTACAACTAGGTTTTATCTCCTCTAGCAGCACCAAGGGTCCGATCACCACGGCAATCAGCGGTGTCGATCTAACCGGCGATGGCACCACAAACCAAGTGCTTCCCGGGCTTGCCATCAATTGCCTGAACCGTGGATGCGGCAAGAGCGATTTGGAGAAGGGCGTGGCTGACTGGAACTCGACCTATGCGGGTAAGAGAGACGCGCTGGGCAAAGTGATTCCGTCGGTTGTGTTGCCGTCGAACTACAATCTGGGCGACAATTTCAACTCGCAGGATGTACGGGTCACCAAGACTTTCCAATTTGGCAGTGATGAACGCCCCTACAAAATCTCGGTGTTTGCCGAAGGCTTCAATGTCTTCAACATTGCTAATTTGAGCGGCTTCAGTTCAACTCTTGATCAGGTGCAACCGACGCAGAGCTTCTCGTTTATGCAACCAACCGGCCGCGCCGGGCAAGTGTTCGGTTCCGGAGGCCCCAGGGCATTCCAGATCGGAGGCCGATTCCAATTCTAAGATCAAGATCCCAGTGAAGTGCAAAGTGCTCGCACCCGAGAGCCTGAAACCAGGACGTCTCAGCAGCCTTTCCCCTTCATGGATTGTCGCAAGGATCCGCCGAATCCGTTGCCGAAGCCTGCTTTGCGCCCGTAAAGAATATCGTCGAGCACCCATCGGTTTCCTTGCCTAACCACCACTACCTGGTCGGCCCACGTATGACTCTTCCCACCATCGACGTATTCAAAGTTCAGCGTCATCAGCTGACGTTGGCCATTACCCGGCTTGGGGTCGCCAACACGAAACTTGGCAAACCCCTCGAAATTGCTCGAAAACATATCGCCTTCAACCCACGGCCCCTTGTCGCCGGGATGTGCACTGATGCATTGAGCTTGCCGCTGCCGCGCGCGCGTGATCGACGCAATCAATGCCGCGCTCAGGTACGGGCTCAGCTTCCGGATTGCTTGTTTGTCAGGCAATCCGGAAATATGTAGTTCTTGATACTCGCTGTAAAACGCCCCTACCGCCTTGACGGCCTCGTGGCTTTGACCACTGATCGAGATTTGCGCCGCCAGTAGCATGACTTGGAAGAAGTTCATAAAATAGAGCCAACCCGTTCGATTGTACAATCAATTACTTTCCCATCCAAGGTCCACGCCTGCGAATTCGATTGGAGATCTAATTGCTTGTATGCAAGTGAGGAAACTTGCATGTCATTCGGAATCTACCTGATTGGATATTTGATAATGATTATTGGCTTGGGGATCGGCGCTCATTTAATGCATATGCCTCCCCGCTGGATTGGTGTTGGCTTGCTGGTGATGATTGGGCTTGGGGTAATTACTGGAGTCTCATCCACCCGTAATAGAGACTCTTCTTCTTAAAGTGCTGAACTCCACCGGCTAAGTTTGACCACTTGTCAAGCTTAGCCGGCAGCGTAAATTGCTAGGCGGATGCCCGGTGCGCTTGCTGGTCCATTGTTGAAGACTTGAGTAACGTTGAAGCTAACTGGCGTAGCTTCGCTTCCGCAGCCTGCTCTTCAGCCAGCGACTGACCAAGTAATTGCGCCACTTCCTTTTCGCCGATGCGTTGGGCCAAGCCGATGGCAGTCATGTACCCCGCCATTTCATAATGCTCCACTCGCACCCCAGCACCTATGATCCCCAAATCAACTACATTCTCCTCACCGGTTTCTTCTAACGCTTCCGCTCCTTCCTTCACACAGCCTTCCATGCCGACGCATTTTTTACCGGTTGGTTTGAAGTTAAGAATTTCGGCGATTTTTGTCAGCCGCTCTACTTGCCCTTCAGTTTCTTTCAAGTGGCCCTGAAATGCAGTCTTAAGACCCTCATCGTTTGAGCCTTTTATCATTTTGGGAATTGCCTTCAGCAATTGCGTCTCCGCTGAGTACAAGTCTTTCACTTCATCTTCAAGTAAATTCAATATAGTCCTTGTCTTTGCCATTGATCTGTTTCTCCAAAATCTGGTTTTGAGTCTATGTTGTTTGTGATCGATACTGGTTACCGGTCAACTACCGGCTAAACAGTGCGAAAAGAATGATAAGAGGGATGGGAACACCAATTAAGTAGAGTAATATTGATCGCATCTGGTTTTCTCCTTAACTAAATTGCCTGAACGTTGTCTCGCTGCCTTCCGCCGATAGTTGCCGCGTAACTGGCGCTAAAAGCTCCAATTAAAAGAGCTACGAAAGCCCAGAGCAACAAGTGTGAGGTCGCTTTGCGTAACGCATCTGAAGCTTGTTTGGCGGCAAGGATCGTATCGGAAACGCGCTTCTCCGCTTCTGCTTGCGATAACCCTGTTCTTGCGGCAACCAAGCGCCCGAGATAAGTTCTATCGGCGCCGCTAACCTCATCCTGCATTAGAGAATGCGCGAAAAGGCGGCTTGCTTCGGCGTACATAGCCGCATCCATGGCAGCCGCATCCGCCCGTTCCTGCCGGAATAACGTGTCTGTATAATACGCGTAAGGAGCTTCGCTCGAAGCCCGATTGGAAGTTGAGGCACTCGCCTGCGCGGCGCTTCCAGCCATTGAGGCGCTGGCGGACGCCAGGAAATAAGCCGTAAGCACTACGCTTACCGACCAGGCCAACAATCCATGAGCCGTATCGCGAAAATGAACCTCGTCCTGATGCACGCCAATCCATTTCGTTCGTAATCGGCCTGCAAGGTAGCCGCCCAACGCGGCGCCTGCGAATTGGACAAACACCATCCACGCGATGGCGGCCGTTCCCGCAGTAGCTGCGGATACTCCCTCGTTTGCCCAAGGAGAAACGGCGGACAACCCAAGTCCGGTTCCTAACGCAAGTAAGACCAGCGAAAGAGCAGCGCCGGTAACTGCGCCAGCAACGACTGCCGCCCAGGAAACCCCGGATGAATCTCTTACATGATGGTGCGCGAATTCGATTGGCGCAGCGAAAGGTGTAGCCACAATATCTCCTCTGTTGTCGTTTATTTGTCTCGACGGCTTTCCTCTTTGCACGCTTAAGGCCAACTCCGGCGAAGCACTTAGTGTCGACATACATAGAAATAGTCAAACAATCCTCCATTCACTTCATTATTTCCAACTTCGATAATTCCCTTTACCCCGCATGTTGCACTTGCGGGGTGCAGACGAGTTTGAATTACAGGATCAAACTTATAGTGCAAAATGTTCATCGACTGTGCAGAGTCTGCAAAGATTCTAGAACGAGTGCTAAACGAGGGTAGTAAATTTAATCAACTTCGTGAATGGTCTTACACGTGCAAAAAGGTTTCGCTGGAGGTAGTAACATGGCAAATCCAGACAGCGTGGCAGGGTGGAATCTCGGTAATCCGGCAGATGAAGCTGCAAAGGTAGCGAGTACGGTAGGAGACATGGCGAACCAGGTGAAAGAAAAAGTCACTCAACTTGGCCGCACTGCGTCGCAGAAGGTCGATGATGGCCGGGTAAGCACAGCGGAGGCGCTTCAGGGTTCTGCTGATTCCCTTCGTAGTGCCGGGCAAAGCTCAAGTGAAACCCTAGCCAGCGCGGCGAAAACGAGCGCGGACAAACTCGAATCTACCGCGAAATATCTTCGCGAGCATGACTTCGAGAGCATGATGAAGGATGTGGAGCATGTTGTTAGACGCAATCCAACTCGGTCATTAGTGGCCGCTCTGGCGGTTGGTTTCCTGGCCGGGGCCGCAATTCGTAACCGGAACTAATCCATTGTGGGGGCGTATGTTTGAATCATTTAAATCAAGCAACCGGGGAGATCCTATTGACGGGCCGGTTTCACGAGAACGATCAATTGGTGACATATTCAAGGATATGGTCAGCAACATTCAGGAGATTGTACGTTGTGAAATAAGGCTCGTCAAAGCCGACATTAAACAGGATGCGGAGCGCTACCAACTGGAAGCTCTTCGGTACTTGCCACACGCCCGGCTCCTCTTGGCCGGCACGGCGGTTGGCGCCTTTGGTGTAGGATTTCTTTTGCTGAGCGCCGTTTATGGCTTGGCATTAGTAATGCCCATATGGGCAGCCGCGGCCTTGATCGGCTTGGTTCTCTCGATCGCCTCCACCGTAATGATAAACACCGGGCTCGGGCACTGGCGGAAGTTATATTCTGTCAAAACCGAAATTAAAGAAACTATAAAGGAGAACACAACGTGGTCGAATCATCCAGCAAAATAATGAGTGAAATCGAAAATCATCGCGACAAATTGGTCGACGATATCGCTGATCTCGAATCGGTTGTAATGACGGCCACTGATTGGCGAACGCACTATCGTAACCATCCCCTGTGGTTTGTCGGTGCTGCTTTTGGCGGAGGACTCTTATTGTCGGGGATAGTGCTAAAAAACTCCTCCAGTAATGGTCAGTACCGAGGGAGCGATCGGTATCCTGTGAGTAGTGAGGCAACAGGGAGCCGAATAGCACAACCTGGCGTGCTATCGCAGGTGATGGACGAACTTAAAACCAGAATAGTCGACTTAGGTGTGGCAAAAGCCAAGCAAGTTTTGGATGAAGTCTACCCGGGACAAAACCATACGAGAGGAAATGTATGAAGGAGACTAGCGGCAAAGAAAAGCAATCCCAAAAAGAACATCAACCGATTCGCGCCGAAACGCATCAAACTGCTGCTGCGAATGCCCTGGCTCTGACAACCAACCAGGGCACACGCATTGAGGATGATCAAAATTCCCTAACCGGCGGACAGCCGGGCCCCACACTCCTCGAAGACTTTATACTCCGCGAAAAAATTACCCATTTCGACCATGAACGTATTCCGGAGCGGATCGTTCACGCCCGCGGTTCGGCCGCTCATGGGTACTTTCAGCCATACAAATCCATGAGCCATGTGACCAAGGCTGCGTTCTTGAGCAACCCGAAAGTTAAGACCCCTGTATTCGCTCGCTTTTCAACTGTTGCGGGGGGGGGCCGGATCGGGAGATTTGGCGCGCGACGTCCGAGGCTTCGCAGTGAAATTCTATACCGAAGAGGGCAACTACGATCTGGTGGGAAATAACATTCCCGTCTTTTTCATCCAAGACTCCATGAAATTTCCGGACTTGGTGCACTCCGTGAAGATGGAGCCTGATCGCGGCTTCCCCCAAGCCGGATCCGCTCACGATACCTTTTGGGACTTCATTTCGCTAATGCCGGAGTCCATGCACATGATTATGTGGGTCATGTCGGACCGCTCCATTCCCCGTTCCTTACGCACGATGGACGGATTCGGCATTCACACGTTTCGAATGACCAACGACAAAGGACAGACGAATTTCGTTAAGTTTCATTGGCGACCCATTCTTGGCTGCAGTTCGGTGGTATGGGATGAAGCTGTAAAGATCAACGGAGCCGATTCCGACTTTCATCGCCGTGACTTATGGCATGCCATCGAAACAGGTCAATTCCCTGAATTCGAACTCGGGCTTCAGATCTTCGATCAGGCAACGGCGGATAGTCTTCCGTTCGATGTTCTTGATGCCACGAAGCTGATTCCGGAAGAAGTAGTCCCAGTGCAGATGGTCGGCAAGATGGTGCTGAATCGTAACCCGGACAATTTTTTCGCGGAGACAGAACAAGTCGCCTTCTGCCCAAGCAACCTGGTACCTGGAATAGATGTGACGGAAGATCCTTTGCTGCAGGGGCGGCTGTTTTCTTACCTTGACACGCAACTCAGCCGTTTAGGCGGTCCCAATTTTCATCAACTTCCGGTGAACCGGCCTAAATGCCCGTTCCAAAATCTCCAACGTGACGGGCACATGCAAATGGATGTTCCGAAGGGGCGCGTTGCATATGAGCCGAATTCCCTTGATCCCGCAGGCCCTCGCGAAACTGACATTCGCTCCTTCCGGACGGTTCCTGCCGCGGTAGACGGTGTCAAACAAAGATTGCGTCCTGAATCGTTTGCCGACCACTATTCACAAGCACGATTATTTTACCGATCCATAACGGCCCCGGAGCAAAAGAATCTTCAGAAGGCGCTTATCTTCGAACTAGGCAAGGTGGAGACCGTCGCGATCCGGCGGCGTGTATTAGGTCATTTGGACATCATCGACAATGATTTGGGCAAGCACATAGCCGACGGTTTAGGGATGGCCGATCAGGCGGAAAAATTAGCGTCCGCGCGGATTCCTATCGACCTCAAGCCGAGTCCGGCATTACGTCTTTATGGCCGTACTAAACCTACGTTAGCGGGACGAACTCTCGGTCTGCTTCTCGGAGCCGGGTTTGATGCTAAGTTAGTGGCGTCTCTAGTTTCCGCCGTCGAAAAAGAGGGAGCGAAAGTCGCCACTATAGCGGTGAAAGCGTCTGGGGTTGAAGATGCCGCGGGGAAATTGCACCCCGCTGACATGGCTCGGGCCGCCTCACCTTCCGTGTTTTTCGATGCGGTGGCCGTCTTATCCGGAAAGGCCGGGGATGAAATTCTCTCAAAGAACGATGATGCCTTGAGCTTTCTTCGCGACGCTTGCAGGCATCTGAAAGCCCTGGCCTACAACGGTACCCCCGTGCTAATACAGACTGCGGGAATTCGCGAACAACCGGGGATCGTCAACCTTGCTATCGGCAAAGCCCTCGGAAGTTTCGTGGACGCCGCAAGGACCGGCCGCTTCTGGGAACGCCAGCCATAGGATTGGGCGGTTTTATACGCCCAACGACACACCCGTTCTCCCGGCAATCGCCTTGGCAAGTGAACGAAAATCTCGATAGCAGTCCCGTACCGCCTCCACATGGGCGCCAATGGCTCCATCCGCGGGTTTCAAGAAGAACATGGGCTTCCGGCTTTCCATCGCAAGAGGCATCAAGCTTGGATAATGCTTCAACGATGCAAGACAATTGTCGTCCTGAGCCGGATCATTCGAGCCCAAACCGGGTTCATTCAAAACAGAGGTCCGGTATTCGGCAGGGATTTTCGTCATCCATCGTCGGTAAGCTTTCATTGGACGGTCCTGACGAATGGCGTGTTGCAGTACGACGTATCCCGCTGGAGTCATGTCGCCAGATGGAAGCATCAATTCGGGATCGGGGCTCTTCTCTTTCAGTTCCCTCCATGCCGATCTCCATTCTCGAAGCTTTGGCCCTAAATTGCGAAGTCCCTGCAACGAGAATAGGTCCGAAGCCAATGGAATGACAACGTAGTCGGACGCGATGAGCGCAGACCTGTTGATGGCTCCAAGGTTCGGGCCTACATCAATTAGTACAACATCAGCGTGCTGGGAATCCGAGGCCTTACGAGCGGCCCGGTAAAAGGCAGTCATCGAGCGAAACGCCGCCTCGTCCTTATTGTGACAATTGGGCCAAGCGGCGGAAAGCTTATCTTCGAAAGTGGAAATCCCAAGATCGCCCGCCACTAATCCAATCCGGGGGGTGATTGTTTCAACGTGTGGCTCTTCAATATCGCCAATGCCCCGTTTTATAGGGTCGATGACGCCTTGTATCGTAAGGGGATGTTTTCCATCGGGCCAGAGATCTTCAAGCCTTTCCTCCGATAGAAACATACTTGTGAGGTTGGATTGGGGATCCAAGTCTAGCGCCAAGACGTTTACCTTCAGATCCGCAAACATCCATGTAAGGTGATAGGCCAAGGACGTTTTACCAACCCCGCCTTTGTTGTTGAAGAAGGCGATGGTGATCATACTTTGGCCCTTATGGTGACTCGGACATATCTATCTTTAAGATCGAACTCAGGCAAAGGGTTTCCGTTAGCTTGAAGCGCAGCCCTGGCGCGGATAACTCCCCGGCCGAAGCGATTCACGAATCCAAGCGTCTTCATTGCTTCCGCCAAGACGGGATTGCGGTAACTTGTTTGATCGGGAAAATTGGTTGGCGTGGCTTCCCCATAGAGTCCGCCAGGGCTACTGATCTCTATCCGGTCTGAAAACCAATAGAATCGAAGGGGAGTATTCGATTCGTAGGAACGATGCAAAACCGCATTCATCAGTAGCTCTCGCACCGCGATCTCGGGAAAGGTTTCCCAGGTATTCTCTCTCAGCAAAGATTCCTTCACCGGGCGGCGTTCGATTTGGATGCGAATAATGGATTCAAGCTCGCGTAGTAACGTGAATAGGTCTCCAGACAGAGCTTGTTCCGCCAAGATCGGATCACTAAGTTCAGTTCCTTCAATTCGTAAAAATTGAACGTACGCCCCGGGCAGCAAGGCCAGAGGATTTTTTCCAAACAGCAGGATACCTGCATTCGAAGGGCAATTGCTCCGCAGGTCGAAAAAACGTAACGAAGCCAATTGTTGGCGGACTTCACGGTGATTTTCTTCGATAATTTCTTCCGAAACCGCTGAGGGCAGGTAGTTCTGCCTAAAAAGACTGATCGAAAGTTCCGCAAGCGTCGCATCCAAGCAGGGCCTTGCGTCGAATGTGGTGGCGTGGGAAACTCGCCTTTCGGTAAGGATGCGCTCCTCTTGCTCGGAAGCCGCTGCCTTGCGTGGGCCAACTCGTATCCAGATTTGCCCCTTATAGCGGACGGGGGGAAGGCTCGACGCAATGACTTCGACCACCGCTACCTCTCCGCCAATCAATTCATACTTCGCTACGGTGATCGCCGGCAATGGCTGTATATTTCCATTGGAACGTAATCCAGCCAGATTCTGGAGTAGCGCATCCGTTACATGAAGACCAACCGGTTTTCTAGTTTTGTCCTCGACTCCAATGATTAGATACCCCGGCAGTTTGTGGTTGGGAAAATCATTCGAAAAGGCCGTTACCGCTTCGGAAAACTTGTCCGTATCGTTCACAGCCTGGGTGCATTCAACTCGATCCGATTCGATATCTCCGAGCAACCCCAATAACTCTTCGCGTGTAATCATGGCTGCTACGGCTTATACGCAATACAATCAATCTCCACCTTCATCTGTGGATTGGCAAACTTGCACTCCACCGTAGTCCGCGCCGGTTTAGCCTCGCCGAAGAACTCGGCATAAACCGAATTCATCGCAGCGAAATCCCCACCATCACGCAGAAACACCGAGCACTTTACTACATCCGCCATCGTTGCGCCTACGCCTTCGAGCAACCGCTTCACGTTGGTTAAAACCAGGCGGGTTTCATGCTCAATCGCGCCGTACGACATTTGATCGGTGGCAGGGTCAATTGGACCCTGCCCTGACACGAACAAAAAACCACCGGCGCGGACCACATGGCTATATGGCCCGCGCGGCGAAACTGATCCTTCAGGAATCAGACGTTCAATCATGGCTAGTCCTTCTTACGGGGTCTGCGCGTTGGCCTCGGACCCGTTTGCTTTGACGGCCCCGCCATCTTGCGGCGCACAGGGCGCTTGGCTTTCTGCGGAGGCTCTGGCTCAGGCGTCGGAGCAAAGCGGCTTGGCTGGCCGATAACGATCGGCTGCTTCTCCTCTTCCTCTTCCTCCTCAGCTATCTCAGGAGGGGCGGGTGGCGGCGCTTGTGGATAGAACTCCGCTCCCAAAGTCACAATTAAGCCACGTTCCGGATGGGGCTCCAAACGAACAACCGTTTTGTCCTGCGCAAAATTCAGGAACTCAGTAAACTCCTGGAAACCGTATTTTTTGTGATCGAAGGACTGAAACTCCTCCAGCATCCATTTGTTGAGATTCTCCGAAGGCTCACCCTCTTCCATCTCCTGACGATGGATTTCCAGCACTTCACGCAGCGGCTGCAGCGCCTCCTCTGGCCTGGGTGCAAACCGATCCTTGGGCCCGTGCCCCTTGCGTTGAATTGTGTAGCGTCCTTCGCTACCTCCGACGTTCACTAAATCCGCTTTCTTCAGCTTGTCGACGAAATCCGAGAAACTGGAACATCCGTAAGCCTTTTCACTGAAGCTTGAATCCAACTGCAACATTGTGCTCTTCAGCAGACCCAGTTGAGGCTGCACCTCGCGACGTTCCAGAACTTGCAGCGCCCGCTCCACCAAAGGCATGGCCAGAGGCAATTCAAGCGGCGCGGGCCGAGGACGAAATTCCTTCTTCGGTTGTTGCGTCTGCGGACCTTGGGGCGCCTGGCCGTCTTTCGGCGTCTCATCCCGTCTGTCGCGACGATCGCCCCGATCGCGAAATTCCCTCACTTCGCGGACTTCGCGCCCGGCATTCTTCGGATCGTCCAGTAGCGATTCGTAGCTGATGAACTCGTGGCAATTCTGCTGCAATATGGTTGAAGTGAAGGCCTTGCCGCCCACCACGTAAACTGTCTTGCCATATTCCTTCAGCTTGTTCACCAGCGGGATGAAGTCGCTATCGCCGCTAATGATGGCGAACGCATTCACGTGTGTGTGAGTGAACGCCATCTCCAGCGAATCGAGGGCCAGGTTAATATCCGCGCCATTCTTATCGCCGCGAGGAGAAGGCAGCCGCTGCACCATCTGAACGGCGTTCTGCGCCATCTGCCGCGTGGCGTCTTCCTGCCGGCCCCAGTTGGCATAGGCGAACTTAGCGACTATGTCGCCGCGTTCCTTCAAGGCATCGAGGCAAATGGCGACGTCGAACTCGCGCCGCAACGTCGACTTCACGCCGATCTCTATGTTGTCGTAATCCACGAAAACGGCGATGTTGATTTTATCTTGCATTGTTCTTTTCTTGTCCGCAAAGGCATACATCATGCAGCTTGTCTTATGTTGCCGCGAATAAACCGCACGATTTCTTCCAGGGGCGCGCCGGGTTGAAATACCGCCGCCACACCTATCTTCTTCATCGGCTCCACATCTTCATCGGGGATGATGCCGCCCAGCACGACCATAACATCGGTCATCTGCTTTTCGGCCAGCAGCTCCATCAGGCGTGGAACAATCGCGGTATGCGCGCCGGAGAGAATGGACAAGCCAATAACTTGCACATCTTCTTGTAGCGCGGCGTTGACGATCATTTCGGGCGTTTGACGCAAACCGGTGTAGATAACTTCCATGCCGGCGTCTCGTAAGGCGCGGGCGATGACTTTGGCCCCTCGGTCGTGGCCGTCAAGTCCCGGTTTGGCGATCAATACCCGAATGCGATCATCCATTCGTTTGCGGAATCTTCCTTATTATATTTTTGATCTGGGCTGAAGGCGTCGCGTAATGGGCGCCTCAAGCTCTCTCTAGCGTATCGCAAATCTCGCCCACGGTTGCAAGGGCTCGCGGCGCAGGGTGCGCGACATGGTGGTAAAGGTCGCGTAGGCGAACCAATATTATTGGCGCGACGATAGTTCCAAACTGGTAAAGGTACTAGAATCCTCAGGTACGAATCCGTTCCGGTTACGCCAATTGGGTTATTGTTCTAATTCCGAGTTCTCTTTATACTGATTTCGTGATTACCTTTCGCTTAGATGCGACTATTTTCGCCTTCGCTGCTTTTTCGGCGGAACTTTTGTTATCCTCCCCTCAACAAGGCTCGCCAAACGTAAACTTAATCAGGATTCCGCAGCCTCCGGATACGAAGCTGACCGCTGGTTCGGTGACTCTAACGGGAACGGCGAGTTCAGGACTGACGGTCACTTATATCAGCAACTCGCTTGCGGTTTGCACGGTATCCGGGTCTGAGGTCACGCTGAACTCAGGGGGCGTGTGTTCTATCACGGCCAACCAGGCAGGCGACGGTGCGTTCCCCGCGGCATATCCGGTGCCGTTCACTTTTAACGTGCTGCAATTCGCGCAAACCATCAATTTCACGCAACCATTCGATACAATACTGACGGCGGGAACTTTGACTCTGACCGCTACTGCGACGTCCGGGTTGCCAGTGATTTTCGTCAGCAACTCGCCGGCTATCTGCACTGTTTCTGGTGTGAAAGTGACACTCGTCTCCGCCGGCGTCTGCTCAATCACGGCCGCGCAATCCGGCAACGGGAACTACGCGGCTGCGCCGGCTGCAACCCGGACCTTTAGTGCCGTCGAGGCCTTTCCCGCCGATGCGTTCCAAATCCGCTACGCGTCCAACCTGACACAAGGCGATTCCGTGATCAAGGTCGCAAACACCGCCGCCAATGGCGCCCCGCCAATTTGCGTCTGCTTCGGCACTAATAATCCATACAACATCTGCGTGAATGTCTATGCATTC
Source organism: Acidobacteriota bacterium (assembly GCA_025350695.1). Taxonomy (GTDB): domain Bacteria; phylum Acidobacteriota; class Terriglobia; order Bryobacterales; family Bryobacteraceae; genus JANXSF01. Next base: position 17,953 of record JANXXI010000112.1, read on the forward strand.
TCGCCTGATAGCCAATTAGTCAGCTGTTGCTCCTGCCTGATTAGCCCTAACGGCTTTGTCTCACTTTCGGTTAATCAGGACCTGCTCAGTAACACGGTCACTGGAGTGCGGCCAAATTCGGTTGTAGTGAAGTTGGTAAATACCGGCGCTACCGCGGACTTCTCCGGCAGAAGTTGCACCAACAGCGCCGCACTCGCTGGATCCTCGTCTTTCCCAGTGGCGGGAGGCATGCTTGCCTTTGGAACCACAGTTCACGCAACGACCGTGGCTGGTGCGTTCGCGGTCACGGAAACGCCGTTTCTGCACAGCATGCTCAGCAGTGCGGAATTGGCCTCGATCACCAACCGCTGCGCCAACGTCATCGGCAACGGCAGCGCGTTCGGCATCTGCCCGTCGTGCGCCAAATAAAACCCGCCATTCGCCTGCGGACGTTATATTCTTGAAATTTTTGATCTAAACGGAAGGCGTTTCATAATGGGCGCCCCAGGCTCCCTTTAGCGTGCCGCAAATCTCGCCCACGGTTGCAAGCGCCCTCACAGCATCCAAAACATCCGGCATTAGATTTGTTTCCCCTTGCGCGCAGGCCAAAAGCCGCGAAAGCGCATCCCTGTGGGCCTTGGGTTCACGTCGGGCCCGTAACTTTACGATTTTTTCCCGCTGCCGCCTTTCCACTTCTCTATCAATCTTCAGAAGCGGAATCGGCTTCTCTTCCTTTTCAACGAAGCGGTTAACGCCAACAATCACTTGCTCGCCCGCCTCAACCGTCTTCTGAAACTTGTAACTGGATTCGGCGATTCGCGCCTGCGGATACCCCTTTTCAAGCGCTGGAACCATGCCGCCCATCGCGTCAATTTTCCCGATAATCTCCCGCGCTTCACTCTCAATTTCATCGGTCAGCCGTTCCACATACTCGCTGCCGCCGAAGGGATCAGGAGTGTTCGTAATCCCACTTTCGTGGGCAATCACCTGTTGGGTTCGCAGCGCCGTGATCACCGCCGCTTCGCTTGGCAAGGCGAACGCCTCATCGAGTGAATTGGTATGAAGCGATTGCGCACCGCCCAATACGGCCGCCAAAGCCTGCAGAGCCGTGCGGGCAACATTATTATGGGGCTGCTGCCACGTTAGGGAACAGCCCGCCGTTTGCGCATGAAAACGAAGCTTCCAACTGCGTTCGTCTTTAGCCCCAAAGCGGTCGCTCATCGTCGTGGCCCATAAGCGGCGCGCGGCGCGAAATTTAGCGATCTCCTCGAAGAAATTGTTATGGCTGTTGAAGAAGAAACTCAGCCGCGGCGCAAATTCATCCACCGCTAGCCCGCGCGCCACCAACCATTCCACATACTCAATGCCATCGCGCAACGTGAAACCCAACTCCTCAGCCGCTGTCGAGCCAGCCTCGCGAATGTGATAGCCGCTGATAGAAACAGGATTGAACTTCGGTACGTGGCGCACGCTGAATTCCATCGCATCCACGGCGAATCGCATGGAAGGGCGCGGTGGATAAATGAATTCTTTCTGCGCGCTGTACTCCTTCAGAATATCGTTCTGCAGTGTCCCCGATAACCGGTCCCGACTCACCCCTTGCCGTTCAGCCACCACTAAGTACATGGCAAATAACACGGGGGCAGGTGAATTGATCGTCATCGAAACACTTACTTGGTCCAGCGGAATGCCGGCAAACAGCGCTTCCATATCTTCCACGGAACTGATGGCCACGCCGCATTTGCCAACTTCCCCCAAGCTGGCGGACTCATCGGCATCGCATCCCATCAACGTCGGCAAATCAAACGCTACGCTGAGGCCGGTCTGGCCTTGTTCGAGCAAATAACGAAACCGTTTGTTTGTTTCTTCCGCCGACGCGAAACCAGCGAACTGACGCATGGTCCATAAACGGCTGCGATACATTGTTTCGTGAATACCGCGCGTGTATGGGAATTGGCCGGGCTGCTTACTCATTGCAATTCAGCATTCTATAGTTATTCTTAACTGAAGCTTAACAAAACCAGAGGGGCATCCGATTTTCAATCGTGTTCAGATTACATAGAACTATGAAACAAGAGAGCAAGCAACTTCATGAAACTCTAGCGGACATGGCCCCCAAACGAAAACACCCTAACGCGCGACTTTTTGGAATGACTTGTATTTCATTAATATTTCAGAGTTTAGCGCTCGGGCAGGGCGGCGGACCCCGACCGTTACCGCTAGTTTCCCTCAAGACGGTGCCCGTTCCGCAGCCCACAAACATCGCCCAGTATGTGAAGGATCAGCCGACCCTTGTGGCCTTGGGGAAGGCACTCTTTTGGGATATGCAGGTAGGCAGCGATGGAAAGACCGCGTGCGCAAGCTGCCATTTTCATGCAGGCGCCGATCATCGGGTTCAGAACATACTCGCGCCAACCACTGCAGCTGGCAGCCCGGTCGTGGTAAATCAAACGGTGATGGCTTCCGCTTTTCCGTTTCATCAACTGTCCAACGTGGGAAATAATTCCTCCGCGGTAATTAAGGACACTAGGCAGGTAGCCGGCTCGGCTGGGGCATTCCCACGTTCGTTCTCTGGGCTGGAAGTGGGCGTCGATTCAGTAAACGGCGCCGATATCGTCGGAGGGACATCCTCTTTGGGCGGAATCAATGTGCGCCAAGTGGGTAACCGCAATACGCCATCCGTCATCAATGCCGTGTTCAACGTCCGTAATTTTTGGGATGGACGGGCCAGCCGCTTGTTCACCGGCCAAACCCCGTTCGGCGCAACCGATACAGCGCAGAACGCCGTGGCCCTGCGCAATGGACAACTGGTGCGGGAAGCTGTGGCCATAAACAATGCCAGCCTTGCCTCGCAAGCGGTTGGACCTCCCTTGAGCACGTCGGAAATGTCATACCTTGGACAAACATGGCCGATGCTGGCGAGGAAAATGCTCGCCTTGGCCCCGCTTTCCAGGCAACTCGTCGCCGGCGATGACAGCGTTTTGGGCGCGATGGCAAACACTTCGGGTAACGGCCTGCAACCGGCCTTCAGCTACGTATCACTTATCCAGAAGGCGTTCCAGCCAGCCTATTGGAGCGGAACAACACTCGTCGACGGCCAGTTCACGCAACTTGAAACCAATTTTTCGCTGTTCTGGGGATTGGCAATTCAAGCCTACGAATCCACATTGGTCGCGGACAATACGCGAGTGGATCAGTTCGTCGAAGGCAGACAGCAGGCGCTCTCAGCTTTGGAACAACAAGGGTTACAGGTATTCCGCACAAACGATGCGCAATGCACTCAGTGCCATCAAGGCGCCGAATTCACCGCGGCTTCCTTCACGAATTCAGCTAATACGGCAGTGACGAACACTGATCCCGATAACGTTGGTTTCTTCCGCACTGGCGTTTCCCCCCTAGCGAGCGATACCGGGTTTGGCGGACTCGACGGATTCGGACTGCCGCTGTTCGCCCGGGCGCAAGCCAGGGCCAATGGAACCTTCAAGTCGCCTGGGTTACAAAATGTCGAATTTACGGGGCCATACTTTCACGATGGTAGCCAAGCGACCCTGGAACAAGTGGTGCAGTTCTACGCACGAAACGGCGACTTCCCAGCAGGCGGCAATCTCGGACCCGGAATCGGACAGATCCGGTTGAATGCCGGTGAGCAAACAGCGCTAGTCGCGTTTCTCAAAGCCTTGAGCGATGACCGGGTTCGATTCGAACAGGCGCCATTCGACCACCCCTCTCTATGTGTTGCAACCGGAGCTAGCGAACTTTCGCCCGGCTTGCTGGCTGTGGATTCGTCGGATCCCCGCTTCAAAGCCAGTGCAATTGACAAATTCGCCTTGGTGCCGTCCGTTGGAAAAGATGGGAATAAAGTACCCCTGCAAACCTTCGCTGAAATGCTGGCGGGAACCGGCAACGATGGTTCACGCGCCCATACTTTAACCGAAGCTTGTGGCCAGGTAACCGGAAATCCATCGGCTAAGATCGAAGCCGTCACACATGCCGCAACGTTTCAGACAGGCGCGGTTTCCCCAGGTGAAATCATCACCCTATTCGGCTCGAATCTCATCGGCAGCGTGACCTTCGATGGAACGCTTGCAACCACCGTCTACGCCTCACCCACGCAAGTCAGCGTGACCGTTCCCTACCGTGTCCAAGGCTCTACCACGAGGCTGCAAATGGGATCCACGTCCTTGCAGGTTCCCATCGTTCCCTCCTCGCCAGGAATCTTCGCGGCGGTCGCAGCCGACCCAGGAGTGCTGACTCTGTACGCAACCGGTGGGGGAGTTCTTTCGTCGGACGCTTTGCCCGCGGTTACTTTGCCTACCAGTGTGACGGTGAATGGCGCTGCGGCCAAGGTGCTCTACGCAGGCTTGGCGCCCAGCTTGGTGGAAGGCGCGAATCAAATCAACATCCAACTGCCAAGCGGCGTGCAACCGGGTCCCCTAAGTATCATTTGGACTGTTGGTGGAACCAGCAGTAAACCGTTCGTATTTGTCCAATAATTTCAGGAAATGAATCAGAATTATAATAATGACCTGGCGGCCCTTGGTCCAAAACTCAACCGGCGCGATGCCCTTGCGCTGCTCGGAGCGGCCGGAGTGGTCGCCGCCGGTGGCATCGCCTCCGCCCCTGCTAGCGTGGCCGATACGCCCTGCCTTAGCTGTGTGCTGAAACCGGAACTAACCGAGGGCCCTTACTTTGTCGACGAGTTACTCAATCGCTCGGACATTCGCGTTGATCCCGTCACTGGCCTAGCCTCGCAAGGCGTCCCGCTAACCCTTACCATCTCGGTCAACCGTGTGGATGATGGATGCTGCACGCCGCTGGCAGGCGCTTACATCGACATTTGGCATTGCGATAGTACCGGTCTTTACAGCGACGAGGCCGCCAATAGTACCGTCGGCAAGAAATACCTGCGCGGCTATCAGGTTGCCGATGCCGCCGGTAAGGTGAAATTCACAACCGTGTACCCAGGCTGGTATAACGGGCGCACCGTGCATATCCACGTCAAGATTCGCCAGTTCGATGAGAAAAAGGCCGTCACCTACGAGTTCAACTCGCAGATGTTTTTCGACGATACCTTGACCGATACCGTTTTCACCCAAGTTCCTTACGCAGCCCGGCCTAATCGCGACACGAGTAACGCGGCCGATGGCATTTACGGCGGCAACACCTCCCTTCTTCTCAATGCGGCTAAGAACGCTAGTGGCGGTTACGACGCCACGTTCGACATCGGCGTCAAAGTAGCCGCATCGAAACCGGTGATCACCAGCGCTAGCGCAGTCGTGAATGCAGCCAGCTTTGAAGCCGGCGTTTGCCCGGGCTCATGGTTGACTATCTTCGGAAGCGATTTAGCAAATCCTGGGACCGCCCGCGCGCTTGCCTCCACCGACTTAGTAAGTGGCCGCATGCCGACAACTCTTGTTGGAACCAGCGTAACCGTAAATAACAAGCCCGCGTTCCTTTCGTATATCTCTCCATCCCAGTTGAACGTGCTGGCCCCCGATGACACAAGCGCAGGGCCGGTTAAAGTGACGGTTACCAACGTCAAAGCCACGTCGGAAGCAGTCACCGTAACAATGACGAAGTTTCAGCCGGCATTCTTCCTGGTGAATAACTTCATAGCCGCCTTGCGATCCGATGGAGCCCTGATTGGTCCCGGTACAACTGCCGGTGGCCCAGGCGGTCCTGGCCCTGGAGGTCCGGGAGGTCCCGGTGCCCCCGGTGGTCCCGGAGGCGGTGGCCCCACGGTCGCCGGAGTTCCAGCCAAGCCGGGCGACGTGCTGCAACTCTTCGGCACTGGCTTCGGTCCAGTAACTCAAACCATCAACATCGGCCAAATATTCTCCGGCGCCGCGCCCCTTGCCAGTCCCATCACCATTCGTGTTGGAACGGTCGTGGCGGTCGTCAGCTTCGCCGGCCTTTCCGGCACGGGGCTTTACCAAATCAACCTTGTCGTGCCCCAACTGGCCAACGGCGATTACGATGTCACTGCTGAAATCGCCGGTGTCGCGTCGAAGGCAGGCGTAAAGCTTCGCATCCAGGCGTAGCGCTTTATGTACACTGTTCCACATGCCGCTAAAATTCCCGGGCTTCCCTCAAGCCGGCGTCGACTTCTTAAAAAAACTCAAGAAGAACAACAATCGCGATTGGTTCAATGCGCGTAAGGAGTCCTTCGACCGCGACGTGAAAGCCCCCATGATCGCCCTCGTCGAAGCCTACAATTCGCACCTGACCAAGCTCGCTCCAGACCACCTCAACCCGCCCGCAAAAGCCATTTACCGCATCTACCGCGACACCCGCTTCAGTCCGGACAAGACCCCCTATAAAACTCACATGGGGGCCATTTTCCCTCGCGAAGGTATGGAGAAACATGCCTCCGCCGGCTACTTTTTCAGCATCGGAGCCGAGGGCATGGAATTCGCCGCCGGCCTCTACATGCCTGAGCCGGATCAGCTATTAGCCGTCCGCAACCACATCGCGGAAAACCACAAAAAATTCCGCGTCATGATCGAAAACAAAGCCCTAAGGCAACTGATGGGCGACATGAAAGGCGAACAACTTACCCGCGCCCCTAAGGGGTTTGCGCCAGATCATCCAGCAGTCGATTTATTGCGCAATAAACGCTGGATTTTTTACGACGATAAGACGATAGACCTCTGTACAGCCACTACTCCACAGCTTTTAGACGTCTTCCTAACACGGACAAAAGCTTTGGTTCCGTTCGTGAATTTTCTCAATCAACCGTTGCTGTCGCTACGGAAGAAGAAGGAAACCACGCGGGAGCTGTTTGAGTAAATTCATCGGTTATGGGAAAGGTTCCCGAAGGCAGGAGTTTTGATGTCGAAAGCGAAAGTGTTGACGTTCCGCTATCCAAGACCAGTTCGTCTGGCGGTGAGCGCCCTTGGGTTTATCCCCTTGTTGATTCTGGAAGGGATTACGGCGGGTCACATTCATTTCGCTCCGGATGGAATGGCGAAGATTTGGGCCTTCATCGCCTGCGCGATGATTCCCTTTTTGATCACAAATATCGTTTTCACCGAACTGAAGCTTGAAGAGGATAAGATCTCGCTTCGCCGCCTATTTTGGACCAGAGCGCTGACCTGGTCGGAGATCGAATTCGTGGAACATCGTCCGGCGCTCCATCGGCTGAATCTGCGTAGTCAACGTGGTGTGCTGTCCATTCACAAGCAATTCAAGGAATATCCGAAACTTTACAGCATCCTTCGGAGCAGAATTCCGCGCCAGGCGTTCGGGCCCAATCTGGAAGCGCCTGTCTCCATTCGGTCTTCTATGATGCGAAGGCTGTTTCTGGTGGCGCCGCTTGGAATCGCCATCCTTGGTTACGGTTGTTCCCGCATGCCGCAACAACAGATGACAGCTTACTTGTTTTATGCCCTGTCTCTAGTTATGTTTGCTGCTTCGTCATATTTCGTTCTGCTGCGCATCGAACTGGAAAGTGATGAACTTCGCTTCGTCTATCCGGCGCGCACGGTGAATCACACAATGAAAGGATTGGGAGAAATCAACCTTGTCCAGCGTTTTCAAGAAGTGGCTCTGCGCTTGGACTTGGCCGGCAAGCCGGTGGAGATCTCCGAATCCCAAATACGCGTCTCGCCAGAGCAGCTTGCCACATCATTGGCGGAGCAACACGGGACGAAAGTGCGCTATCTCTAATAGGAGATGCCGATTGACCCTTCCGCCAGGATTTCCCCAGTTGCCAGAGTCCACCCGGAAGCCAACATTGGCCCGCAAACCGTTATTGGCGATTTTTGCATCGTGGAGCAAGACGTTGCGATCGGCCCAAACTGCCTGCTTGAGCCCTACGTGTTCGTGAAGCGCTGGACCACCCTGGGTGCGGCGAACGAAATCTCCGCCCACTCCGTGCTGGGTACCGACCCCTTGGACAAAGGCTTCACGGGCGAGCGTAGCTACCTCAATATCGGAAGCGGCAACAAGATTCGCGAGCACTACACCATCTCGCGCGGCACTAAGCCCGAATCCGTCACCACTATCGGCGATAACAATTATGTGATGACTTCGGGACACATTGCCCATAACGCGGTGATCGGTTCCAACTGTGTCATCGCTTCATGCTCGCTGGTCGCTGGTTACGTGGAAATTGAGGATCACGCGTTTATTTCCGGCGGCGTAGGTATCCACCAGTTTTCGAAGGTCGGGCGTCTCGCGATGGTTGGCGGCAGCGTCCGTGTTAACCAGGACCTTCCCCCCTTCTTTCTCTACGGTGGGTTGTATGCGACACCAATCGGCCTGAACCTGGTAGGCTTGCGCCGTGCCGGATTCGTGAGGGAACAAATCGCTCGGATCAAGCAAGCGTACCGAATGCTGTATCTATCCAACTTGAAGCTGGACGAAGCGTTGAGCCGCATGCACACGGAAATCGGCGGGCCGGAAGTGCAGCACTTGGTCACCTTTATCCGCCGGTCAAAGCGGGGAATTTGCCGGCCGGAAACAGCTTAGGAGTGGGGCCGATGCCACTTCGGCGGGCGGCCCACAAGGACGCCCTGCTCAGGTGTTGGATACATTACTAATTAAGGCACTCTCCATTTCGGTCGCACACCAAGCAAGAGTTGAGGTCCAAATGTATCCTACCGTGGTAGGATAGTTTCATGCCTCGTGGTAATCCGTCACCGAAGCTTGCGATCACCGTAGACCCCGAAATTCACCAGCACATTCTTGCCGCCGGCGCGACGGCGTTAGTGTCTCAGCCTGGATGACCCAAGCAGCGCGTGATGCCCT
>JANXXI010000147.1 GCA_025350695.1 Acidobacteriota bacterium
CCTGACCGAATTCAAACGAACAATGATAAAGGAACTATCGCAAGGCCTGTTCAACGTTCGTCTCCGCCAGACAGACCACAAAGGTCCCAAACGCTTTCAACAACTGGGCCGCCCCGTCATCATCGCCTTGAACCAGACAGCAGTCCCACAAATCTGCGGCAACCAGATCCATATCGAAATCCACAAGTGCGACCCGCTTCCCCAACACGAAGCGCTGGCGGCGCTGTTTAATCAAATGGTTCGCAGCCTTCGCGACGAACCTCAAACCCAACCGGAACCGGCCCAAACACCCATCCTGGTATCCGTTCTTTCTTTCGCTAACGCGCAAGCCACGGCGCCTTTCCCGTAACCTCACCCGGTGCGGAGGGCAACCCGCAATGGCGAAGCACCGGTGCCAAACCGAACAAGCACACACCTCGTAGGTCTTTGACAATTTGGAATTGAGATGCCCAAAGGCATTTATCTCGCGGTCCTCACTCCCGCCGCCCCCTCGCGTTGTAAAATTCTTTAAATTAAACAATCTGTCACTACCTTTTGAAAACAAAGGATTACACTAGCCAACGGTTAACAACGAATTCACGGAGGCTTTATGCCGGAAACACCTGCTAGTGACGCCCAATCCCTCAAGATTCACTTGCTCGACATGGGAACGGAGAAGTTTGGGGACTGCATTCTTGCGCGGCTCGGAGCTCGGACAATTCTGATCGACAGCGGTCATCCCGGCGATTTTCAGAGACGTGGCGATTCCCCAGGAATTCCGGAACAATTGGAACAGTTGTTAGGCCACGCTGCCCCATTCGCGGTTGACTTGCTGGTAGTATCTCACTGCCATTCCGACCATATCGGATGCCTGCCAACTCTGGTAGGAAACGGCGATCTGACGGCGGAATTCGCTTTAGTAGCCGACGAAAAGCTCGGATTTGGTAGAGCTCAGGATGCCGTCAGGCCAGACGCCGCGGCTCCGTCAAATCGCCTGGCTGCTCTCTTAATTAAGAGAAGAAGACCATTCCGACCTAGCGACCGATGAACTGGAGCAGTTCATGCAAGACGCAGCTAATTTAGAAGAAAGATACAATTCCATGTTGGCTGATCTGAAAGCCAGTGGAACCAAGATTGTCCGCTACGGCCGCGACAGCCACACACCCATCGAAACAGCATTTCAAGATTTTGGATTGAAGATTCTCGGCCCAACCCGGGAACATCTGCTGGTTTGCGCGGAAGCGATAGCCCAGTCCAATGATCAAGCCGATCAACTCATCTCTGATCACGCCGATGCGGGCAGTGAGCAAATCACCAGCCTCTATCGTGCCTTAGTATCTCGGGGCAACGCCGGTGACGGTGCCGAAGACAGGCCTTGCAAAGGCGCGGCGCTCAACAATCAGAGTATCATTTTGAAATTGAAAGCCGGAACCGCGACAGCGCTGCTTGCCGCTGACATGCAATTTGCCAAGGCGGAAGTTACCGGGCTTTCCCCTATGATGAAAGCGCTTCGGCAGACCGTCGCGGCTGCTGGACCTTACAAATTTATTAAGCTCACCCACCATGCAAGCTACAACGGATTGGATCAATCGGTGCTGGATCAATGGCCCGCTACCAAGGCCTTTGCCCATACCGGCGGACTGAACGATGCCACGCATCCTGACCCTGGCGTGCTCAATCTATTGGAATCGCATACCAACGAAATCAAGTGGGCCCGAACCGATCGGAACGGCATGATCTCTGTATCCTTCCGTCAGTCCGGCGCTGTACTTTCCATTGAAAAAGGCAGCTTGAACGACGCCACTCAAAATGGTGACGCCTTTGTCGAGGAACCCGAAACCCTGGAGGCGTCCCCTTCGGTTCAGACGCAGATTCTGCAGTCTTCCTCAGGCATTACGGAAGTCAGCTGCACGGCGAAGCTTGGACCGGACGTAACCCGCTTGACCGTCACGTTCGATATTACTCGAGCCAATCCGCCACAGCGCCAACCCCAACCTCGCCCGGCCCCGACTCCGTCTGACCCGAAGCCGAAGCCCGCCGCACTCGACGCGCCGCGTTTGGCCCCAGGCCGCAAGCTTCCACCACTGTTGTTCCTCACAAACTCACGCCGCCTTGCCCTGAACATCGGAAATCAGGAATCGGCGGCAGTGTTGCGAGCCATTCGCGACGCCGGCCAAACTGTTTACGATGTTCAAAATCCTCTCGATCCCTACGCGGAGATTCGCCCACAGCTTGCGGCCAAGCCGTACAAAGGCGTGGTTATATTGGGTGGTTACGACGTGCTGCCCTCCCGTCGCCTGGATGCGCTACCGCCTTCTGTCCGCAAGGCGGTTGGGCAGAGAAGCAGTGACGCCGATAACTTCATCGTCTGGAACGATGAAGGCTATAGTGATCTCGATGGAGACCTTCTCCCCGAACTCCCTGTGAGCCGCATTCCAGACGCGCACTCGGCAAAATTGGTTTACGCCGCTTTGGCGGCAATGGTCCCAACTAATAAGACAGATCGTTTCGGCATTCGCAACATCGCCCGGCCTTTTGCGTCAGGTCCATACGGAATCCTTCCCGGTAAAACTGCGCTCTTGGTTTCCAAACCCAAGAATCCTAAAGCTGTCGGCCAGGGCAAGGCTACGGCATCTCATGTCTACGTTATGCTCCACGGCTCTGATTCCGATACTTCCCGCTTTTGGGGAGAAGACGACGATGGCGCTACCGAAGCGATGAACCTTTCGAACGTTCCCAAGAGTTTTTCCGGTGTGGTGCTTGCGGGGTGTTGCTGGGGCGCTTTGACTGTGACAGTCACCGCCTCCCATTCTGAATCGGGAAAAACGCCTGCCGCGATCACTCCGGAATCCTCCATGGCCTTGAGTTGGCTTGAAGCCGGTGCGCAGGCGTTCATCGGTTGCACCGGAAGCCACTACTCACCCACTGAGAAGCCGTACAACTATTTCGGTGGCCCAATGCACGAAGCTTTTTGGAAACGCTACACTCAAGGTGAGTCCCCCGCAGCAGCTTTATTCGGGGCTAAATTGGACTATATGCGTGGAATTCCTCACGGCAGGGAGACGCCGAACGGGCAGTCCATTGAATTCAAGATCCTCAAGCAGTTCACCTGTCTCGGACTCGGCTGGTAAGGAAATTTGATATGGCGCAAAAGACAACAACTTCAACTGCGGAACAAGTGGCCCAAAAGGCCAAGCCCAACTGGAAACCCGTCCCTGCCAATACCGGTCAGGACGGTAATGATATCTTGCCAAGTGCGGCTGACGCACAGACTCCGGAACTGGAAGCGCTCCATCGCAAGTATTTCGGGGCTTCAACGGAAGCCTTAACAAGCGCTGTTAGGGCAGTCAAGAGTAAACCCGTGAAGAAATCCAAAATGGTAGTGATGGAGCCCAAGAACGCGGTCGATGCCAGGCAGGGCCGCAAGACCGTTCTCGTGGAAGACGGCAAAGTAATCGGCGAGCAAGGATAAGAAATCTTCCCGTAATTGAGCCGAGCCGAGGTCGGCGCGCGACTCTGAAAAGTCGCGCCGTAGCGAGGCTAGCGAGCCAGTGCACCCCCAGCAACCCCCAAATGCGATAGGATGCCAGAGTGAAACTTATCCTGTTACTTCCGTTATCCGCGGCAGCCCTCCTCGCCACGGAGCCCGCCGTCAAGTGCGATGCCCTTGCCGCCAAATCATTCGGCGAGGAAGTCAAAATCCATTCCGCCTCACTGGTGGCCGCCAAAGCCAACTTGCCCGAACACTGCGACGTTCGCGGCGTCATCTGGCCCGAAGCCAAATTCGCTATCAAGCTGCCCACCGTTTGGAACGACCGTTTTCAAATGGTAGGTAACGGTGGCACGGCCGGCACAATCTCCATCGGCGCCGTCGACGCCGCGCTGCGCAAGGGTTTCGCCGCATCGTCCACGGACACCGGCCACGACGCCGCCAAAGAGCCGCTAGCCAGCTTCGCCTATGTCACGCCGGAAAATCCCAACGGCTTGCGAAAGCTGAAGGACTTCGCTTATCTCTCGGTTCACGAAACCGCCGTGCTTTCAAAGCAAGTAATCGAAGCCTACTACGGCAGAGCGCCGAAATATTCGTATTGGGTTGGCTGTTCCACTGGTGGCCGCCAGGGCATGCAGGAAGCGCAGCGCTATCCGGAAGATTTCAACGGCCTGGTAATCGGCGCCCCGGGGCTTTATCTTACCGGCAACGTTATGCGACGCCACTGGGTTGGTCAATCGCAACTAGGCGACGGCGCGATCCCGGTGGAGAAGTTGCCGCTCCTCGCCAAGCTCGTCTATGAAAAATGCGATGCCGTGGACGGCTTGCAAGACGGCATCATCGACGATCCCCGCCGCTGCGTTTTCAAACCTTCTCGCGATGTGCCGAAGTGCGCCGCCGCTGATTCACCGGATTGCTTTACTGCCGGGCAGATCGAATCGCTAGCCAAGATTTACGGCGGCCCACGCAATTCCAAAGGCAAGCAACTGTTCCCCGGTGAACCTGTGGGCAGCGAATCGTTGTGGTCCGATAATCTGGTCGGCCCCATGAAGACGGTTCTGCCACGCTCAGAAAGCCAGATGAAGATGGCAATCCTCGACCCGCCTCCCGGCCCCTCGTGGAGCTACACGATGTTCAACTTCGATACGGATCCTCCCCGCACACTGAAGGCGGCCGCGGAGTTGAATCCGCGCAACCCTGATTTGTCGCCGCTCAAGATACGTGGCGGCAAGATCATTCAATATTCCGGTTGGGCCGATCAACAGGTGAATCCGTTCCCTGGCATCGAGTATTACGAGACAGTATCGAAGCGCCTGGGTAACGGCCCTACCCGCGATTTCTACCGGCTGTTCATGGTGCCCGGCATGTTCCACTGCAACGGCGGCCCGGGGTGCAGCACGGTCGATTGGTTGGGGGCGGTAATGGAGTGGGTGGAGAATGGCAAGGCTCCGGCGCAATTGATGGGTTCGCACATGGAGGATGGAAAAGCTACGCGGACCCGTCCCATGTGCCCTTATCCCCAAGTGGCGAAATACAACGGGGCAGGCAGCATCGATGAAGCTCAAAACTTCACGTGCAAGTAAGTCTGTGCGGGCTACTCAGCCCTCGGCAACCGGTGGAGCGTTTTCCGGAGTGGGCCGCACTTTTCGCTTCTTCGTGTCCTCATAGGCGGTGCGAATTTCCATCGGGAACGTAGCAATCATTTTCTCAACTCGAGCTCTGATCTCGGCAACTACTTCCATGTTTTTTGAAGCGCGATTGTAGCCTTCTTCCGGATCTTCTAAAACGTTGTACAGCTCAGATTGAGGCAATGGAAGGTTTACTCGTCCTCCAACCGGTTCGGGCAAGAATACCGGCACGTTATATCTGGCAAGATGCAGCTTCCAGGGTCCAAGACGGGCGCACTGCAAATGGATATCGCTGAAATATAAGAACACGTCGCGATCCACATTCTTCTCGCGACCCGTGAAGATCGGCATCAGGTCTACTCCGTCCAACATTTGAGCAGGCAGCCAGGCGCCGGTCAACCGGCCAACTGTCGGCAGGATGTCGAGCGTAGTGGCCATTGCGTCCGACACTTGACCGGCCGGAATCCGGCCTGGAAAACGAGCAATGAAAGGTTCTCGCATACCGCCTTCATAGGTATCCCCTTTGCGACCGCGCAACTTTCCCGGACTGCCTTGATACCACGGCCCGTTGTCACTTGAAAACATCACCAGGGTGTTGTCGTCTAGATTGTTATCCTTCAAAGCTTGTAGGATCTGCCCCACACTCCAATCAATTTCCTGGACGACATCTCCATATAAACCCTGTCCGGATTTGCCATCGAAACCCGGCGATACAGCCAAATTAATGTGCGGAAAGCTATGCGGCATATACAGGAAGAACGGTCTATTTTTGGACCGCTGAATAAAGTCCAACGCATAGTTGGTATAGCGCTGCGTCAACGTGGTAAGTTCAGCCGTTTCCTCAATCGTCTTGAGGTTTTGCATCAGCGGACGGGGCCACATGTCGTGACTATAGGGGATGCCGAAATACTCATCGAAACCGCGATTGGTCGGCATGTAGTCAGACTTTCGGCCGAGGTGCCACTTTCCGACGCAGGCAGTTGAATAGCCGTTGCCTTTCAGCATGTCCCCGATAGTGGTTTCAGTGAGCGACAATCCACCGGGGTCGGTAGGGTCAAGGACACGAGGCACACCGACGCGATTCGGATACCGTCCGGTCATTAAGGCAGCACGGGATGGAGAACATACCGGGCTTGCTGAATAGAAGTGATTGAAGCGGATCCCCTCTTCCGCCATGCGGTCCAAACTAGGGGTGGAAATGCTTGATCCGTAACAACTTAAATCCCCGTATCCCATGTCGTCGGCGTAAATCATAACGACGTTCGGGGATCGATTTGCAGATTGCGCAACGCCTAATGAGGCAAATGATGCCGCGACCCCGAACAAAAAAGAACGTCTAGTAGAAATACCCGAGGAAACTATAGGAAACACACTACGGAGTGTACAAATCTTTCATGCGAAACGTGCGGTACTGGGGTGCTGAACTTTCGGCGGAAAAAACAGTACTTCCGTTGCTATCAACCTCCACGGATACTCCGGTCCCGTCAGGACGAAAGCCCGCTCCGAATGAATAATTCTCGTTCTCCAATTTTTGGGCCGAGCCCAACGCAAAGGAATAGTAGCCAAGATCCGCATTCAAAACGAGTTGCACAGTGCGGCTGGCTTCGTCCAGTTTCAGAACCTGCCCACGGCTGTTGGCCATTGCATCGCTGTCTTTTCTTAGATTCCCGTTATCGAAAAGGCTCAACATGCCGTCATCTTCGAATTCCGGGTCGTGCTGATGGGAGAACCAGGGATTTTGGACCGACGAAACCATTGTGAAATCACCATCCTTTCCCAACCGCCACTCAACTTTCCCCGTTCCGTAGCCGTGTCCATAATTAATTTTAATTACCCAATCTTGACTACGCGCGGAATAGAGCAGATCCCCATCGGGAGTTTCTGAAAGCGCGTTTCCATGCAGCCAGTCATTCCCGGTCTTCGAAAGGAACAGGGGTGGGCAGGTATTGGGGGTGCAAATGTCGAATTGCGTCGCCATTCGGCGTACATCAAGATGATCGAAGGCGTCCCAGGTCCAAACTACTTCCAAATCCTCATTCAAGGCAATAATCATGTCACCCACGATGTTCATCGGTCCGGGACCCTGCACGTCGCTCATGATCTGTTCCACTGTGGCGAGAACGATGATCCGGCCGTCGGAGGTCCGCCGCGCTTCGTGATGAAATCCACTGATCTGACGCTTTCCCATTTTGATTAGCTGCTCATTGACCCGAGCGGCATTTGTCTCCAAAACGGTGACGCCGGCTAGGTCGAACTCCCGCAAGATCTGCTTGGATTGATCTCCCTTCTGGTTTTCATCTACGCCGAAAAAGAACCCCCCTGGCTGCGGGCGAGTTAAGAACAGCATGGAATCAGGGTAATACCAAATGGGATTGCCGCCCATATCCGTTGCCACGAACTTTGTAAACAACGATCCAGCGAGCAACACTTGCGAGGTGTCCTCCGAGTGGCCGCTTATGCCGGTAACCGGCACGTCCCCCGGAACTTCTCCCGAAGTCAAGGTCAAGAGCGGACCTTCTGTGATCACGCCCTTACTTTCCAGATGGTGCCTTACATAGTAGGGAGTAGAACCGCGCAATCCGGCAATATAAAAATTAACGCTGAAAAGCCCGTCGCATGGCTTTGCTGGAGTATTTTGCATTATGCCGGTCTTCGGATTCAGGAAATACACAACGATTGAGTTGTCCGCCGGGCAAGGGGGAGCGCTGTAGAGGAAAACCAACGGATGCGCGGTTGGTTTAATAACAGGCTTGCCTGCTGTCACGTTAGAAGTGACCGTATAGGGGACAATAGTTTCCGATTGCTGCCCGGTGGCAAGGTTCCGCACCGTCACCTCCACCATGTAAGTACCTTCGCGTTCAACCGGCGACCACTTAAAGGTATTTTCCGGCCCAAAGTCCTTAGACACCCGATGACCCTGATCGTAGCTTCTAACTATGAATCGGTACCACAATTTCTCGTTCTTAGGGTTGGGCAAACTTGCTGTCCAGGTTATCAACGAGCCGAGAGACGCGGGCGATGGGATTGAGGGCGTCAGGATGGGCGTCACTGCCACAAAGGTCGATTCAAGGCGCACTGTGGGGATTTCGGCTCCCATTAAGGGGAGCATGACGAAAGTGATAGCCTGAATGAGTTTCATTTGATTTTCCATTTTTTTGATTCTAATGTTCCATACCCTGAAAGGCTCGCGTTCCAGGAGAGCGAGAATTCTTACTAAGCTCCGCCAAAGGGTTACTATTGTTAATTCGACCAAAAAGGGCGTTCCAAATAGAAAAATCCGCCCAACAGAAGGGAATTGGGCAAAATTACCCAGATTCTAAGGTAGATCGCCGATCAGTAAACAATCTATTTTGCACGCGATGGATCAGGCCGCTAAAACTTCAACGGCGGAATTGGGTTCGTTCCGCAAACCAAACGATTTGCGGGCCCCTCCTTACTTCTCGATCCATTTTGGTATGTGCGGGCAAGGACCCTGGCTTGGTACTGGGCAGTAAGCTTCTGAAACAATAAGGAAATTTGGACCGAAAATGGCCAATGAACCACCCATTCCACGTTGATTCCAAACCACTTCACCCCTCCCCCCTTCCCCCGCCATACTATCCTGAAATCGCCATGAAACTCGACGATAAACGCAAACTCACCTCCCGCCTCAACGCCCTCAAATCCACCGGCCCAAAAACCCCACTAGGCAAACAAGCCTCCGCCCTCAACGCCTCCACCCACGGAGCCTACGCCCGCTCCATCGTCCTCCCCGGCGAAAGCATTGCCGATTACGAAGCCATGGTCGAAGCCCACTTCCTCCAATACAACCCCGATAACCTCATCGCCCGCTGCCTCGTCTCCCAAATGGCCACAACCCTCTGGCGCCTCAACCGCATCGCCCCCGCCGAATGCTACATGGTCCGCATCCAGCTCGACTGCATGGAACCAGCCATCCGCATCGAATTTGACGATATCCCCGCCGCCGGCCTCTACGCCCTCGGCGTCAGTTCCCTCGAAAGTCAGGGCACAGCACAGTCCCAACTCCTCAGCCAGGAACGCCGCCTGCTCACCCAATACTGCCGGCTCCGCGACGTGCTCCTCACATTGCCCCAGCAACCCCCGCCTCCCACCCCCGTCTTAACCGATTTCCAGTCCGGCAACGCCACCCCCATCTTCGCCCCGCCATCGCAAGAAGAATTACCCGTTGAAACGAAGCTAACTGCCGCCGCAGCCCAATCCGCTCACCCGCAGGAACCACAACCAGAATCCGGCGCCCCAGCAACACACCCTGAAACAAAGCTACCGCAGCCAACCAAGCGAACCGGGCCCTCCTTTCTGCCGATCACATGCCAAGCGCAATCCCCATCAAACTCAAACCAAATGACTTACCATCATCCAATCCCACTCGGAACCTCAACCCCCACCCCGCCCATGCTACCTTCCAGCCATGAGGAAAGAATCCAACAAGAACGCAAGCCAGTGCCAACAGCCATCTCCTCTGGGAGCAACCCTAACCAGGAAAAGGACCTCGCAAGCCCGGCTGGCCTCTCCCAATAGCATCGTGGACTTCGCGGAATCCCTCCTCGGTTGGAAGCTGGAAGCAAAGCAGCGGGAACTCCTCACCGGTCCCAACAAGCGCGTTATATTAAACTGCACTCGCCAGTGGGGCAAAAGTTGGATGGCCGCTGTAGCTCTCTTATTTCACGCCATCCACCAGCCCGAATCCCTCAGCATCGTCGCTGGCCCCACCCTCCGCCAGTCCGCCGAACTGCTGCGCAAAGTGAAGGATCTGTCCTTGCGCCTCGGTCTCGCCTCCTTCCGTGACGGCATCAATCGGCATTCAATCATTCTCGGCAATCGCTCCCGCATCGTCGCCCTCCCTGGCAATTCGCCCGACGTCATTCGCGGCTTTTCCGGCGTCACCATGCTCGTCATCGACGAAGCCGCCATGGTCTCCGACGCTGTCTACACCGCCGTCCGTCCCATGCTCACGCAAAAGGACGGCGCCATCTGGCTCCTTTCCACACCCAAGGATAAGGACGGATTCTACTACCGCGAATTCTCCAACACCCACCCGCCGGACCATCCCTACGACCAGGCTCCTACCAAGGAAGATTGGCGTAAAGTCACCGTACCCGCCACCGAATGCCCCCGCTTCCGGCCCGAACATCTCGAAGCCGAAAAAGCCGCGCTCGGCGCCCGCTTGTTCGCCCAGGAATTCCTCTGCCAATTCGTTTCCGTAAACGAAGGCCTATTCGACGAACAATGGTTCGACGACGTGTTCTCCACCATCCCACCCCTCCGGATCCCTTCATGCTAAAGCCGTCGCCTTCAACCCGTCATCCTTGGCGTCGATCTCGGCAAACGCACCACCCCCACAACCATTACCGTCGTCGAACAGGCGCTCACGCAAAAAACGCAAGATCCCGTCCGCCTTGTCTGGCTCCCTGCCAATCCCGCCGACGCACTGGTCATCCGCTGGATAGAATCTCTTCCGCTCGAAACCAGCTATGCCGAAGTCGCCGCTTCAATCTGGCGCATCGCCGGCCATTCCGGCGCGCGCGAAATCTGGATGGACGGAACCGGCGTAGGCGTAGCCGTCGAAGAAATCGTGCGCCTGAGCAAACCGCCCCGTTCAACTTGCGCCCTTCGAACAGTTATGATCACCGGAGGCGGCCAATCGAGCGGCACTTCAGTACCGCGCAGGGAACTCCTCACCCGCCTCGCCGTGGAATGGGAACAGAAACGAATCAAGGTGTCGCCTGGCCTCCTCAATTGGACCAGCCTTCGCAACGAACTAGTCGCCCTCGATGGTGACGGTCACAAGCAAAAAGGCCGGGATGACCTCGCCCTCGGCTTGGCCCTGGCCGTTTGGGGATTCAAAGGAACAGGCCCACCCGCCGGGGAACGCGGCGCTCCCCGGTTATTCTAAAGAAAGAAGGAGTCCGTTTGCCAGAGCTAATCACAAGAAAACCATTAGCCATCATCGGAGCCGGCATCAGTGGGCTGATCGCGCCGCCTACCTATTCGAAGCCGCAAAAGCCTAGGCCGCACCGGTATCAATACGTTAGTTGCTTAAGAAAATTTCTTGCGAACCTCGTCAATCACTGACGAACGAGCAACCATTTCCCCAACAAATTGACCCCTTTACCTCCCACCACTCCCAGCCCCCACCTCTGCATCGAGTACCCTGGATATACAAACTAAAGTCTATGCGATCCATGAACATTAACCCGCTTTCCGCATCGGCGGAGCGCTCAAAATCATCTAGAAAGGTATCCATGTCATCCACGCCAGCGAAGAAACCCGCCGCACCCGCACCCCAACGCCTCCGAGCCCTCTGGCCCGATATCAAAGCCATCGTCGAACCGCGCAAAGGCTCCCTCGCCATCGGCCTGCTGCTCATCGTCATCAGCCGCCTCGCCGGCATGGTCCTGCCCGCCTCCATGCGTTACTTGGTCGATGACATCATTGGCAAACATAACCAGGACATGCTGGTTCCCCTCGTCGCCGCCGTCGTCGGAGCCACCATCCTGCAAGGCATCAGCTCCTTCACTCTTACGCAACTACTCTCGAAAGCCGCGCAACGCCTCATCGCCGAGCTTCGTCAAAAGGTCCAATCGCACGTCGCGCGCCTGCCCATTTCTTACTTCGATACGCACAAGTCCGGCGAGCTCGTCTCGCGCATCATGAACGATGTCGAAGGCGTCCGCAACCTCGTCGGCACCGGGCTGGTCGAACTACTGGGCGGCATCCTCACCGCGTTTCTCGCACTGTTCGTTTTGCTCAACATCAGTCCCATGCTCACCGGCATGGCCCTGGCCGTGGTTCTCTCGTTTGGCTTCGTTTTGCAAAAAGCATTTTCCACGCTGCGGCCCATCTTCCGGGAACGCGGCAAGATCAGTGCCGAAGTTACTGGCCGCCTCACGGAATCGTTGGGCGGCGTTCGCGTGGTTAAGGGTTACCATGCCGAAAAGCGTGAAGAAGAAGTGTTTGGCAGGGGCGTCAAACGCATTTTGGATAACGTGCTCAGCTCCCTAACCGGCATGTCGATTATGAGCCTGTCGGCCACCGTGCTGCTCGGCATCGTCGGAGCGCTCGTGATGTTTATCGGCTCGAAGCAAATTTTCGCCGGTCAAATGACACTCGGCGGCTTCGTCACCTTTACTGCGTTCCTCGCCACCCTCGTTGCCCCAATTTTCCAGATCGTCAACATCGGCACGCAGTTGACCGAAGCATTCGCCGGCCTGGAACGCACACGCGAAATTCTAAGCGTGCAGCCAGAGGATGAAGATCCGAACCGCACCGTCGCGCTGCCGGTCATCAATGGCGAAATCAAGTTCAATCACGTCGACTTCGAATATGAAGAAGGCAAGCCCGTGCTCGAAGACGTCAGCTTTGAATCGAAGCCAGGCACAGTCACGGCGTTGGTCGGCAGTTCCGGCTCCGGCAAGTCTACTATCATCGGTCTCATCGCCGCATTCCATAAGCCCACCAATGGGACGGTCACGGTGGATGGCGTTGATCTTTCCACTGCCAAGCTATCTTCATACCGTACGCAGATCGGCGTCGTTCTCCAGGAATCATTCCTGTTCGATGGTTCTATCAAAGAAAACATTGCATTCTCGCGCCCCGGGGCAACGGACGAAGAAATCCTCAACGCCTGCCGCATCGCTCGCGTCGATGAATTTTGTGAACGCTTCGCCGAAGGCTACGGCACCATCGTCGGCGAACGCGGCGTGAGGCTTTCCGGCGGCCAACGCCAACGTGTCTCCATCGCCCGCGCAATTCTTGCTGACCCACGCATCCTCATATTAGACGAGGCCACTTCCAGCCTCGACAGCGAATCGGAAGCAATGATTCAGCAAGGTCTTTCGCATTTAATGCAGGGTCGCACAACTTTTGTAATTGCCCATAGGCTCTCCACCATTCGCCGTTCTGATCAGATTTTGGTCGTCGAAGGCGGCCGTATTGTAGAACGCGGAACGCACGCCGAGCTGTATGGAATGGAGGGCAGGTACCATGATCTCTATACCCGCCAACATGGATTGGAAGCTAATCTATTCCTTGCTCCCGGCGAGGGTGACGCCATCCCGGAGCCGGTAGCTTCGGGTAACCCCAAAGGATCTAGCGGTGCCCCCCCTTTGCGAATGTTAAGTTGATGATACACTTAGGGTAGATTTTGAATGTATCCAAATAGACCTTCCTTCGCCCCACGGCGCCTACCGCAAAAGATTCGCGAAAATGTCAACGAAGCAATTCGCGCCAAGGAAGTCCGGGCCGTGTTCCCGGACGGTTCAGTAGAAGTACTCCCCACACAAGTGGCAATTCGCCGCGCTAAAGAGTTGGAGCTTGACCTCATTCTGGTCTCGCCCACAGCCGATCCGCCCGTTGCGAAAGCGATGGACTACGGTCAGTGGCAGTACGAGCAAAAGAAGAAGTCGCACGAAGCGAAGAAGAAGCAGCACGTCATTCAAGTGAAGGAGCTGAAGTTCCGCCCCAACACCGATGATCACGATTACGAGTTCAAGAAGAACCACGCCATCAAGTTTTTGAAGGACGGCAATCGCGTGAAGGCCATCGTGCAGTTCCGCGGCCGCGAAATTGCCCATACCGATTTAGGCCGTCAGTTGTTGTTGCGCTTCGCCGGCGACTTAGCGACCATCGGAGCCGTGGAAGGCTCACCGCGTCTTGAAGGTCGCAACGCCCACATCATTATTAGTCCGAAGAAGGAAATTCCTGTTGCGGCCAAGCCGAAGGAAAAGGCAGAGAAGGCTGAAAAGCCCGCTCCGGTGCCGCCACCCACGCCAGTAGTGCAATAGCTCTTCGCACGATAACTCATCAAACAGACCCCGAGGTTCGCCTCGGGGCTTTGCTTGTCCGCGTAGACTTTTGGAAACGGCGGAAATCTAAAGCCGTAATCCACCCCGCGCCGGTGCGCGGGCGGTCTGGGCTGAAAACGGGGACTGACGAAACTGACATCTTTTTTCGCCATCGCAAGCAATTGACTTTTCTAAAGAGTAACTTGCGAAAAAAGGCTGTCTTTTCCCTCAGTCCCCGTTTTTCGAGTGCCGCCCAGTATTGTAAATGTTAAGTAAATGTTAACCGTCGATTCTGGTTCTCCGGTTATTATGGGGAATCTTTAAGCCCTGAGACCGATGGAACCTTATTCCCCCACGCGCCTGCTGATGATCGATGATGATGAGAAATTGTGCCGTCTTGTACGCACTTATCTTGAGCCGTTCGGTTATTCTTTGGATACCGTGTACAACGGGCCGGATGGGTTGCGGCGCGCCCTATCGGAATCGTACCAAGCAATTTTTTTGGACGTGATGCTGCCCGGAATGGGCGGCTTTGAGGTATTGCAGGCGCTACGCAAAAAGTCGAATATTCCTGTGTTGATGTTGACCGCGATGGGCGATGAAACGGATAGGATCGCCGGCCTTGAATCAGGGGCGGACGACTATTTGCCGAAGACTTTTTCCACTCGCGAATTGCTGGCGCGGCTGAGGGCTGTGTTGCGGCGCTCGGTTGTGTCGACGGCGGCTAGGGCGGCTAAGGGTGAAGCTGCCATTGTCAACGGGGGATTGTGGATCGATCCGGAAGCGCACAAGGTAGCGCTGGATGGACAGCCGTTGCCCTTGACTCCCGCCGAATACGATATTTTGTTGTGCTTGGCGCGTGGACTTGGCCGGGTAAAATCGCGAGAACAATTGCTGGTGGAAGTGGCTGATCGGGATTTTGAAAGCTTCGACAGAGCTATCGACGTGCACATTTCTTCGCTACGGCGGAAATTGAACGACGATCCCAAATCACCGCGCTTCATCGAAACCGTGCGAGGCGCTGGCTACCGCATGCGGCGACCGGATGATGAGCCATGGGAATAAGATCCCTTTCTTCAAAGGTCCTATTGCTGGCATTGCTGAACCTGGCCGGTTTAGCGGCATTGACCGCGTTTGTCATGCGGGGCAGTTTGGAGTCATTCAGGTTCAACCTGATTCGTGAAAAAGTGATGGCGATAACCAATGAAATTGCACTCGAATTGGAGGACACGCAAGCGGATGCGCGCACCGGATTGCTTGGCAAATATCGCGCGCGGATGGAAATGGATTTCTATCTTTTTGGCAATGAGGGAGATCAACTAGGCGGGCCGGCAATCGTATTACCGAAAGCAGTTGCGGAAAAGCTTATGGAGGGTTTAAGACCTCCGGGAGAGGATCGCCCACCACGGTTCGGGGAAGATGGACCGCCAGGAGAGGGACCGGATGACTTCGGGCCGCCGCCCAGGGGGAAGAAAGGTGGGCCAAAGGGAAAGAAAGGTGGGCCGCCGGAACGTCGCGGGTCAGTATTCTATGTTCGAGCCGGCGAACCCACTCGATACTGGATCGGCAGCCGCCTTCCGGTTCGGGATCGAGACCTCGAAGGTCCCCCAATTCGAGGAACACTTTTTCTTGTCACCGATTCGCTGGTAGGTCATGGTTTCTTTCTTTCCCTGGCTCCTGGTTTTCAGTTTGTGTTCGGCGCGCTGACAATTTCCGCACTCTGTTGGCTGCCGTTCATACGGGGACTGACAAAGTCCGTGAAGCGAATGGAGCATGCGACAGGGCAGATCGCCGAAGGCCACTTTGATGTGGATGTGAGCGAACGGCGGAACGATGAAGTTGGAGCGTTAGGGGCATCGATCCAACAGATGTCTACCAAATTGAAGGGCTATGTGGAAGGACAGAAGTTATTTTTAGCGGGTGTGGCGCATGAGCTTCGGTCGCCGCTAGCGCGCATGGAACTTGAAGTGGAGTTGCTGGGACGAGGCGCGAGCCACGCGCAGCAGGAACAACTTAACGATCTGCGTGAGGATGTGGAGCATTTGCGCGGATTGGTGGACGAGTTAATGTCGTTCTCGAAATCGAGCATGCGCAGTGAAGCGTTGCCGCTGGCGGCAGTAAACGTGCTGGAGTCTCTGAACCGGGCCGTGGTATTGGAAGCCACGCCGCAATGGCGCGCCAACGTTCAGGCGGATGAAGGATTAGAGGTATTGGCGGATCGTGAGTATTTGTTCCGGGCCGTGGCGAACCTTGTAAGAAATGCGTACCGCTACGGAGGCGCTGATGGGCCTGTGATCGTTACAGCGGAGAGTAAGGGAGGCCGCGTGAATATCGTGGTGTCCGATCAGGGTAACGGGGTTCCCGAGGCCCAACTTGAAGAAATCTTCAAGCCGTTTTTCCGGCTGGAAACAGCCCGGGACCGCAAGAGCGGCGGCACAGGTTTGGGTTTGGCGATTGTGAAGAGTTCGGTGGAGGCGATGCGGGGGACGGTGAAGGCGCGAAACAAGCGGCCGCGGGGGTTTGCAGTGGAGATTAGTTTGGAAGCGGTTACATCGCCTCGGGTAATGTAATCGTGAACTTCGTCCCTTTGCCGATTTGGCTTTCCACGTGAATGGTCCCTTTCATTTGCTCAACCGCATGCTTGACGATGGAGAGCCCTAAACCAGTACCACCGGTTTCTCGAGAGCGCGCTTTGTCAACTCGATAAAAGCGTTCAAAGACGCGGCTCCAATGTTCGGATGGGATGCCGATACCGGTATCGGTGACGGTGATGCGCGCGGTTCCATCGCCTGGCGCCGAAGTTTCCACGCGGACCTCCCCGCCTTGGCGGTTAAAGCGGATTCCGTTGTCAATGAGATTGATTAGGGCTTGTTCAAGGCGCTTGCGATGGCCGAAGACAAGTGCGTCGACGGAGCCCATTCGAATGAGTAGCACTTCGCGGATTTCCGCTTCGGCCTCAACGGCTCGCATGGCCGAGCCAATGACGCCATCGATCGAAAACGACCGTGCATCTTCGAGAGGTGATCCTGCTTCGATTTCAGAGAGTGTCAACAAATCGGCGGCGACGTTGCCGAGGCGCACGGCGTGGCGATGGATGGTTGCAATCGACTTACCCTCGAAGGTTTCCGGAGCAAGTCCGCCTTCAAGGAGTGTTTCGGCATAACCTTGAATGGCGGCAAGAGGGGTGCGCAATTCATGAGAGATGTTGGTTACGAAATCGCGCCGGGCGCGCTCCAGCCGTTCCAGTTCCGTTATGTCGCGCACAACTGCAATAGCGCCAGCGGAGCCGGCTTCGCCGAAAGGCCGCGCGTTTACTTCGCAGCGCCGACCGCGGTTAATTGCCAATTCCATTCGCGCTTGTTGGGGTTGGCCGGTGCGGATGACTTCGCTCATCAGGTCCAAAAATTCGGGAGCGCGCACAAGGGTCAGGACATGCTGCCCCGTGGTCAACGGTCCTGATGAAGCGCCGCAATACTCCACAAACGTGTCGTTTCCAAACGTGATGCGCATGTGTTTGTCGACCGCCAGAATTCCTTCGACCATGTTCGAGAGTATGAGTTCGCGCAGGGACAATTCGCTTCTGGCCTGACGGTCGAGTTGTTGGATCTTAGGATGGATATCGCGCAGAGTTCGTGAAAGCGCTCCTAATTCATCGTCGCCTGAGGGGAGTTTCACTTCAGCGGACGGGTTTTCAAACACCCCTTCTACAAACCTTCTCTGCTGCTGAATACGGCTGTCTGAATCGGAAAGGTAAAGCCCAACCACCAGTACCCACAGTACTGTCGCGCCGGCGGTTGCGATCAGCATTTGATTGCGGAGTGCGGAGACATGCTCTGAGGTTGAGGCCACGCCTTGCGATTCGGCGACATAGCCGGCATAAAAGCTCAACATCACACCAGCAAAGGCGAACAGCAGTGTGGCCCACCAGAAGGATTTGCTTGTAAACGGATTGGCCATCAAGGTACCACCATATCGTACCCGGCAGGTAATTTAGGACTTGTCATCTGATTGAAACACAAAATTCATTCTATTAAACCAAGTATTCATGGCACAATCAGAAACGAATGGCTGACCACGGCGCAATGACGGCGACTTCAGTTGACGCCTTGATCGATTTGAAGTCGGCCAGCCTTTATCTTGATCGGGAGCTAAGCTTACTGAGCTTTCAAAACAGGGTTTTGGAGGAAGCGCGGGATCGCGAAAATCCGCTCCTTGAGCGTGTGAAGTTTCTTTCGATTTTTTCGTCAAATTTGGACGAGTTTTTCATGGTTCGCGTCGCCGTGCTGAAGGGCAAATTGGACCCGGGCGCTTTCGACTTCATCGGAAATAGAAGCTGCGGCGGCAAAACTGAAACGCATCCGGGCTGAGGTCAATCGACTATCGAGCGAAGCCTACAAATTATTCAATGAAGAGTTGGTTACCGCGCTGGGGCAATCCGGCATTGAACTATCGGACTATTCTTCATTGACCGTAGAGGAACGCTGGGAACTGGATCGACAATTCCATGCCGAGATCTTTCCTTTATTGACGCCGCTGGCCGTGGATCAAGGCCGCCCATTTCCGCATATTTCCAACCTGAGCAGGAATATGGTTGTGGTGATTCGCGACGAGGAAGGGCAGCTTCTATTCGCACGGGTCAAACTGCCGGATACCGTGCCGCGCCTGCTGCCTGTGCGCTCGGAAAGGGCGAAGCACTGCTTCGTGTGGATTGAAGAAGTGGTGGCGGCCAACCTGGGGCTTTTGTTCCCCCGCATGGACATCGCCGAATGCCACGCGTTCCATGTTACACGCGATGCCGAACTGGTGATTCAAGAACTCGAAAGCGACGATCTGCTGGAGTCGATTGAAGATGCCGTATGGAAACGGCGTTTCCGCGCAGTGGTGCGGCTGACGGTGAAAGCCAATGTCCCCGCGCATGTGTTGGACTTTCTTGTGGAGAACCTGGAGATTCGCCGTGAGGACGTTTACAAGGTAGACGGACCACTGGATTTGAAGCAGCTGATGCAAGTCCATGAACTGGACCTGCCCGAATTGAAAGACACTCCCCACACGCCCGCGCCTTGGCCCGCGAAGGATAAGCGGGACGAATCGATCTTTAATCTGATTCGCAACGAAGACACGCTGCTGCATCACCCATACCAATCCTTCCTTCCCGTGGTAGATTTCTTGAACCAGGCGGCGGCCGATCCGCAAGTGCTGGCGATCAAGATGACACTCTATCGCGTGGGCCGCAATTCACCGATTGTGGCGGCGTTGCTTGAGGCCATTAAGAGCGGCAAGGAAGTAGCGGTTCTGCTTGAATTGAAAGCGCGCTTCGATGAGGAGAGTAACATTGAATGGGCGCAGGCCCTGGAAGCTGAGGGCGTCCACGTGGTGTATGGATTGCCTGGGCTGAAGGTCCATTGCAAGGTTGCCCTGGTGTTGCGCCGGGAGGCGGGCGGCATTAAACGTTATGTGCATCTGGGCACTGGGAACTACAATGCATCGACGGGACGGTTATATACGGATTTGAGCTTCTTCACGGCTAAGGAAGGCATCGGCCAGGATGCAACGGATCTGTTCAATTTCCTTACCGGTTATTCCGCGAAACGATCTTTTCAGAAGCTGTTAGTGGCTCCTATCAACATGCGGGCCCGCTTGGAAGACATGATCCGGCGTGAGATAGACAAGCACAGCCCAGCCAGTCCGGGCCATATAGTGTTCAAGATGAATGCGCTTGAGGATCCCGGAATCATTGAACTCTTATACAAGGCCTCGCGCGCCGGAGTCAAGGTGGATCTGATCGTGCGTGGCATCTGCTGCCTGCGGCCTGGCCTTACTGGTGTGAGTGAGAACATCCAAGTGCGAAGCATTTTAGGGCGCTTTCTGGAGCACAGCCGTATTTTCTATTTCCGGAATGGCGGACAGGAAGAGATCTTTTGCGGCAGCGCTGACATGATGCCGCGGAATTTAAACCGCCGCGTGGAGACGATGTTTCCGGTGGAGAACCCCGCACACGTTCGACGACTGAAGTACGAGATGCTGGATGCCTATTTTGCCGATACCGTTCGCGCGCGTGTCATGGATCAAGACGGCAATTATCATCGAGTAAGGCCGGCGGATGGGATGGATCCGGTGGATTGCCAGGCGTGGTTTATCCGGCGGCAATAACTTTTTCCGTTTGCTCGTGTTTTAGAATTGACACGGGATGCAGTTACTCGCGGATTTTCAATTTAGGTTGCAGTACCAAATGACAAGCCTCGCGCCCTGGATCCTGCAGCCGCGCAAGTAGTAATGCAGCGCCCTCTGCGCCCAATTCATAGCTAGGCTGCTCAATAGTTGTTACAGGGGGAGAGAAGCAGTCCAACCATTCGGCGTCATCGCAACTTGCCACCCGCACGTCTTCCGGATTGCGAAGGCCAGCATCTTTCACTGCCCGCAACACTCCCGTCATCATCATGAAATTGGCAACGAACAGGGCTGAGGGCCGTGGCTCTAGCTTCAACAATTGTTGCGCGCAACGGTAGCCCGATTCAGCACCCCAGTCCCCCGTGGCGATATATTCTTCCGGACTCGACAAGCCTTTTTTCGTCAGAGTATTGCGCCAACCTTCCACGCGTTGCACACTTGGGGAAAGATCCTCTTGGCCGATGATAATACCGATCCGTTGATGGCCTTTACTAATGAGGTACTCAACCGCCAATTCCGCTCCACGGACATTGTCCGCCGTGACGTGGTCGGCTGGAAAGCTGGGAATGCGGCCAAGAAAAACAATTGGCTTTTTCTTGGATACCAACTGCTTTAATTCCGATTGATCACCACTTGCGAGAAATAGGAGCATTCCGTCAATCTGCCCGGAACGAAACAGCTCAAGATACCGGTTTTGTTCCTTCCGGCTGTTACTTGTATTGCCAATAATTACCCGATACCCGGCTTCGTCCAATTTGTCCTCGGCCCCTCGCACAACCTTGGCGTAAAACGGATTGCCAACATCAGGCAAGAGCATTCCGACGTTCATGGTCTGCCGGGTTTGCAGGCTGCGCGCCATGTGGTTCACGGTGTAGTCCAGTTGCTGGACGGCCTGTTCCACACGAGCAGTCAGTTCCGGGCTCACGTAGGCCGAGCGATTGATCACGGCGGAGACTGTATAGGTGGACACACCGGCCAGCTTCGCAACGTCGTATATTGTCGGCATTTCAACTTCTAATTATAGCGACCCCGGATTTTTAATACGGAGTTTGGGTTTTGAAAGTTAGCGGGATCAGAGCAATTCTGGAAGACCGAGGTTGAAACCAGGCAGGAGTGGGGTCTCCAGCACATCGGCGCCGCGAAACAAATGGACAGCGGTTGAAGTATACAAGAAGACTTCACCATTGTCGCGGTCGACAACCGATACTTCTTTTGTCCCCGCCTTTAGATAGTCGAGGACCTTTCGATTGGCGTCGATGGCAACCTCGGACGGAGAAAGCACTTCCACTGCGATATCGGGGGGGGAAGGGAATTGGAACTTCGATCTCTGGGACTGTTGCGAAGAAGACAGACACATCTGGCCGCCGGACGGCGCCCGGAGATAAACGGCAGTCCATTTCGCACACAGCCGCTCCAATGGGATTTTGAGCAAAAAAGATATTCAGCGCCATTGAAATTGTGTCTCTGGTTCGGCGCATGCTCGTAAGTTCCGCTCGGCGAAGAGATCAACTCTCCATCAACCAATTCGTAATCCTCGGTCTCGCTGATACGCATCTGAGCGAACTGCTCAACGGTCATCATGGTTGCCGTGCTCACATGGTTGTGTTACCTCAAGTTTACCATCCTCGGCTTCCAGCCTCATTCCACGCCAACCGCCCGCACTTTGCTAGCTTGGTAGTGGATGATCTCTTTTTCAAACATCAACAAACAATATGGAAAACAACTAATCTTCGTTGATGCTTCCTTTCAATTGAACTCAGGTGAGAAGGTAGGTTTGGTTGGCCCCAACGGTTCCGGCAAGACTACCCTTTTCCGCATGGTGACCGGTGAGGAATCCGCCGATGATGGCGATGTCTCCGTCCCCAAAAAGACCACGATCGGGTACTTTCGCCAGGATGTCGAGGAAATGTCGGGCCGCACGGTTCTCGACGAAGCTATCGCGGGCAGCGGCCGCGTCGGTGACCTCCATCACGAATTGGAGAGCCTGCAGCAAGCTCTTGAAGACCCCACTCGCGCCGATGAAATGGATAAAATTTTGGACCGCTTTGGCCATGTACAGGAGGAGTACGAACACCTGGGCGGCTATACGCTTGAGGCGCAAGCGCGCGAAGTGCTTCACGGTCTCGGGTTCAAAGATGATCAAATTGACGGGGATGTTGGCGCCCTCTCGGGTGGTTGGAAAATGCGTGTGGCCCTTGCCCGAGTACTGCTGGGCAAGCCTGACGTGCTGTTAATGGACGAACCCACCAATCACTTGGATCTGGAATCCATCATTTGGCTGGAAGAATTTCTGAAAAATTACAGCGGCGCCCTGTTGATGACCTCACACGACCGCGAGTTCATGAATCGAATCGTTTCGAAGATCGCCGAAATCGATGCGGGTGAAATCATCACATACACCGGCAATTACGATTTTTACGAACGGGAACGCACCATCCGCGAAACCAATCAGCAAGCACAATTTTCCCGCCAACAGGCGATGTTGGCTAAAGAGCAACGTTTCATAGATCGTTTCAAAACGCACGCCGCCAAAGCAGCGCAGGTGCAGAGCCGCATCAAGGCATTGGATAAGATCGAGAAGATCGAACTACCGAAAAAGCGCCAGGTTGTGAAGTTCGAGTTCCGCACGCCGGCCCGTTCCGGCGATCAAGTGGCCATGCTTGAAAACCTGCACAAGAGCTTCGGCCCGCGCGTAATTTACGATGGCTTCAATCTTACCGTGCGTCGCGGCGAACGCTGGGCCGTCATGGGGCGCAATGGAGCGGGGAAAAGCACGCTGCTTAAGATGATCGCCGGCGCGCTACCTCCCGATGCCGGTGACGTTCGCCTCGGCGCCAGCTTGCAGATGGGCTACTTTGCGCAACAGTCGCTCGAAGTTTTGAATCCCGATCTCACGATAGACGAGCAGCTGCAGCGCGATTTCCCGCAAGACACCATCGGCTCGCTACGCTCGCTGGCCGGAGCGTTTCAGTTCTCCGGTGAGGACGTCGACAAAAAGATCCGTTCGCTTTCAGGCGGTGAAAAATCGCGTCTGGCCATGGCCCGCATGCTGTTCAATCCGCCAAATTTCCTGGTGCTTGACGAGCCTACGAATCACTTGGACCTGGCGACCAAAGAGATGCTGGTGGAAGCCTTGAAGAATTTTGAAGGAACCATGATCTTCGTCTCGCACGACCGCATGTTCTTGCGCGGTCTGGGCACGCGTGTGTTGGAACTTGGCGGCGAAAGTGGCACGGAACGGAATCCGCGAGTGTATCCCGGTTCGTATATCGAGTACGTGCAGGCCTTGGGTCACGAGGCTCCTGGGATTTACGCGTAAGGATTGTTATTACAGGCGCCAGATCGCTCCAATAGTAATTCCAGCTACGCAGATAGAGAGTGCAAAGGCCCTCCACCCGACTATTTTGAGCGGCGTTGAGAGAGTCTCTGGATTCTTCAGTCGTCCAAGGTTCAAGAGGTGCACCGTAGCGCTTAATAACAGCGGTGCGGACAGTGCCGGTTGCCCAAACGCGATGCAAATTACCGCTCCGGCGAGAAGGCACGCCTGCGCAATCCAAGCTGGTTTTGAAATGCCGGATAGCTCTCCCTTTTTCGAGGCGATGCGAGCGTCGAGATGGGCATGCACCACCAAGACAGCTGCGATGGCGTGAGCACTAAGGATGGCCCATAACACCAAGATCGACGATTGAATTAGCGGCCGAACGGAAACCCAGGCGAGCAACGCCGAGGCATTCAGCCCAACAGCGCTGACTACTTGGAACCATACCGATCGTTGTTGATTGTTCACCGTTAACCATGTACCCGCGGCCAGCAGCAGGAAAGCCGGAACGCCAAGAGCGATTACGATCCTCGATGGGAGTCCCACCAAAAGCAGACAGCCGGCGAGGATCAGTAGCAGCACATAAATCGAAACCAGACGTCGGGCTGCAGGCGTGTCTTCGTGTGGATTTTTCCAGACGAAGGCTTGGCGACCGAGAAAAACCAGCGGCTCGCGCAGCACAAACATCAAGAGCACCGTCGCGGCGGCCGGTAGTGTGATTCAAGTGATGCCCCGAGCAAGAATCAGACCGGCAAAGAAAGATTGCGCCAGCATCCCCCACGCACCGTGTTCGCGAGGAATGAATGAAGTTGAAGACGGCACTCTTTGTACTCTACCTAAGCCGGTGGGTCCTTTCGCCAACAATTTAAGCTGAATTCCAAATGGCGGCAATTGCCGGCTGGCGAGAACGCAAGGAAGCAAATCGGGTAGCATGTTGGAAGTGAATCGCCGCAACTTTCTCCAGCTAATTTCCACCAGCGCGTTAGCCAAAACGAAGCCGCCGAACATCATCCTGGTTATGGCCGACGACCAAGGTTACGGCGACCTGGGCTGCTATGGCTCGCCCTCAATTCGCACGCCGCATATTGAT
>JANXXI010000154.1 GCA_025350695.1 Acidobacteriota bacterium
GCATACATGTTCCAACTCTGTGGGTCACTTGGCCCACCGGACACAGGATCGACGGACGTAAACCTGCCTTGGGCGGCACTCAAGTATCTGGCCTGAAAATAGTCCAGCCCAGTTTCCACATCTCGTTCTTTGCCGGTATACATCTGAGTCCCCGCAAAGGCCTGGTTATACTTCAACGCCGCATCACCGCGCCCGTTAAACGATGCGCTGCCGGGAATCTCATCGCCAAACGCAAAGTAATCCCGCCGAGACATCACGTTCCCGCTCTGATCCAGCACCATCCGCGTGCTGCCCAAGGCATCATGCACCAGATACTGCGTCCCGTTTTGCGTTGATGAACCCGTCGAATATTCGTAGGCAAGCTGGCCAAAAGCATCGTAGGCAAAGTAAGTGGTCACCCCGCCAACCACTTTCTTCACTCGCTTGCCGTCGCCATCGTAGACATACTGCGCCGAGCCCGAACTTGTCACCGCGCTCGTTTGACGGTTCTCAGCATCAAAGGTATATGTACCCAGCGCTGGATGGGAAAGCATGTTGCCCGCGCTATCGTAAGTGATGTCTTGCCCGCCTACGCCCCCCGTGCTCCGAATTAGCTGGTTAGCGCTGTTATACTGACTTAGTCCTTTGGCCGCTATGTCGGTGTAAGGGAAGGATTGGCCTTGGTCCACAATGCGGTTGCCGTAGCGGTCATAATTGAATGCCAGTTGCCAGCCGGAGGCGATATTTCCCGATGCATTCAGCAGATATTCTTCTTGTTTGCCGACACGGTTCAGAGAGTCGTAGGTATACAACGCGCGGAGATGATTGACGTTGGCCCCTCCCGGAAGATATTGGTCCACCGAGTCCACTGATCCATTATTTTGCCCATAGTTGTAGGTCCAGGTTTCGGTGAACAGATCGCCTGTAACACGCGAGCAATCCGAAGTGGAACCGTTGCCGCTGGCTCCCACGCGGAGGCCGGTGTAGCTTTGTGAAAGATCGGTGCAGGTCTGGAGAAATGTTTGCGGCGATGTGCCATAACGGACGTTCCATTCGACTCCCCCAGGGCTGTAACTTTCATACTTGGCGTAATATTGCGCGGGCGCCGTGGTCGGGTTGTTCGCGCAGGTTACGTCGGTCACTGCCGGGGAAGCCGACACCCAATAAAGGCGACCTTGGTCGTCGTAACAATTGCGGAGGTTTCGCCCGGTGGCGCCTGTTGTTGTGCGCGCCAGCGTGGAATCCAGGAAATAGGCGTAGTTGAAAGTGTAGGCCGAAGGCGCGCCGGCTGTGGTTTGCGTCGACTGGGTAATGCGTCCCGCGAGATCGTGAACGTAAGCCATGGACGAGATCGTTGATCCGGAAAGGGTGTTGGTGTGGTAAGTAAGTCTGCCGATTTCTGTCGATGCCGCCGCACTTGTGCAGGATCCGGTTTTCCCGTCGTAGCAATAGTCAACATTAGGCGTGTCGCCGGCGCTGTATTGCTTGCGCAGGGGGCGGTTCCAGGTATCGTATCCATACTGGGTTGAACCTTGAGTGGTAGTGCACGATGATCCCGTCCAGAGCCCAAAGCAGAGTGTCCAACCGCGGGCGTCGACCCGCTTCACCAGGTTTCCGTTGGGATCGTAATTGTACGACGTAGTTCCACTTTCGGGGTTTGTGGCGGATTTCAACCTGCCAATGGCATCATAAGTAAAAGTGCGGCTCTGAGCCCCTTGAATCACGCTGGTCAAGTTATCCAGGACGTTGTAAGTGTAATAGGTTTGGTGGTTCAGAATCTGAGGGTCCTCCACCACCTTCACCAGCCGCCCCAAGCCGTCGAATTCGGAGCGGCGCTGTTTGGATTTGGGATCGATGGAGATAACGTCCGGTCCATCGTATGTCTGGTTTGTAACTGAAGCGTTCCACGCATCGGTGGTTGTTACTGTTCGGCCAAGGGCATCATAAGTGTAGTCAATTGCCCCCGCATAAGTAGATCCATAGCGTGGTCGGTGCTGTCTTTGCAGACGGCCCAGTCCATCGTACGTTCGCTGTACCTGGATTGTGGGGGACGTTCCTTTGGTTTCGAGGAAGGGTCGGCCGAACGAATCAAATGAGGTTTCCGAATTGTAACGGTAATCGGCTACGTACTGATCGGCCTGCGTTATTACCTTCATCGCGTTGGGTGTATCGATGTAAGTGAATTTGGTGCGTTGGCCAGCGCGGGTTGCTAACGTCAACCGATCCAGGGGGTCAGTATATTCCAGAATGGTTGTTAGGCCGTTCGGATCAGTGACGGAATAAAGGCGGCCTGAGTTGTAATCGTACTTCATTGTCTTTGACACTTGTGGATCCCCGGGTTGGGCCGCCGGGTATTTGACCGAAGTTAGGAACCCGCGCGTCGATGAGGATGGTTGCGGGCCGTTGAAGTTATCTGCGTAGCCGAAGGTTGTGACCTTTTCCCTCCCGTCGGTTGCTGATAAGATATTTCCTAAGTTATCGTACGTTTTTGCCGTTATAATGCTGGTTTGGTCACCATTCACCGTTCGTGTAATTGTTGCGATATTGCCGCGCCCCGTTTCGTTGGTGAGGGAGTTTCCCTCAACCGTGCAATTTTCAGCGATGGGGGAATCGTAAGTATATGTCGTAAATGCGCTGAACCCAGAGGCCGGATCAAATACTCTTTGGGTGGTCGGCAACGAGCGCAGGAAGGGGGAATAAGCATTGGATGTTGCGTCCAATTGGCTATAAGTGTCGAAAGATCCGGAAGACTTGAAATCAGTATGCGTGCGGCGCAAGTAATTCGCGGTGAGTGCGGTTATGGTGGATGGGCAGTCGTTGTAGGTTGTTGTTCCCGAAGTGACAGGGTTAAAAGGCGGGGCGTTACCGAAATCAAATTCAAAGACGTCGCTTTGGTTATTGAATTGCCGGTCCGCGGTTACGGGTGTAAGGTTTAAGGTCCGGTCGTAGAAATAGACTTTGGCGCTGGTCTTACTGCCGCCGCCCCTGAGGCTCCAGGTGATATTTTCCTGGCAGAGCTGGCCAATCTCGTTCGCCGCTCCGTAAACTCGCTCAATCGATTGGAGGTCTGGTCCTATCTTGGTCAGATACTCTTTGCCTTCGAACGGATCGGACCCGGAGGATAGTGAGCGATTGTTTTTGAGCGAAGTTGCCGGACCCCCACCGAGCACGGGGTTAACTCCCCCTATGCCAAACGGGAAGCTATAAAAGTAGTGGTGCGTTGTTGTCGGCGTAGTTCCAGAAATAGATGGACTGCTGCGGGTTACAGCAATGTATTGATTGTTGGTCACGGCGATATCCGTTCCTACGCCATTAGGAGACGTGGCTGCAGCGGAAGTCTCCAACCGGCTGTAATCCGTTTGCGATTCGACTAGAGACCCGCTGACGCTCGATCCTCCGTTGAGATAGGTTCGCCGCTGAGCCACTCGACGGTAAATGAAGGGTTTCCATGGCTCTTTGGGCTCCGGCTCGCCCGTTGGGATAAACATAGTGATGCCACCTAAATTCCTTAGTACTTGGCCGGATGGAAATACATAGTCGGTTAGTTCCGGGAGACCGCTTTGGTAGTCGTATTCAATTGCGCCTCCCGTTGGCACGGCGATACGAGCCACTTCACCAAATTGGTTATAGAGAAACTGATAACTGGCGTTAGCCTCTACTGTCTTTGAGGTGTCCGCATTGCTAAATAGCACGGCGGAGACAACCTTCAGCGCGTACCGGTCCAGAGATGAATTTGCGCCAACAAGTTCCGGAAAAAGATTCTGTGTAGAAGGGAATGGGGTCCTAAGCCGGTCTTTAAGATTCGCGTGACAAACATATACCTTCCTATCAACACCGGCATAACCGCTCTGCGTGAGGATGTCGCAACTGTTGCTAACGGCCCCGAATGGTACCGGCTGATCGTAAGCGATATTAGTAGCGCGCTGGAGAGAATCTTGGATCTTGATTACCCGCATGTGGTTTGTGCCAACGGTCTCAAAGGTAAAAGCAATTTCGTTCCCGTTGCGGTCTGTAATTTTCTGGACGCGGCTGCTGTCGATTGTATATCGGACGCCGTTTGGAAAGTACAATGTTCCATTAATGATGTTCGGCTCCGAACCAGATGGAGAAAAGTTGTCTCCTTGAGGAATTAAAGCACGAAACACAATCCCCGAACCGTCCGTTGCACCAAAAATCCGGCCGCGATCCGTGCTTGCGCCAGTTGGGAAGCAATAATGGTATCTCTGCCCTATGCCTGTAGAGGTGCCGGGGACAGAATAAGTTGAATAAAGAGGGGTTTCCGACCCATCGGGAGCGATAAAGACTACATGCATGAATGTGCTGTTGTAATAAAATGCGCCATTGCAATAAGTTAGGTCCGAACCCGTGAACTTAGCTACAACTAAGCCCGCGCCGTATGGAAGGCTGTCACTATACGGGTGCCACCAATCGATATTGGCGCCTGAGCTAAAGGTGACTTGGCGGCCTCCACCTTCATCAGCTTGGAGATTGACCTTATTGACTTCCACAGTGAAGGTTGGCCGCGTTATACCGACCTTGACCGTATGTCGTGCTTCGCCCCTGCCGCCGATTTCTAGGAGCGGAAGCGAAGCACTGACTCGGCCGTTGTAAACATTCACATGTTCAAAATCACTCATCCGGTATGCCCCATCGGGATTTCCCGGTTGAATCGCTACAGGCGTTACCGCGTCCTCAACTCCCGAGGTGGTGGTCACGTCCTGGCCAGCAGCGGCAATCGGCAATAGTAGAAGAAATGGCCAAGATTTATGCATTTATGTGCTCCATCTATTTACCAGGCACCGCTGGAATTACGGTTATGGTTGCGATCCATTTCGGCTGACCGATAACTGAAAGTGTGTGGCGGCCTGGAGTAGTGAACTCCACAGGCTTGCGCACGCGTGACGAACCTCGGGCGAGCCCAGTTTGCGCGACTCGCTTAGCGGCTTCGTCATCAAGAGCAATTTGCAGATCCCCCAGTACGAGACCATTGTCCAGTTGGATCAGATATTTGCCGGTTTTTATCGTAACTTGCGAAGGAAGCATTCCTTGCGGGGTTAGCCTGAAATGTATGGATTCAGTTATAGGTTGGAATTTGACTTGCGGGGGGGGATTGTGAGTATCCCTGCGAAATTATAAGCGATAAGAACAGAATGCCCTTTTTCATGCGATGCTTATTCCACTCCTAATTGGTGTAATCTGCCTTGGATAGTACTATCATTACCAATCGCAGTCAAGACATTTCTTTGAGAAATGTTTTATCAAGTTCTTCTTATCGGCGTGGACCGCATTGGTTCACCCTGCAGACAGAGTAAGCTATGCGTAAATGAATATCGTCAGCCACGAGCAGCTAAATTATTGATTTCGTGGAAAGAAACGGCGAGGGAAATTCGGTGAATCCGCATTCCGGCCCTTGGGTCCGGCACAACGGGGTATGAAAACGGGTCGAGAAGAGGGAAAGTAGAAGAGTCGCGAAGCGAACAGAGGCCGGTAACAAGTTGGTGCGATCGAGCCGGTCGCGGCCGCTGAATACATGAAAGAAAACGCAGCTACAGGCAGGCGAGCCATTTTGATCGTCACGGACAATCTAGGCTTGAACTACCAATTGAATGACGAACAGACTTTGAAAAAACTGCATGGCGCTAACACAGTACTAAACGCCATCGTGACAGGCCGTGCACGCCGTCCGGAGCCCGACCCTAAAGGCCGCTACACAAACCCCGATTTCACGCTATCCAACGTTTTCTCCTTGTCAGAGGAAACCGGTGGAGAGGCGTTTAGGCCAGGAAATCTGGAATCGTCACTGGGCTTAATCTTTG
>JANXXI010000173.1 GCA_025350695.1 Acidobacteriota bacterium
CCCCGGTTAGGCCAGCGAACGCAACGGGACAATCGATGCCGGCAATCTGGATGGAGACTGTACGCGTCGTCGGAGCCGCGCTGGAGAATACAGAACCAGCGGGGACGGCGGGGTTGGTTGCACCAAATCCAGTACCGAAGAGGAGGAGGACATCGCCAGGTTTGGCGGGTACGGTGGCGAGGCCGGCGAAGAGGCCGACTTTGCCGATGAAGGCTCCGTCGGAACGAACGGCGGCAACGTAGTTTTGCGGGAACATGAAGAAGCCGGGTTGTTCGGCGATGAGGTTGGCTGTGAATTGATCGCTGGTTCCGTTGGCGGTGGTGACGGTGACGGCGACTGGCCCGAGGGCGGTGTCGGACGGGGCCTGCACGTTTAGTTGGCCATCGCTAATGAAGTAGACGGCGGCATCTTTGTTGTTGATCTTAACCCTGATACCGTCGAGAGAGAGCGGCAACCTACCGGCGATGATTTCGGCGTCCTTCCAGGTGCGGTTTGAGGTTGTGCCGAACTTACCGGTGATGGTGGTCCAGGAGCCGGAGACGATTCCGGAGACGAAGCTGGCGCCGTTTGACACGCCGGAGATTGTGGGTTTGGGGGCGCCACCGCCGGTACCTGGGGTTAGGAGTGCGGTAGTGGTGTAGATCTTGTCGCCGGTATCAGCACCGTTGCCGTTGGCGGCATTGCCGGAGACATAGAACATAATAGGGCCAACGTCGGTAGCAGGGGGGGTCCAATCGAATTCAAAGAAATTTCCGGTGCGGTTGGGGGTGTTGTGTTCAATGTACTCAAGGGGAGCGGTGGCCGGGCAACTGGAGCCATTGCGGAGGGCACCGTTTTCGCACAGGATATCGTAGTTATTGTTCACCCTGGTGAAGGTGCCGGCTTGACCACGCGATAGGTTTGATTGGAGCCGCGAGGTGGCTTGGAAGCCGTAGACGCTAGCGGTGGAATCCGTAATGGTAACTCGGACCCGCTGGGTTTGTCCGGGCGTGTATGTTAGTCCATTTGGGAACGTGAGGGCTATATTGCCCCCGCCCGCATTGAGAGCTGTACCCGTATGACAACCCGCGGCGGCGCACGATAGAGGGGAGTTGTCCCCAGGGGCCGCAGTGCTCTTGGCGTCGGGGCCCGAAGCGTAAGCCCAAACCAGCAACGGTAAGCTTACTAGCACTGCCGCCATTTTTCCAATTCTTGTATTAGTTTTAACCATAATAGGTCTAACCCAAATCCTTCCTAGTGTACTCAAACTTTATTGTAAATCTACTGGTTTCGGACCAGAGTTCACAATAGTTTCGATAATCTTTCACTTGTTAATTAACTTAACTACTTGCAATGCTTTGCGCGTTGTAGTTGACAACGGCTCGGTTGTTAAGCCCTGTTGATCCAACCATGAAAAACCGGCACCCGGGGAAGGTGCTGCGGACCGGACTACAATGAACGAGTATATATGATTTGTGATGGAATGACGGAACTGACCTAGCACCTCCCGTTCAAAGGATTTAGGCAGCATTTCCGCATCTGGAAGTTCCCAAAAACCGGCCATCTTCTTAGAATCGATTGGGCGCTTCCACAACAATAGTTTATCTCTCTTTTGGATTAAGAGTATGCGGCGGGTGACGCGGAACAATTCTTTTTGCTTTTGTTTCACTGGGAGTTCGCGTTCGAGGCCTTGTTTTCGGGCGGAGCAGAGTTTTTGGACTGGGCAGATGGGGCATTTTGGTTCGCGGGGAAGGCAGATGGTGGCGCCTAACTCCATCATGGCTTGGTTGTGGCGTCCGGGGTTAGCGTAGTCGAGGAGATGTTGAGCGAAGACGGTTAGTTTTTGGCGGACTTTGGAGTTGCCGATGTCGCCGGGTTCGGCTGAGAGGCGGCTGGTTACGCGGATCACGTTTCCGTCAACGGCGGCGTGGGGGAGACCGAAGGCGATGCTGGAGACGGCGGCGGCGGTGTAGTCTCCTACGCCGGGGAGATCGCGGATTTCGGGGTAGGTGGCGGGGAATTGGCCCTGATCGGCTATGATTTGGGCGGATTTTTGAAGGTTTCGGGCGCGGGAGTAGTAGCCTAGGCCGCTCCAGGCGGCGAGGAGGGTGGATTCGGGGGCTGCGGCTAGGTGGTGGACAGTTGGGAATTGGGTTAGGAAAGACTCGTAGTAGGGGATTACCGCCGTGACTCGAGTTTGTTGGAGCATGATTTCTGAGACTAGGATTTTGTAGGGGTCGCGGGTGAGGCGCCAGGGGAGGGGTCGGGCGTTGGATTCGTACCAGGCGGCTAGGCGGGTGCGGATTTGATTGATTTTCTCGGGGTTCTGGGCAGTCGGACCGGGGGGTCCTCCGCGGACCAGGGGGTGCGCCCTACCTTCTTGGTTGGTGGGATTTTGAACGGGCTTTGTGGATTGGTGAGATTCAGGAGCGGTGGAATTTTGCTTTGGTTTGGGCATTCTGGTAGGAACTCCTATAATAGAGAGATCCTCTTGAAAGAATCTATTGTCATTCGTGGAGCGAAGGTTCACAACCTTAAAAATCTGTCGCTTTCGCTTCCTCATAACGAGCTTACGGTTATTACGGGTGTGTCTGGGTCCGGAAAATCGTCATTGGTATTCGACACTATTTATGCTGAAGGGCAGAGGCGGTATGTAGAGTCGCTGTCGGCCTATGCGCGGCAGTTTCTGGATCGGATGGAAAAGCCGGCGGTGGATTCGATTGACGGGATTGCTCCGCCTATCGCGATCCGGCAGAAGAACACGACTCGGAACCCGCGGTCGACGGTGGCTACTTCGACGGAGATATATGATTTTCTTCGTCTGCTGTATGCGCGGGCTGGCCGGACGTATTGTCCGCAGTGCGGGCAGCGTGTATTGAAGGACACGGTGGACCAGATTGCTTCCGTGATGTTGAAGCAGGCTGAGGGGACACGGTGGTACGCGCTGTTTCCTGTTGGTGAACATGCCGATGCCGGGATCATGCGGGACCATTTGATGGGCCTGCGGTCACGCGGGTTTAATCGCTTGTTTCAGGATGGCAACACGTTTGAGTTCTCGACGCCGGAATCGTTGTTGGAACTGAATTTCTCGAAGCCCATTTTTGTGTTGGTGGACCGGTTGGTGATTCGTGGCGATTTGCATTCGCGGCTGGTGGACACGGTTGAGATTTGCTATCGCGAGACGGGCGAGGTGATTTTTGAGCAGGCTGGTGTGCCGGAGCCTGGGCAAATTCGTTTCAACGAGAAGTTCGCTTGTAAGGCCTGCAACATCACGTTTGTTGAGCCTGAGCCGCGGATGTTTAGCTTCAACAGCCCGTTCGGCGCCTGCCACCGTTGCCAAGGGTTTGGCAATGTCGTCGACTACGATATGGATCTGGTCATCCCAGACGGATCGTTGTCGATCGGGTCTGGGGCTGTGGTTCCGTGGACGAAGGAATCTCATAAGAGTTGGCTGAAGGATTTTCGGACTTTTGCGAAAGGGAAGGTTCGTTGCGAATTTCCTTACTCTGAGTTGACGGCGGCGGAAAAGAAGATTACGGAAGAGTACATCAAGAAAGTCTACTTCGCGGAAGTTGAAGCGAAGAAGTATAAGGTTCAGGTGCGGGTGTTCCTCAGCCGGTATCGGGGCTATTCGGAATGCGGGGATTGCCTTGGGTCGAGGTTACGGAAAGACGCGCTGAATGTGCGAATCGGCAGTTTTCATTTGGCCGATTTGGTGAAGATGAACATCGCTGAGGCGCATGAGTTTTTCAGGTCGCTGGAGTTGGGTCCTGAAGAGACGAAGATTGCGGGCAAGGTGCTGGTGGAGATTAATCAGCGGCTGAACTTTTTGAACGATGTTGGGTTGGAGTATTTGACGCTGGACCGGCTTTCGGCAACTTTGTCCGGAGGCGAGGCGCAGCGGATTACGCTTGCGACTTGTTTGGGTTCGAGCTTGGTGGGCGCTACCTATGTACTGGATGAGCCTTCGATTGGCTTGCATAGCAGGGACACGGGGCGGTTGATCAAGATCCTGGAAAACTTGCGCGAGTTGGGGAATACGA
Organism: Acidobacteriota bacterium; assembly: GCA_025350695.1. GTDB lineage: Bacteria > Acidobacteriota > Terriglobia > Bryobacterales > Bryobacteraceae > JANXSF01. The sequence continues at coordinate 4,023 of JANXXI010000173.1, forward strand.
TTCTGGTGGTGGAGCATGATCCGGATGTGATGCGGTCGGCGGATCATATTGTGGATATGGGTCCGGGGGCTGGGGAGCACGGCGGGCGGATCATGTTTGAGGGGTCGTTGAAGGAACTGCTTTCGCCGAAGAATAAATCACTGACGGGGCGGTATCTGCGGGGCGAATCAGTGACGATGGAACGGGGGCCGAAGCGGGAGGTGAATCCGCGGCGCATCGTGAAATTCATTGGGGCGCGGGCGAACAACCTGAAGAACATCGACATTGGGATTCCGCTGAATCTTTTGGTTACGGTGACGGGGGTTTCGGGGTCGGGGAAATCGAGCTTGGTGCATGATGTGATCTTTAAGACGCTGGATCGGCGAATTGCGCGTGACGATATGGAGACGGAGGACGAGGAAGAGTTCGGCCCGGCGGTGAAGGCGACTTGCAAATCGATAGAGAATGCGAATTTGATTAGTAGCGTTGTGATGGTGGATCAGAGTCCGATTGGACGGACGCCGCGGTCGAACCCTGTTACCTACATTAAGGCCTTTGATAATATTCGCGAGCTGTTTGCGATGACGCCGGAAGCGGTGAAGCGTGGGTATAATGCGGGGCACTTTTCGTTCAACATTCCTGGAGGGCGGTGCGAAGTTTGCCAAGGGGATGGGACAGTGACGGTGGAGATGCAGTTTCTGGCGGATGTGGAATTAATTTGCGAGGATTGCCGGGGGACTCGGTACAAATCGACCGTGCTGGAATGCAAGTACAAGATGATGAATATTCATCAGGTGCTGGGGTTTACGGTGGACGAGGCGGTTACGTTTTTCGCGGAGACGCAGAAGCTGGTGAATAAGCTTAAGGTGCTGCAGGACGTAGGGCTGGGGTATTTGCGACTGGGGCAATCGGCTACGACGCTTTCGGGTGGGGAGGCGCAGCGGGTGAAGTTGGCGTCGCACTTGGCGCAATCGACGAGCAAGGGCACGTTGTTTATTTTTGATGAGCCTACGACTGGGCTGCATTTCGACGATATTAAGAAGCTGTTGGATGCTTTCGAGCGGCTGATTGGGAGTGGGGGGAGCCTACTGGTGATTGAGCACAACATGGAAGTGATCCGGAGTTCGGACTGGATCATTGATTTGGGGCCGGAAGGCGGGTCTGGCGGGGGAAGGATTGTGGGTGAGGGTACGCCGGATCAGATTGCGGTGGTGAAGGAATCTTATACGGGGCGGTATTTGTAAGGCCGGGGTTGCTTTCGCATTCGAGTAGATACACTTCGGCCTCCGTTCGAGAATTGCAAAGTTTCCGGCCGCCTGACACTGCTTCCCTTTTCGCCGCACCCAACGGCGACGCCCCCAATGTTTATGGAGCTAATTCCCTGGATTCCCCAATCCCTGGAACTCTTCGGGTCTTTCATGCTTTGGCGACCGGTTACCTTTTGTTATGGATACCGCGCGGACTTTTCCTTAGAAGTATGCTGGCCAGCAATTTATCTTCTGGTTAAAACGTAGCATGGGAGCTAGTGATGGTTGACGGGGACGGCGGCGTAAGTTGTTTGTTTTTTGCGTGAAAACGTTGGAAATGCTTGGTGAACGGGAGAAATGGGGGTCGCACATCAACATCAGCGGAACGTTCTATTACATGTGCTGCATCCTGGACAGCTTGCAGCCGATATTTTGCAACTGGATCGCAGGAGTGGATGTCTGAGACGGAAATCGTCAGAACCTAACCAAGGTATCCGCAATAAAATGGGAGAACCGAACGGAGATCTACTTCAACGCGCCCACCGCAGGTTCGACTGATCGAGGTTGAGGTTGGGGCGGCCTAAGCCCCAGACTTTCCGCGAAGTCAAACGCAGGCTGCACGCCGCTGGTTTTGCGGAAGCCAGCCCAAAGGGCAGCTACGAAAAGTTTGTCCGGTCGTAGAGTTGATTATTGATACGGTGATCGTGCCAAAAAACACGGAATTCCGATTGGAACGCTTCGCAGCATTCTCCAGCAGGCTCACCTTTCTTTGGAGCCAGCGTCCTGAACGAATACTTGCAGATTTATTGAACAACGATAAGCGGTTTGTCGTATATCAATACGTCTGACGAGTTTTTGACGTGCGACGGAGGAGAAAAATTGCCTAATTTTTACATAGACGCTTTATCACTCTCAAAAATGACCATTCGCGTCCTGATCAAATTGAATTTGCTCATGGGAGCCCTCATCACGGCGCTGCTGATCGCCAGCCTGATCGCCGAAGATTTTGTAATGAGAGCCCTCGGTGTGCCACCCCCTTTCTCCAATTCTATGCAGTTCATCGGTATGCGCCTGATTATGGTGATCGGAATCTGCGCTGTTCCCGTGGTGCGCTTCATACTCACACGGCTGCTAATGATCGTCGAGACCGTAAGCACCGGAAATCCCTTTGTGGTTGCGAACGCTGCGCGACTCCAGAAGATCGCCTGGGCGTTACTGGCGCTAGAGCTGACTCACTACGCCGTCGGCGCCGTTGCTGCCAGCGTATCGTCTGCTGCCGTTCCGATCAATATCAGCTGGGGCTTCTCTTTGACGCGATGGCTCGCGGTGCTCCTGCTCTTTGTGCTGACGCGCGTGTTCGAGGAAGGCGCACGCATGCGCGAAGAACTCGAAGGGATGGTGTGATCATGTCGATCATCGTCAAACTGGACGATATGCTCTACAAGCGTCGCATGACGCTGACGGAGCTATCCGAGAAAATCGGAATCACTCTCGCCAACCTGTCGATTCTCAAGACAGGAAAGGCGCGCGCCATCCGCTTCTCTACACTCGATGCCATCTGCGAAGCACTACGGTGCCAGCCAGGTGACTTGCTCGAATTCGCCCCAGAATCGCTAGAAGACCAAGTTGGCGCCGAGCTTGGCCACGAAACTGAAAACGTTCTGTAAACCAAGAGACCGACTGGAGATTGCCGAAAATGAATAGCGTTGTAACCATGCGGCGGACGGCGGAGATGTCGCCGCGGACCAAAGCGAGGATGGCTGGTGGTTTCTTTCTGGCCACGATATTGACGGGAGTCTTCACCCAACAATTCATCTCCAGTATCGTCGTCTCAGGCGACGCCGAGGCCACGGCGGCGAACGTTCTTTCGCACGAATCAGTCTTTCGACTTGGGTTCGCCGTCTACTTGGTCCCCTCCGTGCCAGATCACAATGACCGCGATCATGTACGACCTGCTGAAGCCGGTCAGCAGGAGCGGTTCGCTGCTGGCGGCGATCTTTTGGTCTTGTCGGATGCACGGTCAAGATTCTGAGCCGCCTCTTCTTTTCGCTCCGTTGCTCGTCCTCGGCGGGGCCCATTACTTGAGTGTGTTCAGTGCTGAACAGCTGCATGCGTTGGCGCTTCTCTCGCTCAGAGTGACATATCACGCCGAAGCAATCGCGATGGTGTTCTTCGGGTTCGCTGCACTCCTGAAAGGCTACCTTGTCTTCAAATCCAGTTTTCTTCCTCGCATCCTGGGTGTTTTGCCGGCAATTGGAGGGTTGGGTTGGCTGACGTACTTGTATGAGCCTTTGGCATCCCGAAGCGCCGGCTACATCGTGGGTTTCGCTGTTATCGCTGGACTCTCAACCGCGCTGTGGCTCCTGGTATTTGGTGTGAACGAGCCGCGTTGGAGGGAGCAGGCGAAGGCCTCAGGTCAGTGAGTCCACTCATCCAACGAGGAGAGTATCCAAATGAAACACACCACCATGTTAACGATCGCGTCCCTGCTCTCGATCCTTTTGCTCACGCTTCACGTTACGGACGACATCGTCCGTGGGATATCGAAGGCCGAAAGCTCAAACACGGCGCTGCTCATCCTCGCAGTATTTCTATATGGGACACTTGTGCTCCCTGAACGGCGATCAGGGCACGTCATCATGCTACTCGTCGGATTGTTCGGGGCAGGCATGCCCGTTGTCCACATGCGGGGGGCACATTACGGAGAAATCGCCAAATCCGCTGGCGGCTTTTTCTTCGTCTGGACACTCTGGGCGCTCGGCGGACTCGGGGGTCTCACCTT
>JANXXI010000215.1 GCA_025350695.1 Acidobacteriota bacterium
CTGGTCACAATGAAATTTCAAAAAAACAAATAACTCAACAAGACTGAATATAAACTACTTACTCATTTAACTCCCACCCGGCACGCATCAACTTCGCATTTCGACACCCTATGCTCAGGGTGTCTAATAAATCATTTTTACCCGGTCTGAATGCCCTTCAGATTGGGTTCTTTCTGGAGGCGGTTTTGACGCAACTAAGTAACATCCTGAGGGGGAGAATCTGGTCATCGCGGGTGTTCTTCGCTCTGGCCCTGATTCTCGCGGAACAGGCATTCGCTGTTCTGCCACTAGCAACTATTCAAGACGTCGTGCTAAATGCCGACGGCACTCGATTCAACGGAACGGTTACGGTCGAGTGGAAAACTTTTCAAGCGGCCGATGGCTCAATCATCGCCGCGCAATCCGTAAGTGTCCCGGTTGTAAATGGCAATCTCAAGGTTCGATTAACGCCCACGGCGAATGCAAGCGCTGGGGCTCGATATACAGTCCGTTACGCCACGGGAGGCCAGATTCTGTTCTCGGAATTCTGGTCCGTTCCAAGTACCACCGGACTTCTACATCTTCGGGATGTCAGAGCAAATTCAAACGGCCAACTACTCGGAAATACCACCACAGTGGAGATTTCCGATGTCAGTGGACTGCAGGATGAACTGGACTCTCGCCCCGTTCGTGGATTCGGCTTCGCTCCCAACCGGGTAGTAGTGGCGGGTGCGACCGGCGCCCTGGAAGCAGCTTCGGGAAACCTTGCCGACTGCGTTCACGTCGACGGCACAACAGGCCCGTGCGGAGGCGGATCGACGAATAGTGGTGGCGCCGGGCCGGGCTTTGTGGATTTTGAAGTCCCCGGCGGCGCGATGAATGGGTCCAACACCCAATTTTCGCTGGCTCGTACGCCTCTTCCACCTGCGAGTCTGCAGCTGGTTAGGAACGGGATCGTCCTCAAGCGAGGTGTGGACTTCTCACTTACATCTAACACCATTGCTTTCAGCTCTCCCAACGTCCCGCTTTCCGACGACACTATATTGGCATCCTACCGTGTGGCAAGTGGAGTGGTGTCCGATCCTGGCGTTGGATCCACGGGCACGCCACAGATTATTTGCTCAATGGCGGGATCAACCTCCTCATCGAGTCAATTAACTGGACTTGGATCCTGTACTATTGAAGCTGGCGCTTTGATCTCTGGCGATGCAGTAGAGATCAAGTATGAATTGGTCCACGCTGGAACGAATTCGACCACAACTGTAAATCTAAAATGGGGTGGATCGGTCGTTGGTAGCTCCAGTATCGCGGCAAATGAATCAGTCACTGTGGGCGAGACCAGAATCGCCATTGGAACCAGTGCCAGTGTGTGGGGAAATAAGACCTGGGGGGCGCACTCCCCGTTAACGCAATCAGCCGGATTGCTACCCTCCTCTCTGTCTCAGTTGAGAACCGTTACGGTGGAAGCTGTGGTTGCGGGTCAAGGAACGGACTCCATTCTGCTGCAAAATTTGAGCGTTGTTCGTATTCCTGGCACTCCTGCGCCATAAAGGGGCGGGCCCATTCAACCTCTGGCTGGCTAGGTAAGTTTGGTGATGCTCCTACGGCGATTAAAGAATTGCAAGACCCGCGAACTTCGATCATTATGGACATGAGGAGAGAAGGACATGGGCAAGGGAACTCATAAAATCTTTCGAAAGCTGAAGTCAGTACTGCATGGGATACGTCGCAATCGCGATGGGCAGGACTTGATCGAGTACGCCATGTTGTGCGGGTTCATGGCGGTGGCTGCTGCTGCCGTCATGCCCACTAACGTTGGAACGGTCACAAGTACAATTTTTTCCAGGTTGAATGCATCCCTGGTTTATGTGGGCACCAACGGATCTTAGTTCGCCTGAGAGTTCATCTACTCCAGGTACTTTTTCAAATCCGGGTTAATCTGCTCTTGAATTTCGGGGGTATCCAGATTCTCTTTAGTCAGCAACCTAGGACTCAGGTTGTTGATTTTTTCAACCTTCCCTCCCTTCAAATGCGTCACGGCGGCAATTACTGATTCGTACCCCATTTTGAAGGGATGTTGAGCGACCAGCGAGTCGATCAAGCCACCTCTCAGATCCTCAAGCAATGCTGGGCTCCAATCAAAGCCCACCATCTTCACCTTGCTTCCCCGCTGTTTCAGCGCCCGTGCCCCGCCAACAGCGCTAGATTCGTTTGACGCAAACATTCCCACCACTTCTGGATGTGCTGTAAGCATGTTCTCAGCCACCTGCATCGATTGGGCAAAGTCGGCCATGCCATAGCGCTTGTCAACGATCTCTATCCCGGGAAATGAACTCTTGATTTTGGTCTCGAAACCTTCTTCGCGAGCCATGGTGGACGCAGCGCCCGGCTGCACCGCAACCACGATAACTTTTCCCTTCCCCTCAAGGATCTTACCCATCCGCTCTGCCGCCAGTTGCCCGGCTTGAAAATTGTCGGTAGCAACTTGCGAAATAAACTTGTCCGAATCAACGGGCGAATCGAAAATGACAACAGGTATGTTCTGACTGGCGGCGCGTTCGACAATGCTCACCATCACCTTCTTGTCGATCGGCGCAAGACAGATTGCATCGACGTGGCGATTGATCATCGAATCGACTATTTGAATCTGCCCGTTGAAGTCAGTCTCGGTAGTAGGGCCGTTCCAAATGATCTCAACATCATTCTCCCGCGCCCCCTTGATTGCGCCGGCGTGAACTGATTGCCAAAACAAGTGAGCCCGGCCCTTTGGGACCACTCCGATTTGCTTCTTCCGATTGCTACCGCAACCAAGAAAGCTAAAGGCGGAAGCGCCCGAAAGCGCCATCGCCGAATTTGATAAGAATTTGCGTCGAATCATTAGGATTGGAAACTATTGTGGAAATTTTGTGGGCTCTTGGATCGATTGCCAGCTTGTGCCGTTCAATGCCTTCAAGAACTCAACCAGGTCTTTCTTTTCCTGGTCAGTCAGATTCAGCTTCTTCATCTTTTCGTCCAAGTTCTTGTTGGGAATTCCGCCCTTGTCATAGAAGTCTACAACTTCTTCAAGAGTCTTTATGCTTCCGTCGTGCATGTACGGAGCCGTCCGCGCGATATCACGAAGCGTTGGTGTCTTAAAGGCGCCCCAGTCAGCTGCGTTCTTGGTAACTGCAAACCGACCCTCGTCAGGGTCGGGTCTGTCAGAACCAACGCCCAAATTGTTGTAGGAGTTGCTTGTGAAGTTAATCCCTTCATGACAGGCATCGCATTTGGCTTTGCCGAAGTAGACGTGTTCGCCCCGGTATTGCGCATCGGTCAGTGCCTTCTTATCGCCGGCTTTGAATTTGTCATAAGCCGAATTTCCGCTGAGCACAGTTCGCTCGAAAGTGGCGATCGCCTTGGCCACATGATCCACGGTAATTTCATCGGTCCCAAACACTTTCTTAAACATGCCACGATAGCCATCTAACCGCCGTAGGGAATTCACCATGGCCTCATGAGTATTGCCCATTTCAATCGGGTTCTGAATGGGCCCCTTGGCCTGCTCCTCTAGCGAAGTTGCCCGGCCATCCCAGAATTGCGCCATACTGTAGGCCCGATTAATCACGGTTGGTGCGGAACGGCCGCCCCGTTGCCCCTTGATCCCTTTTGAGTTCGCATCGCCATCCGTATATGCGAATTTCGGATGATGACAACTGGCGCAAGAAACGGTTCCGTCCGCGGAAAGACGCGGATCGAAATACAACAACCTTCCTAACTCCACCTTTTCGGGACTGTAGGGATTGTCCTTCGGGAACTGAATCGGAAGCAGACCCAGGGGCACTTTGGGCCCCTGGGGATCAGCTCCGAAAAACATCGCCGGAATGGCCAGCATGAAACCGCCGGCCAACACAAAACGGAGAACGTTCATCTTGTTACCCGCACTCCTTACTTTTTCAGGAAACCCTGAACGTAAATTGCTTTAACGCCGGCTTGTTCAGACAAAGTGCCGGTCACTTCCATGATGTGCGCGGTGTGCTCAATCGCAGCAGTGCGGAAATCAGTCATGCCATCACGGCGTAAGTCATGCTCTTCGTCCATCAACATGTAGAGGTTGCCGTCTTTGGTCAGCAAGCCGATGGGCTGCCCGTTCTTGAAACACTTCTGGCCGCAAGAGCGATGCTTTTCCCCGTGCTTGCCGATTTGCAGGTAACAAGAAAAGTCCACAATTTCGCCGGTCATCGTGACGATCTTCGCCATGTTGGGCTTACCGTCCACCGATGCGCCAAGAGTTGTCGCGGTCCAAACGTTATCTGGCTTAGTGCCAATCGTACCCATCGGCTTCTCGTAGCTGCCGCCTTCCACTGCCATCTGAGGCTGGAGAATACCAGGCGCACCCGCCATAGCCTTTTTCGGCTTATCTTTCGCGCCCATGCCGAGCGTCAAAGCTAGAGCCGCAACGATTCCAATGCTAATCTTTCCAAATTTATTCATCTTGTTAAAACCCTCCAAGGTTTTGAATTTCGTTCTATCCCCGAACGCTTGCGTTCGGGATCTTGCTGATTAATTGTTCCATCTCTTCGCGACTTTCGCTGCCGATCGTGAACACATCCACACAATCAAGCGACAAGACGAATTGCAGACACTCGTCGGTTTTATCCCGAAGCTTGCCCGCGCCAAAAATCTTCATTCCAATCACGCCCTTGCCTGCGGCTTTCATCTGGCGCAATACGCTGGTCACCGTTGCCGGATCCGCATCCATGGCCACTCCAGCCGGATTAATTCGCGCCAGGTCGACTTCCACCCATGGCTCCGCAGCCGCGGTCTTCAAGGCATCCAGCGTATGGCAACTTACGCCTTTCGTGCGGACGATGCCGTTCTCTTGCTTCTGTGATGACGTCCATCGCTCCGCGCTTTTTCGTATTCCGATTGCCGTCAATCATGCAATGCAGCAACAGGATGTCAATATAATCGCTATTCAGTTCACGGCGGAAACGATCAAGGTCGGCCCGCATTTCCTTCGCCGTGCTGGCGCGCGTCTTTGACAACAGCGTCACCTTCTCGCGAGGTATCGACTTCAACGCTTCCCGCGCATGGGGATGGGCGCCGTATTGATCGGCGGTGTCCCAGAAATTCAATCCATGATCGTAGCCACTACGGAATAGGTCAGCTACGCCACTCACACCCAGCTTCTTGGTTTGGTTTGAACTGCCGCCCGTGCCGTGGGTGCCTGTCCCCATGGCCAACCGGCTCAATTCCACGCTCTTGGGTCCGAGCTTGATCCGGTCAAATGCGTTCTTACGAGTGTTTCCAGCGTACAGCGAATGCGGAAAAGCGTTCAACGCGGCGATAGCGGCGGAGGACTGTAAGAAACGGCGGCGATCCATGGTTACTCCTTGGTATTTCAAAACGTTACCACAGCCACAGGGGTCTCTTCCAGTATAGAATAGTCGATCAATGAGTAAGTTTCAGGTCTACTTAATTTTCGCCGTGGCTGTCTCTTTTTTCGCTCTATCGCAGGAGCGCTGGCAAGCTCGCTCGATGGTGATTTCAACCGACGGAATCGCCGCGACCAGTCAGACTCTCGCCTCACAAGCAGCGGCCCAGATTTTGGCGCGCGGCGGGTCGGCCGTTGATGCGGCTATCACGGCAAACGCCGTCCTGAGCGTAGTAGAGCCAATGATGTGCGGCATCGGCGGCGACATGTTCGCCATTCATTGGGACGCGAAGCAAAACAAACTTACAGGCATCAACGCCAGCGGTCCAACGCCCAAAGGTCTTAGCGTGGAATGGCTAAAATCGCATGGCCATTGGTCCATGCCAGCCTCAGGCATTCACACCGTCTCCGTCCCTGGCGCGGTGGACGGTTGGTCGAAGATGCACAAAAAGTTCGGCAAGCTTCCCTGGCGCGACTTGTTTCAGCCAGCCATTTTTCTTGCCCGCTCAGGCTTCCCCGTAACCGAAATCATTCAGTACGATTGGGCCCACACCGTATCCAAGTTGGAGGCCGACCCCAACGCCCGCCAAGTTTTCCTGATCAATGGCAAAGCCCCTGAGGTTGGTCAAATCTTCCGCAACCCGCAGCTAGCCAGTGCTCTTGAGTTGATCGCGCACAACGGGCCTGAGGCTTTTTACAAAGGCCCCATCGCGCAATCCCTTTTAAAAACCTCCAAGCGGCTGGGAGGCGCCTTGGCGGCGTCGGACTTAAGCAGTTACCAGTCGGAATGGATCGATCCTATATCCACAACCTATCGCGATTGGAAGGTTTACGAGATGCCACCAAGCAGCCAGGGCATCGCCGCGCTCATGATGCTCAACATCATGGAAAAGTTCCGCATTGAGGACCCGGGCTCCGCCGATGCCTGGCACTTTAAGATCGAAGCGCAAAAGCTGGCTTATCAGGATCTACGCGCCTTCAACGCTGACCCGCGCGTCGTCAAAGTTCCGGCCAAGAGTATGTTGTCGAAAACGTACGCAAACGAGCGCGCCAAGTTGATCGACCCTGCCAAGGCGACCTGTTCACAATCACCCGGCGAACCGGATAAGATTTCGCACACCATTTATCTTTCGGTTGTCGACAAGGAAGGCAACATCGTTTCCTGGATTCAAAGCATTTCCGACTTGTGGGGATCGGGCGTGGTAATTGACGATTACGGCTTTGAACTTCACGACCGCGCCGGAGGCTTCACGTTCGACCCGCAACACCCTAACGTGCTCGCGCCCGGCAAACGACCGTTCCACACCATCATTCCAGGCTTCATGGAAAAGAACGGGCAGAAGATCGGCTTCGGTATTATGCGTGGATCCAATCAAGCTTTAGCCCATGCGCAGTTCGTATCCAATGTGGCCGACCATGGCATGAATATTCAAGCAGCGCTTGAAGCCCCGCGATTCACTCGTCAAACCCTTGGTGGTTGCGATGTGCTGATTGAAAACCGCGTTCCGGCCGAGACGCGCGAGGAGTTGACCAAGCGCGGCCACTATCTTGATGTTCGGGGCGAATACTCAGGGTTGATGGGCGGCGGCCAAGCTGTGATGACCGACACAAAATCGAAGGTGCACTATGGCGCTTCGTCCCCGCGAAAGGATGGAGCCGCTATCCCGGAACCTGTGGACTTTTGGAAAGGCCAGCCAGCACCAGGCGGATCTCGTCGTAACTGACATCTTCGGGAAGCAACTCCTTGATCGGCTTCAACCGCTCAAAACCCTGTTGACGAGCCGCGTCCTCAATCAGCTTACGGCGCTCGGCTGGCATCCAACTATCGCTCCACTCCAACTTGCCTTGCTCGACCAGTGAGGCAACGGTGGTGATCACCGTTTGTAGGCGGCGGTCGCGAATAGAAGCAATTTCCTCGAAGGACTTTCCTTGCTTCAGCAACTGAAGCGTCAGTTCCGCCGGTGAATCCTTAGGACCCGCCTTCTCGAATTCAATAGCTCGGTCCCCTTGCAGGTAGGCCGCGATGGCATCCAGAATCTCCGCGCCCCACTTCTCAGCCTTGGCGAGCCCGATACCAAAAACCTTCAATAATTCTTCCTTGTTTTGAGGAACGCGGCGCGCCAAGTCGTCGATAGTTGCGTCGTGCATGATGATGAACGCCGGTTGCTTGGTCTTCTTTGCCATGCCCAAGCGCCATTGGCGGAGGTAGTCTCGCAAAGCCTCGTCCACCGTATCCGCCGTTTTTTCAGCAACGGCTCTTTCGCGCTTGGCGGCTTTGTTGTCCAGCCATTCAAGCTTATGGCCGCATACGTCGCAACCGCCGCAATCTTCCCACTTCGGGGTCTCGCCGAAATATTCGCAAATGGCGCGATGGCGGCAGACGGAAGACTCAACAAAATTGCGCAGCACCCTGTAGCGATCCCAGGCGCGCTCGCGTTCTTCCTTGTCTTTCAATTGTTCGATGAAGTAGGCCAGCAAACCGATATCTTTCTTTTGCCACAGCAGGAGGCAATCGGCCGGTTCGCCGTCGCGTCCGGCGCGACCCGCTTCCTGGTAATACTGCTCCAGCGACTTGGGTAGCGCCAAGTGGATCACCGCGCGCACGTGTGGTTTGTTGATACCCAACCCGAAAGCGAGAGTGCCCACAAGTACCCGAACTTCGTCGGCCATCCAGCGATTCTGATTGCGGCTGCGAAGGGCTGCGCCCATTTGCCCGTGATAAGGAATTGCCTCAATCCCCTGCTGCCCCAGGTCGTCAACAGTTGATTCCACGCCAGCCACGGTGGGCGCGTAGATGATCACCGTATTGCCTTCATGCGCCTTCAACGTACGGACCAGTAAATCAAATTGAGTGACGGAATCCGCCTGGCGAATGATGTATCGCAGATTGCGCCGGTGAAAACTACGGATGAATTTGCCGGGTTCGTAGAGTCCGAGTTGTTGGATAATGTCGTGCCGGACTTTCTGCGTGGCCGAAGCGGTGAAAGCGGCAATCGGCACGTCGGGAAAATTCGTTCGCAAACGGCCTAGCATTCGATATTCGGGCCGGAATTCGTGCCCCCACTCAGAAATACAGTGCGCCTCGTCAATGGCGAACATCGCTAGAGGAATATTGTGCAGCCAGTTGACTGTCTCTTCGCGCGCCATGCGTTCCGGCGAAAGATAGAGCAACCGGTAGACGCCGCGCTTTGCGTCCCACATCACCTTCTGCTGCTCAGCATACGGCATGGTGCTGTTCAGCACCGCGGCCGGAATCCCCATTTGGGCCAACTGCTCGGCCTGATCCTGCATCAAGGCGATAAGAGGGGAGATAACCACAGTTGTCCCGGCGCCGGCCAATGCCGGTAATTGATAGCAGAGCGATTTGCCGCCGCCGGTAGGCATGACCACGGCAGCATCACGACCGCCGAGCAGGCAACGAATCACGGCCTCTTGTTGGGGGCGAAACTCGTCGTAACCCCAATACTGGCGTAACAGCCCATGGAGATCAATAGCGGGGGATGACAGTTCCAACATTCTTATTGTACGCCCCACGGCGCTCACGATCTCGATAGAATGGAGCTGGTTCCATGAAGACACGTAGGCAAGCAATTCGATCAGCGCTAGCCGCGGCCACAGTTCCTTTGGCCGCCGCCCAGCAGCAACATCAACACCAAGAGCCATTGAGTCAGATCCAAAACGTCAAAAAAACGCCGAAGTTTTTCGGCGCTGACGAGATGAAGACACTGGCGCGTGTCGTGGATTTAATCATCCCACGTACGGACACGCCCGGAGCCGCGGACGCCCAAGTGCATTTCATTATCGACGGTAACGCGCGCGCTCGGACCTCATTCGGCGCGGCAATGCGCAGCGGCTTGACCTCGCTCAATGGAGAGGCACGCAAGAAGGACGGCAAGGCGTTCGTTGAATTGAGCGAGACTGAACAGATCGCCTTGCTTACGCTGTTCATGAACGAACAGGGCGCCAGCCGCGCCAGCTTTTTCAAAATGGTGAAGGACGCAACTATTGACGGCTACTACTCAACACAGGAAGGATTGAAGACGGAACTAGGCTGGAACGCCAATACTTTCCTTAAAGAATTCCCGGGCTGCACGCATCCGGAGCATCAGGTCTAACATCATGTACTTTCAAAAATCGCAACAGAAGCATGACGTAGTGATCATCGGTAGCGGTGCGGCGGGTGGCATGGCTGCATGGAATTTGACCAAGCTAGGCGTCAACGTAACGGTGCTCGATGCCGGCCAGAAATTTGATCGAACGAAGTTCTGGTCACACGTCAAGCCGTGGGAATGGCGAGACAGGCTGGAACGCGGCTTACGCCCTCCGCAAATGGTGCTGGATCCGAAAGAGCAGCCTTATGAAACGCCAGCGGGGCAGACTTTTGACTTGACTCGTGTGTGGGGCCGTGGCGGCAAGACCAATATTTGGGGCCGCGTTTCGCTGCGCTATTCCGACGTTGATTTTGAAGGTCCGGCCAAAGACGGCTGGGAAATTCCGTGGCCTCTACGCTATGCCGATGTCTCGCCCTATTACGACAAGGTGGAACAGCTGATTGGCGTCTGCGGCGGCACGGATGATCAGGATTCCCTGCCCGGCAGCAAATACATGCTTCCGGCGGCTAGCCCTCGCTGTGGGGAACGCTTGATGCAGAAGGCGGCAAAGGGCATCGGCATTTCCATTGTCTCCGGCCGTCGCGCGGTTCTGACCAAGGAGCACAACGGCCGCGCTCCCTGCCACTATTGCGGAGCTTGCGGCAAAGGCTGTGATGTCGCGGCCTTCTTCAATTCGTCCGACTACCTGCTTGAGCCTGCGCTGAAATCGGGCAAGCTGAACGTGGTGGACAACGCTGTTGTGGCCCGCGTGCTGGTGGACGAAAAAGGCAAGGCGAGCGGCGTTCAATACTTCGACCGCAACACGAAACAGGAGCACACGATTCAGGCCAAAGTTGTGGTGATGGCCGCGTCGTGCATCGATTCAACGCGCATTTTGTTGAACTCGAAATCGGCGCGATATCCGAATGGCATCGCCAATTCTAACGATGTCATCGGCCGGTACCTGACCGAGCAAACCCGCTTCCACATGTACGGATTCCTGCCCGAGTTACGCGGCGCGAAAGCGCAGAATGACGACGGCATTGGCGGCGAGCATATCTACATGCCTCGCTTCAATCACCGGGATGGAAAGAAGCGCGATTACCTGCGCGGCTTTGGCAGCCAATTCTGGGGCAGTGGCGCAGTGGCTGAGGCCAGCTTCGCCAAGTCCTTGCCGGGCTTTGGCGCGGACTTCAAGAAGGGTGTGAAGAATCGCTACCCTGCCCTGGTGGCGTTGCACCCCTATGGCGAAGTGTTGCCGCGACGCGACAATCGCGTCACAGTGGAAGGTACGCCGAAAGATCGCTATGGCATGCCAATCGCTCGCATCGAATTCAAGCTTTCCGACAACGAGCGGAAGATGGTGGAGGAGATGTACGACACCGCCGAATCGATCCTGCATGCGGCTAAGGCCGAAATACTTCCCTACAAGCGCGGTGAGTTGGCGTTGGCCGGCAGTGCGATTCATGAGCACGGAACTGTGCGGATGGGCGATGATCCGAAGCGAAGCGCGGTGAACAGTTTTGGGCAGGCTCACGAGGTGAAGAACTTGTATGTGCTGGACGGGGCAATCTTTCCAACTGCTACGGAAAAGAATCCGACACTGACGATTCTGGCGCTCGCGTGGCGCGGCAGCGATCAGCTTGCCGAAGAGTTCAGGAAGGGGAATCTGTAGCGCGAGCCTAGCAGCTCTTTCCGTTACCATGGCAGTCGGGCCAGGGGGCCCTCCGCAGACCAGGGGTCCGCCCTACCGCACACAGGTTTTTCCAGAGTCCCGAGGATTCTTCTTGAATTCTGAAAATTTAGAAAACACCAAGCCTTGGCCTACCCGAAGGGATTGTCGATCGATGGGCTCTGTGGTGTAAAGAAGCGCGGACCATCCTCGGTGATGTACAGGCAATCCTCTAGGCGTACGCCGAACTCGCCATGGATCGCGATCATCGGCTCGTCGCTGAAGCACATTCCGGGGGCGATCTCTGTTTTGTTGCCGCGCACGAAATTAGTCCACTCATGGCCATCGAGCCCTATGCCGTGGCCGGTGCGGTGCGGCAAGCCGGGGAGTTTGTAGTCCGGTCCAAAGCCTGCATCCGTGATCACCTTGCGAGCGGCGGTGTCTACTGATTCGCAGGTGGCGCCGGGTTGGGCGGCCTTAAATGCCGCGTCTTGCGCCTTGCGTTCCAGCTCCCAGACTTGCCGTTGTCGCGCCGATGGCTTGCCGAATACCCATGTGCGGGTGATGTCCGACGTATAGCCGCCGGCCTTGGTTTCGGTGTCGATTAGCACGATGTCGTTTTCGCGAAGGTGTTGTGGCTTTACGCTGCCGTGGGGAAAGGCTGAGGATTCGCCGAGACAGACAAGCCCGTCGCCGTTGAATCCTAAAGCGCGGTAGGCGGAGGACAGAAGTGCGCTGATTTGGAATTGGGTCATGCCTTCCGTGAGGGCCTCTGACGTGGCCTTGAGCGCTGTCAGGGTAACGGTGTTGGCGAGCCGAAGCAATTCAATTTCCGCGGCCGACTTGAACATACGGCACCCGGCTGTGACGGGCCGCGCATCCTGATACGAAAGCGCTGGGGCGGCCTTGCGAATGCCATCGAACAAAAAGAAACGGGTCTGTTCTTCGATGCCGACGTTGCCGGTGGCTATGCCGCGATCCTTGAAAATCCGCGCGATCTTGGCGGCGGGGTCTTCATCCTCCTGCCAAACGCGGATGTCCTGACTGAATTTGATGAGTTCCTTGGCGCGCATTTCCTCGAACGCGGGAACGACGTAGGCGGGTTCGCCGCGGGCGGGAAGCACCATGCCGAACATACGTTCTGAACGGCCCCAACGCACGCCGGTGAAGTATTGCATGGTTGTGCCGGGCTCAAGGTAGATGGCTGCAATCCTATTTTCGCGCATCAGCCGCCGAGCTTTTTCCATTCGCGCGAGGCGTTCGTCATCGGTGATTGGCTTCATGGCCGATGTCATCGGCTTCAGTGCGCGAATGGATTCGGGAGCGGTTTGCGCCGAAGCCAATTGGGCTCCCGCGATTGTAAGAAGGAATTGACGCCGCTGCATTATTTAGCCTCGGTGTTGCATCTTATCGTGGAGCATCGCCGCGATTTGGCCTGGGTTGTCGATGCCCTCAATCGTCAGGCGGCTGGTTTCGCCGGCGGTTTCAAGCGACAGGCTCCCGATGCCCATCATTCGTTCCAGTACGGACTGATCGACGCGCACATCTTGCAGTTTCTGAATCACGAGGGTGCGCTGCTGTTTCGCGGCAAAGCCGGATTCGTACTTGATCAAGTCGCCTTCGATGATAAGTCTGGTGGTGCGCAGGGCCAAGTGTTTGGCTACCGCCCAAAGATCTATGAGTAACGGTAACAGGATGAGCCACCAATGGGGCGAGCCCGAAGTGGAAATGTAAAACGCTACCAGCACAAACAGAATTGCTCCGAGCAGATAGAGCGGAATTAGAGGTTTGAAACTGGGATGAATGGTTGTATCGGCCATGGTTTGCCTTGAATGGTTAGTTATACCACTAGCAACGAGCGCCGCGCCATTCAGGTAAACTGCAAATAGTAAGGACAAACATCATGAAAACATATTCCTCCTGCTACCTGCTCCCCGTCTTGCTGGCGTCCTCCGCCTTCGGCGAAATCACTTACGTACAGACAACTCAAATGACCGGAGGAGCGTTGCTCAAAATGCCGTTCTCCGGGAGATTGAAACAGCCCATTGATTCAACCACCGTGATTAAGGGAAACCGCATGGCCCACATCTCCGACCGGAGTGGAACCATCTGGGATTTGGATAAAGAAACGGTGACCAACGTTGACTTCAAAGACAAGACCTATTCGGTGATGACCTTTGCCGAGATGAAGGCTATGTACGAGAAGATGTTGAACAACGTGAGCGAGGCCAAAAACGAGGCCCGTAATAAGGGTGAAGTGGATATGTCGTTCGACATTAAAGTGAACGAGACTGGACAGACGAAAACCATTTCAGGATATGCCTCGAGGGAAGTAGTCATGACGATGATCACGAAAATGACGGATCCCAAATCGGGCCAGAGTTTTGATTCGCGGATGGAGAATCATTTGTGGATCGCAAAAGACGTACCGATGTCGAAAGAGTTGGCTGAGTTCCACATGCGGATGGCGAAGAAGATCGGGTTTTCGCCGGACGCGGTGAGGAGCATTCAATCGAATCCGCAGGTGGCCAAGGCCGCTGCGGCAATGGCGAGCAAAGCTGCGGCGCTTGAAGGCTTCCATATGATGAGCGTGACCAAGTTGATGGGGTCGCCGGAAATGACGGCGCAAATGTCTCAGGCGTCTGAGGCGATGGCCAAGGCGCGCGCTGAGGCCGGCAAGGATGTCAAAGATTCGGTGCAGGATTCTGCTGAGCAATCGGCGGTGAGCGCGGTGGCCGGGCGCCTCGGCAAGTTTGGTGGCATTGCTGGTTCGGGTCTGGGCGGACTCGCTCGTGGCAGGAAGAAAGTTGAGGCGGCGCAAGAAGCACAGAAGGCTCCGGCGCAGCCGAAGGTTGCTGATCCGGATGCGGGTGTGATGTCGGAATTGACGATGACAACCACGCAGATTGCGGCGACGGCGGATGCGGCTAAGTTGGATGTTCCGGCGGGATTCAAGAAGGTGGATAGCCGAGCCGATAGAATGATGCGGCCATAAGACTCGAAATCATGCGAGCCGGATTCGGGTTCAACCCGGCTCCCATGATTGCACTAGAAGATGAATTTCAGGCCGAACTGGACATTCCTCGCGTCGCGAGAACTTGTGATTGTCCCGAAGGCTCCGTTGATGTTCTTGCCATTCGCTCCCGCCGTGAAGGTTCCGTTAGGAATTCCCAGATTGACGTGGTTCAGGAAGTTGAATGCTTCAGCCCGGAACTGCAAGTTGATTCGTTCCTTAATCCTAGTGTTCTTAATTGCTGAAAGGTCCCAATTGACCGTTCCCGGTCCCCTAACGTCGGGAAGAACGCGGCCAATCGTGCCGTAGGTATAGTCGCTTGGATTGACGAACTGATCCGTATCGAACCACTTCAGCGCAGTTCTATTGCTGAGATTGGCGGTAGTGCCCGTGGAGTTCGGCCGATTGGCCAGGAAGTTGGTGGCGCCCGAGACAATCACGGGTAGGCCGGTTTGAAGGATGCCAATGGTATTCAGTTGCCAGCCACCGGCCAGCCTGCTTGTCAGACTCTGTCCCTTGCCGAAAGGCAATTCATAAAGCAAACTGACTACGCCGCGCTTCGATACATCGGTGGGGTCGACCGATCTTTCCAATTTCCGGTTGAACTTTCCGTCCTGGTAGCCAATCTGATTGACTTGCTCCACGGCGCCGAAGTTGACCGGGTTTGCCAGGCTGTCGGAGATGACTTTACCGCCAGTGAAAGACACAAGCAACGTTAGTCCTTTCGACATCCTCTTTTCCGCGCTCAGCAACATCAGGTGCGAGTTATAGGCGCCCAAGCGCGGATTCCTGATGGTGATGCCACTGTAGTACGGGTAGGGCTTCAACGATTGCAGTAATGTTATGGTAGGTGCTCCGAACGCGCCGGGAACCTGACCTGCGTAAGGATTGGGAACCTGCGTCCGCAGGGCGGCGCCGCGGCTAAGAAATTGATTGTCAAGCTGATTGAAGTCGTAGCTTCCGGCCGTGAAGCCGCTTCCGATGTTGCCGGAGTAGCCGACGTCAAGTAACCAGTTGCCTTTGAACTGCTGTTGCAGTGAGAAAGACATCTGATTGGAGCGCGGAGTCTTGCCATTCTTTTCATCTATAGCGACGCCTTGGCCTAGGAACGGTTGGGCGCCAAGCGCCGCGCCAATTGGTTGAATTGGGGCAGACGGAAATCCTATCTTCAGAGCGAATGCCGGAAGGTTTGGATTCGATTGTGAATACGTGGTGTTTGTTTGGGCGAAGCCGGCGGCGTTACCGTAATTCTCGCGCCACATTTGTGACGGGAACATCATGCCATAGCCGGCGCGGACCACCGTGCGGCTATTGCCAAACACGTCGTAAGCGAAGCCAATGCGCGGGGCAAAATTGCCGTAGTCATTGTCGCGGAATGCTCGAGGCTGGCCAGCGGCTCCTGCGTAGATTGTGCAGCCGAAGAGTCCGTTGGGCAGTTTGCAGCTTGGGTCGAAATTAGTGGTGCCGTTTTTGTTCTCGACGGTTTGAGCCTGGAAGTCATAGCGCAAGCCGAGGTTAAGGGTCAGGCGGCGAGTGATTTTCCAGTCATCCTGGACGAAGCCACTGACACTGTGGCTGCGCTGGGATTCACCCAGGTGAGTGGTCACGCTTGCGCTGGAAACAGCGCCTAAGAGGAACGTCGCATAGGATGAGCCCGTTCCCGCCGGGGTTACCGGGTTGCCGCTCAGTCCGGCGGCAAAGGAGTAGCTGCCCGACGGCGAGGATCGTTGCAGATTGTTGCCCTGCAATGTACGGAAGTCGATACCAACTTTTATGGTGTGAGCGCCGCGGATGAGAGTTACCGAATCGAGGAACTGCCAATTAACACTGCCGCGAACACCAGCGGTGCCAGTGTTGAAGCCCGGCAAACCGTTTCCAATTGCTGGGAACGTATCGGCTGGGACGATAGAGGGCAACCCAAGTTTGGCGGGCCATCCGCCACCGAAGCTTCGGACGATGAAGGGAAAGTGGCCGCGCGTGACGCCAATACGCGCTTCATTGATGATGGTGGGGCTGAAAGAATGCGTGTCGGAAAGGACAATGTTCCAGTTCTTCAAATCGTCATCGCGGTAGGTGACTTCAGGATTAGGGTTGATGCCGTTCCCGTTGTCGGTCTTGTGGTTAAAAAAAGAATAGCGGCCGAACATGGAATTGCGATCACTGAAACGATGGTCGCCTTTTAGCGTCAACTGCTGGCTATAGCGCGTTTCCGTGCTGAGGCGGCCGTAGTTGTTGGAATTTGTAAAGGCATTGGTTGGCGTACGGTTTGGCAGCGGATAAAAAGCATTGATCTTTGCCGCCACTGGGTCGAGTTGGCTGGCGGGGATGATGTTGCCGGGGAACACGTTTCGAGTCGCCTGGCCCGCCGCGTTGGTTCCCGTCGAGGCAGGGTCGTAGATTGGAATCAGCTTTCCGCTGGTGTCGAGAAGGTCGGAGAAGTTGCCGCTGTGTTGGAGCGCGGTGGGATAGCTGCCCACTTGTGAGGCGCTGCGGCGATAGTAATACCGCTCCCAGTTGCCGAAGAAGAAAGTGCGGTTCTTGATGACCGGTCCGCCAACCGACGCGCCGAACTGGTTATAGCGGAACGGAGGTTTGGTTGCGGCAAATGTATTGCGCGCATCGAGCTTATCATTTCGGAAAAACTCGTAGGCGGTTCCATGAAACTGGTTGGTTCCCGATTTAGTCACCATGTTAATCACGCCGCCGGCCGAGAAGCCGTATTCAGACGATAGTGCCCCGGATTGTACTTTGAATTCTTCAACGGCATCGACTCCTGGGTTGATCGCCACTTCGCCAATGTAGCTTTGAATATTATTCGAACCATCAAGCAATTGGCCGTTCATTGAATTAGGCCCGCCGTTGATGGAGATGGCCGATAACTGAATTCCGCGATCGCCGAACCCTGAGTTGGTGGGGCCGCCGTTGGACTTCACGCTTGGAGTTAGCAGCGTCAATGCCAGGGCGCTACGGCCGTTGAGTGGGAGTTCCCGGATGCGGCGGTTGTCAATCACTTTGCCAATGGTTGAATTCCCCGTGTCGACCAGCGGGACCTCCGCTTTCACTTCCACGGTTTCGGCAACCTGGCCCAGTTCCAGACGGAAATCCACCTGGGCCCGCTGATCCACTTGGAGCACGATTCCTGAACGCAGCGCCTTTCTGAAACCGGCTGTTTCGGCCGAAACCGTGTAGTTGCCTACGTTCAGATTCGTTATAAGGAAGAACCCTTCCCCGTTGGTCGCCGTGTTGGTGGAGACATTCGTTTCCACGTTCGTGACTTTCACTGAGACGCCAGTGGCGGCGCCGCCGGACTGGTCGGTTACATTGCCCTGAATTGTCCCGCGCCCCTGCTGCGCCGGCAGTAAGATGCCCGTGGCAGCCACGGCAAAGATTAGCTTAATAAATTTCACGTTCTTCTCCTCAAATTGGGTCACCAGCACTGAAGTTGGTAAATGGATGCGGGCGACTAACCCCTCAAAAATGACCGTTACCGTAAAAGTACTTCTATTCTATAACTAGTTGAGGATTGGGATGCACGCGGAAACATCATTGTTTACGAATTGCCAATGTTATACTTACGCCTTGCCGTAAGCGAGAAAACAATTGTCCCGTCGAATCACTCTCAGTAAATGGCAGGTGCTGGCAATCTTTTGGCTGATCTATCTGCTGAACTATGCGGATCGTCAAGTGCTGTCCTCGGTGCTTCCTTTGGTAAAGAAAGAATGGCTGCTGAGCGATACCCAACTGGGGATGTTGAGCGGCATTTTCTTCTGGGTGTTTGCTCCGCTGGTGTTGATTTCGGGCAACCTCGCCGATGTACTCTCACGCCGCACCATTATCGTCTGCTCGTTGGTGGTTTGGAGTGCCGCCACCGCTGGTTCGGGCATGGCAGGTGCGTTCGGGGTCTTGCTCGTGATGCGGGGGCTGACGGCATTCGGTGAATCCTTCTACTACCCCGCCGCCAATTCGATGATCGGAGATCTTCATGGATTATCCTCTCGATCCACGGCCATGAGCTTCCATCAAACGGCCGTCTACATAGGCACCATCAGCAGCGGCACGCTAGCCGCGTATATTGGCCAGCAGTACGGTTGGAGATCTTCCTTTTGGGTATTTGGGTTGGCCGGCCTTGCTATGGCGTTGGTGGTGGCGCGTCTGTTGCCGGAACCCCAGCGCGGAGGGGCGGATTTGATCCAGACTGTCGCCATGACAGCGGTCGAGCGTTTGCGTTTGATATTCAATCGGCCCACCGTGCTGTTTCTAACTATTGGCACGATTAGTAAGATCCTGGTGCTTTCCGCCTATTTGAGTTGGACCCCAACCATGCTGTTTCGCAAGTTCGGGATGACGCTGGCCCAAGCTGGGTTTCATGCCACGTTTTGGCATAATCTGGGTGCGATCGCCGGGGTGTTGGTGGGTGGGCGTTTGGCGGATACATTGCGATCTCGCACGGAACTTGGCCGGCCACTGGTCCAACTGATTGGTTTGTCCGCCGGGGTTCCGTTTCTCTTCCTGATTGGATCGAGTTCGGAACTGCTGGTGGTGAATATCTCGCTCGCCATCTTTGGAGTTTGCCGTGGATTTTTTGACTCGAATGAGTTTGCCGCGGTTTACGATGTGATCCGGCCGGAAGCCCGAGCTACGGTTACCGGCATGATGATGTGCCTTGGTTTCGTGGCCGGTGGATTTGCTCCCGTGCTGATAGGCCGGATGGGGGAGACGATGGGAATTGACGGGGCCATGTCGTGGCTGGCGGCGGTTTATGCGGTCGGCGCGATTTCGGTCGGGTGCGCCTGCCTGTTCACATTCCGGCGGGATCTATTGAAGCAAAGGTAGGGAACGATGCTTGTATTGCGGGCGACCATCGCAATCTCGGCGAAGTTTGAAGACGGAATCCTGGGGAAGGTGGAGCAGATCTCTCCGACTCATTTCCGATGCGCGCTGCTTGGCCAAGTGGATCCAGGACAAGAGGAAAACTGGCTGCATCCCCGGATTCTGCGTTGATCTGGCAGCGATCCGCGAGCCATTCCCTCCGCTTGTGCGGTCACGCGACGGCACAGTGTTAAGCCCGGCCCACTCTTAGCGTGCCGGGCCGTGCTGCTGTCCGTCTTCTGCTTCAGGGAGCTATGGAAGTGCTTCGGCGATTCTGAGGGCAATTGCCGGGAGTTCGTAAGCACGCAGTATATTCGCTGGTTTGTGCTGCGAAAGACGGTCACCCTCCCTGGCGTCCCATCATCATTAACCTCCTCTACCAGTTGCGGCTAGCACTGTTCTGACGTTCGCCTGTTCAACCTCGGCCTCGTACAGTTGCTCAGGCGTTTGCGGAGCCTGGCGAAAGGGAGCGAGGAGGCGTTCGAAGCGGTTTTGCCGCCTAACCCGGCGCAGTTCGTGGAGCGCCTGACGAATTGCCGTTCGATAGAGCCAACCCTCAGCCAACGGACCGCGGACCTTTTGCTTCTGGGCCAATGACGCGGGCGATGCGCTCAAAGTGAGATCGAAAGAGTGTATCCAATTCCTCGCCGCCAACATCCATTGCGTTCTGCATTACCGTGCTTCAAGCGTTCACACAAACAAGAACGTTTTCGACGCCAGTCTTGTGGCATTCGTAAACCAAAAGTTCAAGGATTTAGTTTGAGCGGCATTCCACGCCAAAATAGTACTATTAATACTTTCAATACACATGCGCTCTTGCATTTACTCGGCTAGTAGGTTATTCTAATCTCGTGGAACAGAACCGTCTCCAGTTCGCTGTGAGCCCCCTGAATCAGGGGTTTTTGTCCATATCCGTAGTTGTAAACGTACACATTATTCCTGTAATTATTCCTATCGTAGGGGTCACCGTAGTAGGCTACCCCGCCTGATGGGCTTACCGGTTGGTTATCCGGAAAGGCCACTGGCGGGGGATAAAAGCCCGCCGGTGGCCTTTTCTGCTATATAGCGGTC
>JANXXI010000222.1 GCA_025350695.1 Acidobacteriota bacterium
TCCCCCGGCGGAGTTGGAGTTCATCGCGGGCAGCCACGGACGTCCCGAACTAATAAGTGGCGAGTTGCGGTTCAACCTAACCCACACTAAAGGATTTACAGCTTGCGTCATAACCGCCAAGGCGGATTGCGGAGTGGATGCGGAAGCGATTGACCGCCGCGCGGACCGCGAATTGGTTGCCAAGAATGTGTTTACCGAAGAGGAGCGGGCAACGATTGGCGCCCGTGCCGAATCCCTCCGCGCTAAGCAGTTCTTCCAGTTCTGGACTCTAAAGGAAGCCTACATTAAAGCTCGCGGTTTGGGGTTGTCTCTTCCACTAAAAGAGATTTCGTTTAACGTCAGCGGCCCTGAACCGACGGTGACGCTGGGTCCGCGTATTGCCGATGATCCGGCACCATGGCGCTTCTGGAGCGGTATGGCTTCGACGCATCATCATTACGGAGTGGCGGTGAAGAGCAGCACGCCTATGAATCTGCGAATATATCGTTAGACAAATCATGGCAGCCTGTGGGGGAAGTCGGGAACGCTTACCCTCGCAGCTCCGTAGTTTCAGTACGTCACCGAACCGCGACGGTAACGGAGCGGACTTCCCACCACAGGGCTGATAGGCCATGCGGTTCGCTCCACCGCCGCTATTTTGTGTGCGGCACTCGCAATCTAGCGTCGGCTATGAGCAGTCTTCGGGGATACGTATGTCGGTAGCCCTTTTTGGCTTTGCGGCCATTGCTCTTCGCCAGGAATAAAAAATGCGGCAAGCTTAATTAGCTTGCCGCCGGAGAATTTGGAATTGAGGGATCAACATTTGGCAAGATGCTCCCTGTCCCGGCCAGTAACACACAGTTACAAGCGTTGAACCAGAAGACATTGCCACAAACAGGAAAATACTATTCGATGCGCGCCTGCGGCGACGAGTTGAACGCCGCTCCGCTACTGATCGGCACAAGGGCCATCGGCTGCGATAGCAGCCCCATTTGACGCATCAGGTTTTGCAGGTTTGATTCCAGTTCGCCAACCTTATTGTTGACGGCGGTCAGACTGACTTCAAACGCCGGCTTATCAGCCGGACGGAATTTGCTCAACACTGCGCTGCGAGCAAAATCGGAAACGCTGCGCGCATTGTTATTGCCGCAAGCATCTTTGAGTCCTTCGTATTCTTCCGAGCTCAGCCGGAAGTTCACGAGTTTGGTTCGGGGGTGGTTGACTGCCATAAGCTTTTGTATTGCTCCGATATACGTAAGTGTGCGCTAGGTGAAAAATCTCTCACGCAAAATTGCCCCCAATATGCCCTCAAACGCAGGTTTCTACACGAAAATCTAGAGAAAACATTTTCAATAAGAAATGTTTCCCCGCAAATGAGGGGGGTCGCGCTCCCCTATCGGATAGAACCCGTTAATTTGTGGGTCCTCATCATCCCACGCTTGTGCAAAAGCCACACATAGGAGCCACGCGCTGCCGTATGATGGAGAGATCCCCGAAGGAGCCGCCCAATCTTTAAATTCTGCGTCTTGTCCTCCTCCAGTTCCGGCAACTGCTCTTTCATAGCGACCGATCGAACGAGGATTTTGATCGACGCCGGTTTGAGTCGGCGCGAAACCTTCGCTCGCCTGGCGGCCATCGGAGAGGATCCTGCGCAGATCGACGCTATCTTCATAACGCATGAACACAGCGATCACATCGCCGGTCTGCCCGTGATGGGCAAGACGCTAATGAGGCCGGTCTTCCTTTCTCACAAAACCGCGCCCATGATCCCTTGGGGTGAGAAAGTTCCTCCAGTGGAGGTTTTTCAGGCAGGCACGACTGTTGTCATCGGCGACATAGAAGTTTCCAGCTTCACGATTCCACATGATGCGGTTGACGCCGTTGGCTTTTCTTTTCGCTCTCAAGGGCTGAAGGCCTCAGTTGCCACCGACTTGGGCTATATACCGGACAGCGTGAAGTATCATTTACGGGATTCGGACATACTACTACTAGAGTCGAACCACGATATCGAAATGTTGAAAGTGGGGCCCTACCCTTGGCAGGTCAAGCAGCGGGTGATGGGCCGGAATGGTCACTTGTCGAACGATGCGGCCGCAAATTTTATCCGGGAAGAAATGAGTTCGCGAGTATCCACTTTACTGTTAGGCCACTTGAGCGATCATAATAACTATCCCGCCCTTGTGGAATTGTCAGCCAGTCAAGCGCTGGAAGAGCGGGGGCTACGGCCGAAGCTTGCGATTGTCGAAGGCAGATGCACTTCTGAAGTTTTCGTCTACTAATCTTATCTATTTATGATTGAACGATATACACGTCCTGTAATGGGCGCTATTTGGAACGATGAAGGCAAGTATCGAGCATGGCTTGCCGTCGAGTTGGCTGCCGCCGAAGCCCTGGCGGAAATGGGCGAAGTCCCTGAAGCTGCCGCCAAGAGCCTTCGCGCTCATGCTGATTTCGATCTGCAACGGATCTTGGACATTGAGCGGGAAGTGAAGCATGACGTGATTGCTTTTACGACTGCCGTCTCGGAAAAGATGAAGGCTGCGGGAGCCGGGGAGCACTCCCGCTGGCTGCATTTCGGCTTAACTTCTAATGATGTAGTAGATACAGCGCAGGCTCTATTGGTTAAGCAAGCATCGGTCATTATCGCCGAGGGTTTGGAGCAACTGTCAGGCGTGCTCAAGCGCCGTGCGATGGAATTTAAGGACACGGTTCAGATGGGGCGAACGCACGGCATCCATGCCGAGCCTATCACTTTTGGCTTGAAGATTGCTTTGTGGTTCGATGAGCTACGCCGCAACCAAGTGCGGTTTGCCGCTGCGGCCGAAGATATGCGAGCCGGTAAGGTATCCGGGGCAGTCGGGACATTTGCTCACATCGGCCCCGCCGCTGAAGAAAAAATTTGTCATCGGCTGGGCTTGCGTGCGGCCCCGATCGCATCTCAGGTGATCAGCCGGGACTCTCATGCCAATTATATCAATGTTTTAGCATTGATCGCCGCTACTTGTGAAAAGATTGCGTTGGAGGTTCGCCATCTACAGCGTACCGAAGTGCGGGAAGCGGAAGAACCGTTCGGAGCTGGGCAAAAAGGCAGCTCCGCCATGCCTCATAAGCGCAACCCAGTCACTTGCGAACAGATTTGTGGTTTGGCCCGGCTTGTACGTTCAAACGTACAGGCTGCTTACGAAAACATCGCGCTCTGGCACGAACGGGACATCTCCCATTCGTCGGTGGAGCGCGTGATTGTGCCCGACTCTACTATTCTTGTAGATTACCTACTTGACAAGACCATTTGGCTAGTGGACGGGATGCGTGTGAACTCCGATCGCATGCTGCGCAACCTGAATATGACTAACGGTCTGATCTTTTCCGGCCAACTCCTGCTGGATCTGTCGGCAGCCGGAATGCTTCGTGAGACTGCATATAAGCTGGTCCAAACTCACGCTATGAGGAGTTGGGAGCAAGAGGGGAACTTCCGCGAGGCAATTGAGAATGATCCGGAAATCAAAGCTACCCTTACGCCAGATAAAATTGCCCAGGCGTTTTCCGTGGATCGACAGCTGAAGAATGTAGGTTTCATCTTCGAACGCGTCTTTGGATGACGCGAGGTGGTATTACTCATAGCAGTACTACCAGTACCATTTTTAAGAAGGTCGTAAGTTTTTTCACGTGACGAATTAATGACGGTTTTTGACCTAATCCCTACTATAGCTATCAGGTTACAGATTCTCCGTGAAGTTCAGATCAAAAACGTTTCATGAAAATTTGGAATATGGCTCATAAAAACGCTTTCAATTTTCCAAGAGTGCCTTAAACTGTATCCAGGTGAATATGGGCGCCAAAGCCGCACTTGCGTTAGACGAAAGAGCCAATGATATGGCAAAAGTGTTACTGGTTGACGATGACCCTGCTTCTCGTTTGACCTTGCACAAACTGTTGACCCTGAGTGGCTATTCTGTTGATTCCGCCACTTCGTCTTCGGAAGCTATTAGTATGCTCGAGAATACCGAGTACTCCTTAGTACTGGGGGGCCTACATACGCAATCGAGGGATGCCGGTTCGCAGTTAATGGCATTTGCTCGTTCCATGAGCTACCGTCCAGCCACGGCCGTTGTGAATTCGTCGTTCGAATTCTCGCCCACCGCCATCGATAGCACCGATGTCATCATTGAGCCCGAGGATGTTCCTGAGCTTCTTGAAAAAGTTGCGCAACTGATTGGAGAGCGGGCAAACCGAATGCTGACTCGTGAACTTCGCCAAAGCCGGAACTAGGTTTTAGAACCGACCCGGAAGACTACTTCCTCAAACGCATCAAGGGCATCAACGAAAAAGTGGTCTTTTGCCTTTACCCAGTGGACTTTGGGAACGGGTTCTAATCCATTCATGATCTTCTCAAAGGCGGGACGCGGTCCAAACTCGTCATTTGTAGAATGAATAAACACGCGCGGCGTAGCATAGGGGGCGTCCAGGAAACTTGTGTCCTTGTAGACGGTCGGGAAGCCCACAGCGATAACTTTGGAGGGCCCCGGGTCGCGAGCGATGCGCAATGCGATACGGGAGCCGAAGGAAAATCCAGCTACGGTATATGGCAAGTTAGGATAGCGTTCGCGCAGAACAGCCAGACACGTCCGGGCATCCAACTCCTCACCAACACCATGGTCGTAGACGCCTTCGCTTAAGTTCACTCCACGATAATTGAAGCGGAGCACAACGGCCGAAGAGCGCCGTAATCCACGGGCGAGACGGTATACAACCTTATTATGCATGGTGCCACCGTGCTGTGGATGGGGATGGCAAACCAGAGCGGCATAGGCTGGCGCCAATTCTTCGGGCTCTTCGAGCAAAGCCTCAATGCGACCGGCCGGACCGGGGATCATTAGAGATTCTATGCGGCGAGCCATCTATTTAATTGGATCGGAAGTTGGTGAACTGCACTTCTACCCCAAAATCCTGGCCGCGGAGCAGCGCCATCACTTCCTGCAGGGTGTCGCGATCTTTACTGGCAATACGAACCAGATCACCATTGATGGATGCCTGCGCCTTCTTCTTCGAGTCCTTTACCATGGCCACAATTTTCTTGGCTTTCTCCATGGGAATCCCTTGCACGATTTTGACTTCCTGCCGTACGGAATTGTGTGAAGCTGGGATGATGGCGCCGTACTCAAAATTCTTCACTGCAACGTTGCGCTTAATTAACTTCGATTGCAGAATGTCGATGACAGCCTTCAGCTTGAATTCATCAGAGCTGGAGAGGGTCAGCTTCATGTCCTTCTCATTCAGTTCGATGTCGGACTTCGAATCCTTCAAATCGTAACGGGTGATGATTTCTTTCATCGCCTGGCTGATTGCGTTTGTCACTTCGGTCATCTCGATCTTCGAGACGACGTCAAAACTATTGTCGGGCATTTAGTATTCCTTCAAGGCCAGCAGAACTTTGGCCGTAATTTCGTCGATCAGATTGGGCATTGCCGCATCCAGAGCCAGCGTCACGGCGGCGCGCACACGCTCTTCATCAAATTTATCTAATCCAGGGCTCTGAGTGGTAGCTGTTTCGGCGGCATTCTCTGAAATTGCTTTCACTCCTCCTAGAGCAAGTGCTGGGGGAGGGGCTGGTTTTGCCTGCAGGATGGGGAAGATTGGCTCTGCGATTGGCTGCGGACGGGGCTCAGACTTTGGCTCGACCTTCTTGGGAACCCCGACGTTAATTCGAACTTGTGGGGCATCGTTGCGGCGCTTTTTCGACTGCTCGACCAAAGGGCGAATCAATTCGAGGAGAGAACCTGACTCGAACGGCTTCTGTAGGGTCGCGTCGGCTCCCGACAAGGAAACTTTTCCGTGGTCCAGGGCCTCGGTCAAACCGTAGGTGAGAACTACGGAAGTGAAGGACAGGTTCGGATTCTGTTTTATTTCGCTACAAATGTCGTAACCGGATTTCTGTGGGAGAAAAGCATCGAGCAAAATCAAGTCGGGGTCAACATCCTGAAGCCGGATCATGGCGGTGGCGCCATCGGTTACGGAGGCCACCTCGAATCCTTCCTCGCGAAGGATTCGCTCCCCCATGCGCTGAGCATGAGGGCTATCGTCGGCCAACAGAACTCGACTCATCTATTTGTTTTCGCTTGGCTTAATGGGTTCTACCACGATTGGAGACTTCTTCGAAGCCTTTTCTTTTTTCTTTTTAATTGGCTTGCCCTTGCCATCTAGATTGGAAGGAAGCACGTCGGGCTTCTTTTCGGGTTCAGCGGCAGCCTCACCGGGTTTCGCTGGAAGCGTCTGCCGTGCATCCGGATTGGTATCAAGAGCTCCGCCAGTGGCAGGCAGGACGGTTGCACCTACATCTGTAGTTGATGTATTCGGCGGTGCGACAGTCGGCACACTCGCAGGAATTGTAGGCTTGAGAGAAGTTAGGGCCGGGGTTCCGGACTTAGCAGCAGCTATGGTGTCAGGTCCGCGGGTAAACGTCTGCCAGAAGTTATGCATCATGCTGGCCTTCGTGGAATTTTCTTTCTCGTACTTCATGCGAGCCAGGGCAACGGGATCGGCTTCTGGGATTGCCGCCTCCGACGAAGTAAGCTTTTTCTTAGCGTCATCCACCAATTTCGAGAGCGGGTAATCCTTCACAATCTTCGCGTAAGCATCGAGAGACTTTTGTTTGAACTTGGGACCCATCTTGGAATAAGAATCGGCCAAGGTCCAAAGCGCCTGATCCGATTGCGAATAAAGCGGATATTGATCCGTCAGAGCTTGCAGCCTATTAGAGGCGGCCGGGTGCGACCCTTTGCTGTGATAGAAATCTCCGACGCGCATTTCCTTTTCCGCCAATGTCTCCTGAATGTTACGGAGTAATTGCTGGGCTTGCGGTGCGAATTTGGAGTTAGGGAACTGTGTCAGCAATAGGCGGCATTCCTCTTCGGCCTTTGAGGCGTGCTTGTCGTCGCGATCGGGTTTTTCCATCTGCTTGACGTGGATTAGGCAGACCTTTTCCTGCGCCTCTGCTGATTCTTCCATCGTGGGGTAGAACAGGATAAAATCCTTATATTCGGCTTCAGCCTGCGCCATGCCGTGCGTGCCGCCTTCGCGGAACCAGCTATCGGCAATCGCCAACTTCGATTTAGCCAGGAATTCGCTGGTGTCGTAGGTGTTCATCAGCGTTTGGAGCGTGATGCGAGCCACCTCGTAACGGCCCCTTTCGATATCGGCGACGGCCTTGTCAAATAGCACCTTGTCGGGCTGTTTGGTGTCTTTGCTGATGGGGTTTTCGTACTTACGGCGAATACAGCCGCCGGTGGAGAGCAGCGCCGCCCCAATGAGGGTTGCGCAGATAAGGGATTTAGCGGACTTATTGGATAAAAACATCATGCTGATTACTAGCGCCTCAACTTCAAAATTTTTCTAAACGTAAACGGCCAGCGCTTCTTGCGCAGAGCGGCTTAATTCGCGGACGGCTTGGGCCGGGTCGGCGGTTCCAAACACGCTGGAGCCGGCAACTACCCAATCTACTCCGGCCTTGGCGATATCGCCGATATTGGCGGGGCTGGCCCCACCGTCGATTTCTATAGCAAACGAGAGGCCACGGCTTTTCCGGGCCTCAACTAATTGACGCACCTTATCGAGGGAGCGGGGGATAAACTTCTGTCCGCCGAACCCGGGATTTACACTCATCACCAGGACGTAATCCACTACGTCGAGCACTTCTTCGAGCGTGGCAACGGGGGTGCCGGGGTTCAGCACAACGCCGGCCTGCGCGCCTTCGGCCTGGATCATGCGCAGGGTGCGGTCAAGGTGCGGACAGACTTCCTGATGGACGGAAACGCAATTGGCGCCGGCCTCGACAAAGGCTCCGACGTAGCGGTCGGGGTCGGTGATCATGAGATGCACATCGAGGGTTAACTTGGTGATTTTGCGGACTGATTTGACGACCGGAGGGCCGAGGGTGATATTGGGCACAAAATGGCCATCCATCACATCGACATGGAGCATGCGGATACCGGCAGCTTCCACGCGATGGATGTCCTCACCCAGGCGGGCGAAGTCCGCTGAGAGAATGGACGGCAGGATTTCAAGCATTTGGGCCAGTAACGATGGTATCACGGCGGGGGGAGGGGGCTTGCGAATGGGGGGAGTGGGGAGTGTAAAACTTTGCTATTCAAGTCGGGACGATTTCAACCTCAAATTTCGGACAGGTCGTTTCGGACACGCCGAGGAGGTTAGTTATTAGCTGCGCATTTTTCTATCGAGCAATCAAAATTGATGCGCCAACAGGGCAACCCTGGTGAAGAACCCAAAGCATTCGCCAAGGGGGCAGGAGCTTAAGCTCCGAGCGTCTGTTACCCGCGCATCCCCGCAGCGGCCCCGGCCCTCTGATATAGGTACTTCTGAAATCCAGCAAACACGCGGCCAATTTCCTCGGGCCGCCCCAAATCCGCCACGGCGTCCGCAATTGCGTTGTTGTAACGCAGCTTCAGCAGTGGCGGCAGCTTTTCCCGATCCAGTTCCCCCACCCCCACCTTCACATATTGCGAGAGCACAAAATCCAAGAATGCCTGCTGTTTGGTGTTGAAATGGCTGCTAATCGCCCCTCTCGCCCCCGTCGCCCGAGCCTCCCTCGTCACCGGTGCAATCGCGTAGGCCACATGCGCCAGCACATCGAACAAGTCACTCTTCTCGGCGTTGATAATCTTCTGCATTTCCTCCAACTGAGGCCCGCCGAACCCTCGCTCCGCCAACCCCGTTAGCAGCTTTGCCCTGGTATCGGGCTCACTCCAAATCGCCCGCAGTTCATCCTCGTTCTTGAAGAACTCCGGCAACCGGCCAAACAGCATTTCCATAAACTGTTGCGCCGAAACCGGCGTCCCGTCGGGATGCCAGAAGCTGGTCACCATCATGTGCTGAATTGCCCGCTCCTTCCCGTCGGCCAATCTCACCTTAATTTTCTGTGGCCGGGGCTGCGGTTCAGGCCCCGGCTCTTCGGGTCCGTCGTCAACATCGGGCCTTGGCCTGGGTTCGGGTCGCGGTTCCGGCTCCATCGGTTCGCCATCCCATTCCGGGTCATTAAAGTGGTGATGCGCGCGGACAAAATCGTAAATGGTGAAATACTCTTTTCCGTCATACAACCGAGTCCCACGCCCGATGATCTGCTTGAACTCAATCATGGAGTTAATGGGCCGCATCAGCACAATGTTCCGTATGTTCCGCGCATCAACACCGGTGGAAAGCTTTTGCGACGTAGTCAGAATGGTCGGCATGGTCCGCTCGTTGTCCTGAAAATCGCGCAAATGTTGGTCTCCCAGAGCCCCGTCATCCGCCGTTACGCGCTGGCAGTAGTTCGGGTCTTTGCTCGACTTCATTTGGTTGATCAGGTCGCGCACGGCCAACGCATGTTCCTGCGTGGCGCAAAACACGAGCGTCTTTTCCCGCTGGTCGATCAAATTCAGAAACAGCCGCACACGGTGCGCCTCGCGTTCCTTAATTTCGATGATCTTGTTGAAGTCTCTTTCGATGTACCGTTTCCCTTCTTCGACTTCCCCCTCTACCAGCACGTCATCCGGCGTATAGACGTAATCATCCATCGTGGTGGAAATTTGCTTTACCTTAAACGGAGTTAAAAACCCGTCGTTAATTCCCGCTCGCAGCGAGTAAGTATAGACGGGCTCGCCGAAGTAAGCGTAGGTGTCTATGTTGTCCTTCCGCTTTGGAGTGGCCGTTAAACCCAACTGCACTGCGGGTGAAAAGTATTCCAGAATGGCCCGCCAATTCCCCTCGTCATTGGCACCGCCGCGGTGGCATTCGTCAATCACAATGAAATCGAAGAAGTCCGGTGGATACTCACCAAAGTAGGGTGAGGGCTGCCCATCCCT
>JANXXI010000241.1 GCA_025350695.1 Acidobacteriota bacterium
CCAGTGCGGAGCAGTGGACTCAGCCCGTGCGCTGGAGGCTTATCCTCAGCGCCGCCTTTCGCGCCTTCCTGCGCGGAAAAGTCCCCGGAAGTACTCCTCGCTTCGCCAACACTACCGACTAACTGCCGTTTTTAGGATCAAGTACTCCTTGATCTGATCGCCCTCGCCAGAGAGCCACGCGTTCACCGTGAATCGCAGAAAACGGCACAGCCGATCCGAGTTCACAAACCCGGAGCTGGCCGTGATTCGAGCTACGACGGCTCGCACTTCGTTCGAGTCAGCATCCGCCATGAATCGACTCTCGCACGGTAACCCCTGGCAAATCAACAGATAAATAGGTAATCTTACGGTAAGCTAGCTGGTTGATACTGCCGTGGGAGCCGAAATTCCCAGAAGATGTGGGCAAGGAGAACATTTATGTTCAAACAAACGATCCTCTTTTTGATTTCCGCCATGGCGGCTTTGGCAGGCCCTCCGCTGGTTTGCCACCGTATTGATATCGGAACGGCGCAGTCCCTACCGTGGCGCAACGTGGATGGTTGGGATGGTGTGGATTCCAAATACAATTTACAGAACTTAGCTTCTGATACGCTTCGGTTGCTGGAAGTGAAGACGCCGCTAAAGGTGCGAATGGAAACGCTACGCCGTGCGGCCATCTACAGTGCGCGAACTGAAGGGCTGGCCGATAAAGTGTCGGCTCAGTTGTTGCAGCGGACGAAGCGTAACGAAGCTGAGCCCATGATGTGGTTCGATGCGGGTTATTTCGCCGAAGCTGTCCGGCAGACAGGCTTTATCTATCGCTATGACATGCTCTCGGCAGCCGACCGGAAAGCTTGGATTCAACGTGGGGAAAAGCCGATCTGAAATTTCAGAGCGCGAAATCGGAGGCGCTGAAGTAAACGTTTTCAACGATTGAGGCGGCACGTAATTGCACGGCATGCCGCCTCGCTGATGTCGAAATGATTAGACTGGCAACTTAGCAGTGTGGCGCGCCACCATCTGCCAGCCGCTTGCTACCTTTACCCACACCATTACATAGTCCAACTTCGTCGTCGTGGCCTTGCCGTCCGCCATGTTGTGCGCATCCATATGGCCGTGCACTACGGCGGAGTTGCCGTACATTTGCACGGTGTAACCTGGTTTCAGCTCAAAGTGCGGCTTGCTTTTCACCAAAGCGGCAATGCACTCTGCCTTGTTTTCAAGTTTAGCGTTGGAATGGGTGTAAACCAGTCCGTCGCCTAGTAGCGATTTCAGTGCGGCTCCGTCGCCCTTGTGGGCGGCGTCAACGAATTTGGTTATGGAATCGCGAACAGCCATTTCACCCGGATCGGCGGCGAAGGCGAACGCGGAGAGCGTAAGGAGAAGGAATCCTGTTTTCATGGAAGTCCAGTGTATCAAGGATTGGGGCGCGATAATAGGGAGGTGCAAAGGCTCGCCCTCTCCATCGTGTTCTCCGTGGCATCCGCGCAATCGCCATTCCGCTTTGAAAATGTTGCCCAGGCTGCGGGATTGCGATTCGTGCTGGAGAATTCGCCGACGCCCCAAAAGCATATGGTTGAAACGATGGCCGGTGGAGTTGCCGTGTTCGATTACAATGGCGATGGGCGGCCGGATATCTTTTTCACCAACGGCGCGGCCCTTCCTTCGCTGGAAAAAAGTAACGCCAAATATAGCAACCGCTTGTTTCGTAACGATGGCAATTGGAAATTTACCGACGTGACGCGTGAAGCGGGGCTGGAGGGCGCAGGATATTCGATTGGCGCCGCCGTCGCGGATTTCGACAATGACGGCCACCCGGATCTGTTCGTCGCCGGGACTTACCGCAATCTACTTTATCGCAATCGCGGCGACGGAACGTTTGAGGAGATCACGGCTAAGTCGGGCATCAACTCCAGGTTCTGGTCGGTGGCCGCGGGTTGGTTCGATTTTGATGGCGACGGGCTACTGGACCTATTCGTAGTGAACTACGCCAAGTGGACGCCGGCATTTGACCGCTTCTGTGGCGATGCCGCGAAAGGCCTGCGCGTCTATTGCCACCCGAAATACTTTCCAGCCGTGGCCAATCAGCTGTATCGCAACTTGGGGAATGGTAAATTCGCGGAGGTGACGGCGGCCAGTGGCATCGGCGATCACGCGGGCCGTGGCATGTCCGTAACCTTCGCAGATTACGATGGCGATGGGCGGCCGGATGTGCTGGTGACCAACGACAACCTCCCCAACTTCCTGTTTCGCAACGTTGGAGGCGGGAAATTCGAGGAAGTGGCGTTGACGGCGGGAGTAGCGCTTCTCGATCATGGCAAACCGGTGGCCAGCATGGGGGCCGATTTTCGCGATATCAACAACGACGGGCTGCCTGACCTTCTTGTCACCGCCCTCAGTGGCGAAACTTTTCCTCTGTTCTTGAACGCGGGCAAGGGGCAGTTTCGTGACGCAACTCATTCGTCAAAGTTGGCTGTGGCGACCAACCCTTTTGCAGGATGGGGCTTGGGATTATTTGATTTCGACAACGATGGCTGGAAGGATTTGTTCACCGCGAATTCGCATGTGAACGACCAGGTGGAGAAGGTTGAACCGTATGTCTACCGGCAACAGAACACTATTTATCGGAATGACAGGGGATCCTTCACGCTGACTGAAGCGGGTCTTACGGTTAAGGCAGCGCATCGAGGTGCGGCCTTCGGAGATTTCGACGGCGATGGCCGCATGGATATTGTTGTTTCCGCGCTGGGTGATGCGGCCGAGCTGTGGCGGAATTTAAGCGTATCGAGGGGTGGGTGGCTTGAGGTAAAGCTGGTTGGGCGCAAATCAAATCGCGATGGAATCGGAGCGGTAGTGAAAGTTGGCGGGCAAACCAACATCATGACCAGCGCCGTGAGCTACGCGTCATCGAGTTTGGGGCCTGTGCATTTTGGCGGGCTGGGCGAGCTCGTGGATGTGGAAGTGTTGTGGCCGAGCGGGACAAAGCAGAATGTCAAAGCAGTCAAGACGAAACAGGTAATAACGGTAGAAGAGCCTAAGGCTTTGGCGGAGTAATTTCACCGGTTTGTTCCGCCTCTTCGCCAAGCTTGCGAAGTTCCTGACTCTTCTTCAGCAGTTCGGCATTGCGCTCGCCCTTGCCTTGCGCCGCAAGGGCGCGGCTCAGTTGAAAGTGCAGGCTGCCATCGCGGTCAACCGGCAGCGCGGCTTCAAGGTGCGGCGCGGCTTCCGCTGCCCGGTTGACTGACATTAACGCACGTCCTAGTGACGCGCGAACGGGAAGCACTTGGGGGGCAAGGGCAGCGGCCTTTCCGAGTGGCGTAAGCGCCTCCTCCATCTTTTGTTGACCCGCCAGCGCGTCCCCAAGAAGCCACAGCAGCTCCGGTTGATCGGGGGATTTTTCCAGCATTCCACGCAGGTTGATTTCGGCGGGGGCGAACTCTTTGTTGGCCAGCAATGTGGCGCAGAGTTCCTTTGCCAGGTTCATGTCGTTGGGACGCTGTTCGAGCGCGGCGCGCCATTCGGCGATTGACTCAGTACTCTTCCCTTGGCTTCGGTAAAGACCTGCCAGGAACTCATGCCACTCGGGGGAATTCTCGAATTTACTGAGGCGGGAGAACGATTCGCGGGCCAGTTCGTTGTAAGCCTTTGAGCGCCAGTAGAGTGTTTCCGGCATATCCCCGACGGACTCCGCGGCGGTTTGAAAACGCTTTGAGCGGAAGTGGCACTCGGGCGTTGGTTTGGCGCATGGAATTGGCGCCGGCGCCTTCTTTCGTTCGATGGCGGCCCAATCGGCATGGCCCGTTTTGTCGTAGATTAACGCCACATTTTCACGCCAATCGGGGCGATCTGTTTTGGTCAAAGCTTCGCGATACAAACTTAGAGCGGAACGCAATTGCTGCTGTTTGAAACGCGTTTCAGCCACCAGTGCTAACCAGTGTGCGGAGCCTTGCGCCTTTCGATCCAGTTTCAGATAGGCTTGTTCGGCGAGGGCTTCATAGGCCCGGCCCAACTCCAGCCAACCGCGAGGTTCGGTGGGTTTGGCCTTGGTCAAAGTGCGCCAGGCTACAGCAGCGGCTGCTGGGCGCTCGGCGGTCATGGCGGCTTCCGCTAGCATGGCGTTCAGTTCCAGATCGGCGGGCATGGATTTCACGGCGCGCTCCAGATAGTCGACCGCCTTCGAGGCGTTGCCCAGTCTTAAATAGGAGATGCCGCACATGGCAAGCGCCGGGGGCGTGGACTGCGTTTTGAGCAGCGGTTCAAAAGTTGCCACAGCCTCCTGATCGCGTCCCGCCATATGTTGCGCCATGCCCAGGTTCATTCGCAGACCCGTGTTGGCGGGCATGGCCTTGGTTAGGTCCTGGTAGATGGAGGCAGCCTCGGCGAACTTTCCTTGGGCCATGAATTGCTTGGCTTGCTGCGATTTTAGAGCAAGCAGATCCTGCGCCCAACAGGTCAGGCTGTAAAGAAAAAGGGCGGCTCCTGGTAAGAGCCGCCCTAGTTTCATTGTGATCACTTCTTTAGAATTGCACACGCAAGCCGAAGCGTGCTTGCCGTTCACCGAACGAGCTGCGAACGCTCAAGAAGTTGCTGGTTTTGTTTGCCACGTTAGTGCTGGCCATGCCGCCGAAGTGGGAAGTATTGGGGAAGTTGGTTGCTTCGCCGCGGAACTCAATCTTCACCCGTTCGGTGACAACGAAAGTTCTGTTGAGCGAAAGATCCGTGTTCCATACTCCCGGGTTGCGGAGGATGTTACGTCCCGTCGAACCAAAGCGGACAGCAGTGATCGGGAGCGGTTCAAAGGCTGAAACGTCATACCAGAATGTGCCGGGTCCGACCTGTGATAGCCGCACCACATCAGGCTTCACTTGATCAGCGGTTTGTGCATTGCTCCCACCGATGTTAAGCGAAGTGCCGGAAGCGCCGACTGTGAACGGAGTGCCGGTGTAAGCAGCCATAATGCCGCCAACCGACCATCCGCCTACAATGTATGCCGCTGGACCGCTTGAAGCCCATGACTTGCCCTTGCCGAATGGAAGTTCGTAAACCCATCCGACATTGAAGATGTGAGTACGATCATAACCAGCCGCAGCGCGATTGCGGTTAAACACTGGAGCCCAGTTCCAACCGACCGAAGCCCAACCATCTTCATCGGTCATGTTGATGGCTTTCGACCATGTGTAGGAGCCTTGAATCATCAGGCCTTGCGAAAACTGTTTGCGGAAGCTGTTCTGCAAGGAGTGATAGTTGGAGCTGAGGTAACCATCCCACATGTTGGTGGCGATTTGGCGTCCGAACTTTGCGGCGAAGGGACGTCCGGCATTGCCAAGGCCTGGAGAGGAAGAGTTGATATCCAGATCGGCCAGTTGGTGAACGGTCTGCGTACCAACGTAGGCCAACGTAACAATGACCGACTGCGGCAAGCGGCGTTCCAGGGTTGCGTTCCAGGATTGCACATAGCCGCGATGAATCTGACCCAGGTTGGGGCTACGCATATCAGCAACGGCCGGAAGGTTGACGATGCCGGTTGAAAGATCTGGACCCTGCACATCGGGAATGCCTTGGGCCAAAGTCCGTACTGTCGCGTAGGCGTTAGGCGCATCGAAGTTGAAGTTCACGGTTAGGGGATAGAATCCTCGCAATGGGCGAGAGAATGGAAGCGGATCGAAGTTGATGCCATAACCCATGCGAAACACGGACTTTTCATCAATGCGATAAGCCAAACCGATCTTCGGAGCAAACAGCTTGTGGCTTACGGTGACGCCGCAATCCTTGGGCTGATTGCCGCGGCCACCGAGGCAAACTTGGTTGGTCAACGGTTCAAGCCGTTCAATACCCTTGCCCGTGGCGCGGGTCATCAGAGGATAGAGTTCGTAGCGCAGGCCAAGGTTTAAAGTTAGTTTGCGCGTCACCTGCCAACGATCTTGGGCATACCAGCCAAACTGGAATTCGCGAGGAGTCATCAGGATGTACTGGATGCTCTTCTGCACATTGTTCGATTCGCCTAGAAGGAAGGCGGCATAGGCATTGTAGTTATTGGCGCTTGGTCCGCCGTTTAGAGTGGTCGGTCCACCAGAAAAGTCAATGGCGCCACGCGGACCTGCGCCCAACTCAGGCTGATAGTGCGTCATACGGTGGTTGACGCCGTCAAAGCCGAAGCGGAATAGGTGGGCGCCTTTCGTGTAGCTCAAGTTGTGGCTGGTGGTGTAGCTTTCCTCGACACGGTTCAAAGGCATCCAACCAGGGACGCCAAAGCCGTTGTATCCACTAATAC
Organism: Acidobacteriota bacterium; assembly: GCA_025350695.1. Taxonomy (GTDB): domain Bacteria; phylum Acidobacteriota; class Terriglobia; order Bryobacterales; family Bryobacteraceae; genus JANXSF01. The sequence continues at coordinate 6,251 of JANXXI010000241.1, forward strand.
TGATATTGGGGAAGCCCGAAGCCATGATATCGTTGGGATTATTGATGCCGGGAATTCCCAGAATCTGGCTGTAGTTCTTGCCGAAGTCAACGCCGCGAACCGTTTGATCCTGGCGTTGATAACCGAACACGCCGTCGAGCAACAAGTTCGGGCCCAAGGTGTAGTTGTGGCCGGCGGACATGTTTTGAACGCGGGTATCGCCAGTACCGGGATCGGCGCCGGGCGATGGTCCAACGCCGTCACCGAAGATTGCTTTACCGGAGACGAGCGCCTTCATGATTCCATAGTGACCCCATACCTGAGACTTTTCGTTGCGGGTCCAGTTGATCTTCACATCGTTGTAATCGCGATGGAAGAGCGGGCCACCGGTTGCATCAAGGTTACTATTGACTCCGGCCTTGTTTGGATTTGGATAGTTGGCCTGAATTTTTTGGGCGGCCGAACTGATGCGGTTAGCGGGAATCATATTTCCCGGGAAGGCTTGCCTGCCTACGCCGTTAGCGGCGCCCGTGGCAGGATCGTAGATGGTTGTGCCGGTGTTTGCAAAGTTGCCTGCGCGGATATCCGCCGTTGGCACCGAATAGGTGCTGAAGGCGCCGTCACGTTGCCGTGTGCCATCGAAGCTGTAGAAGAAGAATAGCTTGTTCTTTTTGATCGGGCCGCCGAGCGTTGCGCCGTAGTTGTTATACGTCCGGATGGGCTTCACCGAGGAGAAGAAGTTGCGAGCCTTCAGGTGATCATTATCGTGGAATTCAAAAGCGCTGCCGTGAAATTGATTGGTGCCGCTTTTGGTTACCAGCGTAATGGACGCGCCACCGGCCATACCTTGCTCGGCATCGCCGGCGGAGGTGGTAACGTTAACGGTCGACACCATTTCAGCCGGCATTACATAGCCGGTGTGGTGAGGCAGCCAAAGGTTCACGGAGGCCGCTCCGTCGATTCGGGTCATGTTGTTGTTGGCGTTCGTACCATTAATATTCGTGCGCAACGACCGGCCCGGCGAATCGGTAACCGAATTTTGGAAAGCCGACGGGGTCGCGCCGGGGACGAGATTGATCAGGCTTTGATAGTTGCGGTAACCGGGCAAGGGCAAGCTGGAAATTTGTTGGGCATTCAACTCAGTATGCGTATCAGCCTTGTCGGTTTGCAGTGCCGTGGCCTGTGCCTCAACAGTGATCGTGTCGGTAGTGGAGCCAATTTCGAGACGCGCGTTCATACGGGTGACGGTGTTGGCGGTGATGGTTAAGTTGCGAAAGGTTTCGGTCTTGAAGCCCGCGTTCGAAACTTTCAGGTCGTAGCCGCCAGGAAGAACGTTGGAGATCAGGTAGCGGCCTCCTCCGTCTGTCTTGTCCTCGTAAGTTTGGCCTGTACCCTTGTTCGTTAAGGAAACTGTAGCGTTCGGAATCAAGCCACCTGAGGCATCCTCGAGCACGCCGATAACTGAACCGTAAAGGACCTGGGCAACCGCTGGGGTTGTCCAACAAATCATCATGGCAAGCGCCAGGATGGGGAAAACTAATCTTTTTAGACTCATAATAGAAACTCCCCGAAGCTTTTGTGCGTCTAACATGGAAAGCTCTGCCTATCGATTGGCAAAGCTATTTATTTAAGCTAGAGAATTTAAATGCCCAAGTCAAGGGGGCACTTCTTAATCTCTACGACTCTGATCGTGAAGCAGTTACCGCGCCCAAATGCTGATCCCCGCGTCTTCGCGTGATGGTGAAACCGCAACTACCGTTCGGTAGCCCGAATCTTCCGCACCGATTGTCACCGAAGTACATACTTAGAAAGTAAACCGTAACGCCAACTGCAAGATTCTCGGATCGCCGGCGCTGGTGATTTTCATGAAGTTGCCGCTATTTTGTCCCGTGGTCGGATTGTTGAAGTTCGTATGATTCAGCGAATTGAACATCTCAAACCGCAACTGCGCGTTGAAGCGTTCCTTAACCAGGAAGCCCTTCACCAAACCCAAATCCAAATTCGCGAAGCCGGGTCCGATGAAATTATTGCGTCCCAGATTGCCGTATGTTCCCAGAGCATTCGGCGTAAAGGCAGCCTTGCGTAGGTACTCCGTGATAATTTCCTGATGAGTGCGGGTACCAGAAAAATACGGGTCGCCCACAAGGTCCGCCCGCTGTCCGCCGGCGCCGGTTCGGGCGTTGTCCACGCCGCTGCCCACGGTGAATGGCTGGCCGGTATATATGGTTGTGATGGCGTTCAAGCTCCATCCGCCAACCAACGTTCTCATAACCGGAGCCGCTGGTCGAATGGGCAACTCATACACGCCACTAAAGTTGAAGACGTGCTTGCGGGAGAATTCCGACAAGCCTTTGTCGAACGCCTGATTGTTGGGGTTTGTACGGGCATTGCCGTTTTGCTTGTTCCCCGATCCGTCGTCAATCGACTTCGCGAATTGATAGTTCGCCAATACCGTTAGGCCCCGCTGGAAACGCCGCTCCATGGTCCATTGAAAGGCGTGATAGGTGGAGTTGCCAACTGATTCCACGATGGGTGTTGAACCTAGGCCGGGCTGCAGTGGCCGGCGTTGATTGGTGGTTGCTGTCGTCACTCCCACGGCGAAAATGGCCGGGTTCAATTCGCGTCCAACTCCAAGCCGTGTTCCCTTCGATGCGGCGTAAGAGGTACGCATCACGAAGCCACCTCGAAGTTGACGCTCAATGGTTAGGTTCCACGCCTGCACATACGGGTTGCGGAAATCAGCGGCATTGAGGAACTGGGAAGAAAACTGCGGGAAGGTAACCGTTGCGGGCGGATTGAGCGATCCTGGAAACGGATTCACTGTGCCGGCATAAGGATCACTGAAGCTGTTGTTGATGTTGCCGAAAGTTGTGACCGTGGTGCCGAACGGAGCTTGGTCGGCATGTGAGTTGGTCATGATGGCATTGGGGAAATCGAAGAAAATTCCGTAGCCTCCGCGCACCGATGTTTTGCCATCACCCTTCACGTCCCAGGCGAAGCCCACGCGCGGTGCGAAGTTATGCCAGACGGTTGGAATCGTGCCCGCCGGAACACCCGGATCTCCGGCGAAAATCACACCCAACGGCGCTTTCGGATAGCGCTTCGATTGCTGCCCGGGCTTCCACACTGCAATCTTGTTGTTCTCGTCGGTGAAGGGGATAAATGGCTCCCAACGCACGCCAATGTCAATGTTCAAGCGGCGAGAGACCTTCATCGAATCCTGCGCGAACAAGCCAATATGCGTCACGTTAGTGTTCTTATACTCGCCCTGACCTTGCAGCAGGTTGTTGTAGCGGCCAACCAGAAAGTCCGCTAGCGAATCGGTAGTAAATGGCGACGAACCGTCGAACGACCAGGAGCCATTGGCGCGGAAGTTGTTGATGATGTCGTTGCGGCCGCGGCTGAAATCGCCGCCCATGGAAAGTTGATGCTTGCCGCGCGTCCAACGTACGGTGTCGAGCACTTGCCATTCCTTGCGCGGGAAGCGATTGGTATCGGCCGTATCGATGCTGAAGTAGCCGCCAATCGCGATTTGCCATTTGTAGATGGGGTCGTTGTAATACTTCGCGCCAAGTTCCACCAGGCTCTTTGTTGGCTGCGGCGGAACGAATGCTCCGTCGGTATGATTGAAGCTGAACAACGCCTGATTGAGCACGTTTGGTGTGAACGTGTGGGTGTCGGTAATGGAGAACGATTCGTTGAACCACTTGCCGCCGCTCGTGCGTTCCAGAACATTCTTCTGATTGAGAAATGCCGGCGCTTCCACCCACGACTTGTAGTAGCGACCGGAAATTCGATTGGCGCTGGAGAACATGTGATCGCCACGCGTGGTCACCTGATAATCGTCCGAATTATTGGGAGCCGAGGCAAAGACACTGTTGCCGGAAGTTGGCAACGGAATAGTGTTGTCTATAATGTAGCGGCTGATCGGGTTGAATTGCGTGGAAGGGATAACATTGGCTGGATAAGGCGCGAAGTTGGCCAACGGATCTTTGATTGTTTTGCCCGGTAGCAAGTTGGCGAAATTGCCGACCCGCTGCGCCGCTGTGGGAACTATGATTGAGCTGGAAACGGGCGTCCGGCGAATCGGCGTGGCCTGATAGGCGAAGAAAAAGAATGTTTTGTCTTTCGCTTTATAAAGGCCGGGAATGGAAGCCGGTCCGCCGATAGTGCCGCCATATTGATTGCGTTTCAGTCCGTCGCTAACTTTCGATCCGTTCACCACGGGCGCGAAAAAGTTAACGGCATTTAGCGCGTTGTTACGGACATATTCAAAAGCGCTGCCATGATAGTCGTTTGTGCCGGAGCGGGTGACTGCGTTTACGATGCCTCCCGATTGGCGGCCAAATTCGGCGCTGAAGTTGTTGGTCTGCACGGAAAATTCCTGCAGCGCGTCTGGATTCGGAAGTGGACTGGGAGCATTGGAATACAGGTCGTTATTCTGGGCCCCGTCGAGGATGTAGTTGGTTGTGTTGGAGCGCCCACCATTCACCGAGACCGGATTTGTTCCAGGATAAGTGGTGCCCGATGTCACGTTCGCGGAGGGATCATTGGTGACGCCGACAATTAACCGCATCAACTGCGTTGCATTTCGACCGTTTAAGGGAAGCTCCTCAATGCGCTTTTGGTCAACGACCGACTTAAGCGTGGACGAGGTCGTGTCAACGGTTGTGGCTGCGGAGTTGACGGTGACGGTTTCCGTGGCGTTACCGACGCTGAGCCTCATATCCACGCGAACGACTTCGTCCACTTGAACGCGGACGCCTTTGGCTTCGAATTTCTGAAAACCCGGTAGTTCGCCAGTGATATCGTAAACGCCAACTGGAATATTACGAAGCGTGTAGGCTCCCGATTCATCCGATTTTGTGCTGAACATAGCGGCAGTGGCCGCGTTGCGGGCAATGATATTCGCGTTCGGCGTAACGCCGCCGCTTGCGTCGCTAATGACGCCGGTGAAAGTACCGTTGATGTTCTGGGAAAAAACAGATAGCGCGACCAACAGCGCCATAGGTACAATTCGGACGAGTAAGTTCTTCATGGGCTCCCTTTTAACGATTTTGCAAGGCTTAGGGTGAAGATTATCGCATCGCACGACGGGATGCAACTGTACTGCGGAAACTTCTGTATGGTTTTGAGGTAGTTTGGCGGCGTAGGTGGAAATTGGGTTCGTTCCGCAAATTGTAATTCTTGAACTTGTGGCCTGAGTAACCCTGACGCGGTTCTTTGAGTCAAACCTAAGTTCAGGGCGACGGAAGGTTCTCGTTCAAAGGCGACCTTGAGGAATTTGGGTTCGTTTTTCATTTTTGAATTTGGCTTCGTTCAGCAGTTGCGGAAAGGTATGCTCCAGTCGTCTGAGTTTGGCACGGCGTGCAACGTCGATCGGATTTTGATTGGGCGCAAATTGTTGAGTGCGTTGGGGTGGTTGGCTTTGAAAGGATCGGTGACAGAGTTAGTCGAGGGTGACGGGTAGACTTTGTGCCCGCACGGTGCTTTGATGAGGACATAAGGTGAAACGGTCTTGTAACCGACTTCACCAACGTTGGATTTGAGGAGCGCTATGAAAATCACAATCAAACAGTCAGGCGGATTTGCCGGCATCGAACAGGAGTTGAAGACCTTGGATTCAACTCGGATGACCGCGCCGGAAGCGGAAACTTTCAACAAGACCCTAGGCAGGCTCAACGTGGCTTGCGCGCAGAGAATCGAATCCGAAGGTGCGGATCGCATTTCTTACGAGGTTGAGATCGAAGATAAGGGGCAGCCAACAAAAAGGCTACGGATTGTGGATGAAGGAGATTCGAATGATCCGGCGATCCGCGAGGTACACGCGCTGCTTGCAATCGGAGAGAAAAAATAAGTGATCGCGCTCGTTTTGCTCCTTTTCTGGCAAGCTCCCCCGGCGGCAAGCCCTGCCACAATGGAGTTCCACCGAAGTGGTGGCTTCGCGGGTTTTGATGACCATATCACGATCTCCGCGAACGGAACCGCAGCCATCAAAACTCGCAGCGGGCAGAACTCGAAACGAATCCCGTCAAAGGAGCTTGTATTCCTTACTCGCCAACTGCGGGCCAGCGGCATGTTTGATCGCGACAGCTCTCAGTCACCCGAAGGCGCCGATCACATTACTCATGTAATCAAGTACAAGGGTGTTGGGGTTACTTTCCACGACGACAAGATTCCGCCAAAGCTCCAAACGGCAGTGCAGCACTTTCTGAAGCTTCTTGGGAGCCACTGAATTCAACTGTAGCCGAGGCGGAAATTTATTAAGCCTCTCTTCAATCACCTCACATCAGAAGGTTATGGAAAATACAAATACCCCATCAACGACGTGGCCCGATCTGGCCATTGGCCTCTATGACAAGCTGACCGGCCGTGGAGCGGAAATTACTTATGAACTTCACAACTTAGAACTATCCGTTCCCAGTTCCACCTCACCCCAAGCCCAACATGCGCTATGGAAAGTAAACGGCACGGTGAAAATCCGCACTCGCGATGACAAAACTACACCCCGCGCTTGATCTCGATCTGCTCATCGAAAGCGATGGGCAGAGCATTTCCATCAAAGGGTCGGGATACACGTTCGTCGCGATGGTTCCTACCCTGGGCGCTCTTATCCCCTTCGCAAAAATTGTTTGGCCTATGCGCAAATCATTCCCCAAAGGCTATGCGGTTCAAGTAGAATGGCGGGGATTGCGCTCACCGCTCCTCCGTTCATAAATGGCTGTCCACCAACCTACCATCGCTATAATCGGGGCCACCGGCTACATCGGGGGACGCCTGGTTCCCCGCCTACTCGAGGCAGGATACAATGTTCGCTGTTTGGTGCGATCGCCGGAAAAATTAGAGAATCGCGAATGGGCGGCCGATCCGAAGGTAGAAATTCGGCAGTCCAATCTTGAAGATGCCGACCTCGCCGCCAGTGCCCTGGAATCATGCCAGTCGGCGTTTTATCTGGTTCATTCCATGACTGCGGCCGGCGCAAGTTACGCCGCGCAAGACCGTCGGCTGGCCTCCGAATTCGCAGCCGCCGCCAGCAAAGCGGGTCTGGCGCGCATCATCTATCTTGGCGGCCTCGGCGAAACAGGACCCGATTTAAGCGAACATTTGGCCTCCCGTCGTGAAGTAGAAACAGCCCTTCGGTCCACCGGCATTCCGGTCACCGTCCTACGCGCCGCCATGATCATTGGCTCGGGCTCCGCTTCGTTTGAAATCCTTCGATACCTGGTGGAACGGCTGCCCATCATGATCACGCCGAAATGGGTCAGCAGTCCAAGCCAACCGATCGCTGTGCGAAATGTAATCGGGTATCTTGTCGGCGTTCTTTCCACGCCAGAAACCATCGGCGAAGTCTTCGATATCGGCGGTAGCGAAGTTCTCTGTTACCGGGACATCATGCGGATCATGACAGAAGAGCTCGGCCTGCGCCGCCGCTGGATCATCCCCATTCCCATCCTCACACCGCGCTTAAGCTCATACTGGATTCAATTCATCACTCCGCTCAGCCACAACATCGCTAAACCTTTGGCCGAAGGTCTGAAGAACCCCGTCGTTTGCCGTGAAGACCGCATCACTAAGTTAATTCCCCAACAACTTTTTAGCGTGCGCGAATCCATCCGGGCTGCGCTCACCAAAGTGGCCAGCCATCAAGTGGAAACCAATTGGTCCATGGCGGGTCCTATTCCTGGCGATCCCGATTGGGCGGGTGGTGCGCTGTTTCGTGACATTCGCCAAACCACCATCAATGCGCCCGCCTCAGCGGTGTTCAAAGCCGTCTGCCGCCTGGGCGGAGGTCATGGTTGGTACGCCGCCGATTGGTTGTGGATCATTCGCGGTGGGATGGATCTAGCAGTGGGCGGCCCAGGCCTTCGTCGAGGCCGCCGCGACCCCGAAGCGCTCGGTTACGGGGAAGCACTGGACTTCTGGCGCGTGGTTGGGTTCGATAGAAACCAACGTTTGGCCTTGCGCGCGGAGATGAAACTACCCGGTGAGGCAATGCTTGAGTTCCGCATCGAAAGCTTGAACGAAACTCAGTGCACGTTGCACCAAATCGCCCTCTTCAAGCCCCGCGGCCTATTTGGTCTGATCTACTGGTATTTAGTGATGCCCTTCCACGCCATTGTTTTTGGCGGCATGCTTGGTGGCCTTGCAAGCGAGGCGCTTCGAATCTCGGCCGCGCCGCTTCCCGCCCCCATCCGCTAAACTGGAAGTTCCCAATGGACGTTCGCATCTCTCCTTCCAGCGCCCTCACCGGCGCCGTCCGCCTTCCCGGCGACAAGTCGATTTCTCACCGCTATGGCATGCTCTCCGCCATCGCCGAAGGAGTCACCAAGCTTCACAACTATTCCACTGGCGCCGATTGCCATTCCACTCTCGCTTGCATGTCCTCGCTGGGCATCGTTATTGAAAAGGATGGAACCGAAATCACCGTGCATGGCAAGGGTCTGCACGGCCTCAAGGAATACGCGGGCACGCTAGACGCCGGCAACTCTGGTTCCACTATTCGCATGCTCAGCGGTATCCTCGCCGGCCAACATTTCACTTCGCGCATCGAAGGCGATGAATCGCTCGCCCGTCGACCCATGGCCCGCATCATGAAGCCTCTGGCCGAAATGGGCGCAGTTATCGAAGCTCGCGATGGCAGCTACACGCCGCTCGTCATCAAGGGCGGCAAGCTTAAGGGCATCACTTATACGCCGCCTGTTGCTAGCGCCCAAGTGAAAAGCTGCGTGCTTTTTGCTGGCATTTATGCTGATGGCGTAACCACCGTCAATGAACCGATCAAGACCCGCGACCATAGCGAAATCGCCCTGGAAAGTTTTGGGGCCGAGATTCAAGTGATGGGCAAACAAGTTTCGATCACCGGCGGCAGGCCCCTTATCGGTTGTGAACTCAGTGTGCCCGGCGATCTCTCCTCAGCCGCCTTCTTTCTTGTGGCCGCAACCATGGCGAAGAAAGCCCGTGTGCTGATCAGCGGCGTCGGCCTTAACCCCTCTCGTTCCGCATTGCTCGACTTCCTGGCTTCAAATGGAGCCAAGATAAAGATCCAGGACATTCGTTCGGGTAGCGGTGAAATCTCGGGCGACCTTCTCGTCGAAAATGCCGATTTTCAGGGCGGAGTCATTGACCGCGCCATGGCCGCGGCGTTGATTGACGAACTCCCCGTGCTGGCCGTGCTCGGCGCCGCTAGCGCCAACGGGCTTACGGTTCGCGACGCCTCCGAACTCCGCGTTAAAGAAACAGACCGCATCGCCACAGTCGCCGAAAACATGCGGCGCATGGGGATCGAAATCTCTACGTTCGAAGATGGCTTTCACGTCCCGGGCAAACAGAAATTCAAAGGCGCCGAAGTGGAATCATTTGGCGATCACCGCATAGCCATGGCCTTCGCCGTAGCTGGATTGGCCGCCGGCGGAGAAACGTTAGTAAAGGAAGCCGAAGCCGCTTCCGTCTCGTTCCCGGAGTTTTACGATATGCTGAACAATCTTCGTTCATAACCCTCGCCTTCGTGACTAGCCCCCGATAACAATCGGGGGATCTCTTCGAGGCGTCAAAGGACTCTGCTCAAAATGGGTTTGGCATTCTTAGTCTGGCTCCTAACGGCCGTCATCCTCTACCTAACCGCCCGCGGCCCTTGGTGGTTCCCAGCCCCCATCTCCCAACACGGCGCCGAATTCGATAAGCATTTCACCACGCTCCTCTGGATTACCGGAGCAATCTTCGTCGCCGCCCAACTCCTTCTGGGTTATGCCATTGTCCGTTTCAAGAGCCGAGGCCAATACGCCACACACAGCGAAGGCAACAACAAGCTGGAACTACTCTGGACCTCCGCCACCGCCATCCTCTTTATCGGCTTCGCCCTGGCTGCCAACGGCATCTGGGCCAGCGTCCACTTAGACCAAGCCACGGAAGCGGCCCTCAAAATAGACGTCCTAGCCAAGCAGTTTTCTTGGAATTTTCGTTACCCGGGCCCCGACGGCAAACTTGGACGCACCGACGTAAAGTTCATCAACGACTCCACCGGCAACCCCTTCGGCCTCGACGAAAAGGACCCAGCCGCGAAAGACGACGTCATCTCCAGCACCATCCGCGTCCCCGTAAATACACTGGTCGAGTTGAACCTGCGCTCCCGCGACGTCATCCACAATTTCTTCGTTCGCGAATTGCGCATTAAACAAGACCTCGTGCCCGGCATGACCATTCCCCTTCGCTTCAAAGCGCAAAAAGAAGGAACTTACGAAGTGCCGTGTTCAGAACTCTGTGGCCTAGGGCATCATCAAATGCGGACAACACTCATCGTCATGTCGAATGAAGATTTCACCCGCTGGCTTGTCGATGAAGGAAGAAAATCGCGATGACCTGGCTCCGTACTCACGTCTTCTCCACCGACCACAAAGTGATCGGCAAGCAGTACATCAGTCTGGCATTCTTCTCCGTTGCGCTCGGCATCATGCTCAGCCTCATCATGCGCTTCCACTTGATCCGGCCCGACGCGAAGATCGGCTGGTTCGCCCTGCTCTGGCCCACCGGAGCCACCGGCGGCATCATGACTCCCGAACTTTATCTGTCGCTAATGACCATCCACGGAACGCTGATGGTCTTCTTCGTGCTGACCACCGCTCCGCAAGGCGGCTTCGGCAACTACTTCCTGCCGCTGCAAATCGGTGCGCCAGACATGGCCTTTCCCGTCCTCAACATGCTTTCGTTCTGGACAACGTTCCTTGCTTTACTCACCCTGTTAGCCGCATTCTTCGTCGAAGGAGGAGCGCCACTCGGCGGCTGGACCGCCTACCCGCCACTCTCCGCACTAGGCCAAATCGCCGGCCCCGGCCAAGGCCTCGGCATGGATTGCTGGATCGTCAGCATCGCTCTGTTCTCAATCGCATCGCTGATGGGAGCCATCAACTTCATCACCACGGTACTCGATATGCGAACGCAAGGTATGGATCTGATGCGCATGCCGCTAACCTGCTGGGGATGGTTCATCACGGCTATCATCAGCCTCCTTGCTTTCGGCGTGCTCCTCGCCGCCGGACTGCTCCTTTTAATGGACCGCAACCTGGGCACAAGCTTCTTCCTCCCCGCCGGCCTCGTCGTTAGCGATCAACTACAAAACCATTCCGGCGGCTCACCCATACTGTGGCAACATCTGTTCTGGTTCTTCGGCCACCCCGAAGTCTACATCGCGATTCTCCCCGGCATGGGCATCGTCTCAACAGTACTCTCTGTCTTCTCGCGCAAGCCCATCTTTGGCTACAAGGCCATGGTCTTCGCGATGTTCGCCATCGCTCTCCTTGGATTCCTGGTCTGGGGCCACCACATGTTCATCAGCGGCATGAGCCCCTATTCCGCCATGACGTTCAGCGTGCTTACACTGGCCGTCGGCGTGCCGTCAGCGATCAAAACGTTCAACTGGCTGGGCACAATCTGGGGCGGCGATCTTCACTTCACACCTGCCATGCTGTTCGCGCTCGGCTTCGTTTCCGTCTTCGTCAGCGGAGGTTTGACCGGCCTGTTCCTGGGCCAACCCGCGATCGACCTCTACTTCCATGACACCTACTTCGTCGTCGGTCACTTCCACATGATTATGGGCGTTGCCGCCATCTTCGCCATGTTCAGCGCCATGTATTATTGGTTCCCGAAAATGCACGGCCGCATGATGAACGCGCCGCTAGGGCATGTGCATTTTTACTTGACCTTCCTAGGGGTCTACGCCATCTTCATACCCATGCATTTTCTGGGAATCATGGGCGCCCCGCGTCGCTATTCCGATTTCAAGGAACTCGAATTCCTGGCTGATGCCGGCGTGCTGCAAAAGTTCACCACCCATTCGGCGTACTTCACCGCCGCCGTTCAGCTTATCTTCTTCGGAAACTATTTTTATGCAAAACGCCGCGGCCCTGCGGCCGAAGTGAACCCCTGGCGCGCCACGACTCTTGAATGGCAGCCAAGCAGTCGCCCCGAAGTCCACCGCGGCCCCGACGTCTACTCACTCCCCGGCGCCCGCGAAGATTTCGTCATGCAGCAGGATAAGAAATGAAGCGCCAAACCACCGCCGTGATCCTGCTCCTTATCGCCGTCGGCATGGTGTTCTCTGCCCTCACCTCAGCCATGTTCGTCCGCCGAGGTCTCGGTGGCGATTGGATCGCCCTCCCCATCCCAGCGCTCGCCTTATGGAATGTGCTTGTGTTGGCGGCCTCGAGCGCTGTCCTGGAACTATCCCGCCGTCGTAACTCACGGACATTATGGTGGGCAGCCACAGCACTTGGCATGCTCTTCGTCGGGCTCCAATTACAAGTGTGGCGCGACCTATCTCAAGCAGGCTTCACCGTCTCCACCAACCCATCCAGCAGCTTCTTCTATCTACTCTCATCGCTGCATGCGGCACACGTAATCGGGGGCATCGCCGCGCTGGCCGCAGCCGCCTCGGCGGCTCCACTCTATTGGCACGCGATGTCCGCCTTGTGGGCCTACATTGTCCTTCTGTTCCGGTGCCTGCAATGACCCACGTCCACACGCAATCGAAACAACTAGGAATGTGGCTCTTCCTGATTTCCGACACGCTAACGTTCTCGACCTTCCTTGTCTGCTACGCCTACGCTCGTCTGGCCAACCCGAACTGGCCCACGCCGTTCGAATTCTCGCCAGGCGTCCTCACCGCCATGCTGATGACGTTGATCCTGCTCACCAGCAGCCTCACCATGGTGTTCGCCGTTCAGTCGATGCGTGACGGAGAACGCCCCGTGGCTACCCGTTGGCTAGCCGCCACCATCCTCTGCGGGATAGCGTTCATCGTGCTGCATGCCACCGAATGGCGCCACCTTTGGCAAATCGAAAAGGTGGCCACCAGCGGCAACCCATGGGGCGTTCCACTGTTTGGCGCAACGTTCTTCGCCCTCACCGGCCTCCATATGCTTCACGTTGCTGGCGGCGTGATTTATCTATCCGTGATTGCAATCGCCGTCGCCCGAGGCAAATTCTCCACTGAAGATGTCGAAACCAGTGGCCTCTATTGGCACTTCGTCGACCTGGTCTGGATGTTTATTTTCCCGCTGGTGTATTTGATGTCGGTGAAGGCATGACCCGTAAGCTCGCGCTCATCGTCTGGCTCGGACTCCTCGCTCTGACCGCGGTCGAAGTATGGCTCGCTTATATTCACACGCCGCCGCTAACGATGCTGATCATCCTCCTGGTCGTATCATTCGGAAAGGCCGCGTTGATCGCCTCGTACTTCATGCACCTTAGGTACGAACCCCGCGCCGCGTTCCGCCTCATCATTCCTGTAAGCGTAACATTCGCCCTCCTACTGCTTGGCTTCCTCCCCGACGCGATGCGCTTAGCGGAGCGCCGCAAATGACGTTCCTACTAGCCCAATGCGTGATGTGCGCCCGCACCGCAGCCGCACAGAATGTCGAACGGTCGCTGGTACTCAACAAGGGCATCCTGATCCTATTGATCCCACCCGTGATAGCCTTCGCCGCAATATGTGTAATGGCGTGGCGAAGTAAGGCCGACACGACGTCCGTGCGCGACTCTCAAAAGTCGCGCTCTACATAATCCGGAAGATCCCCAATCCACAACAACTCTTGACAAAGTTCCGCGCAATAACTGCAATGGAGAGCATATGCCGCCTCCCTGGAGCTCTGGGCGAATTCGAGCACCCTGTCCTCCTAGCAATTCTTCGTGAAGACGGCCAAGCCTACGGCTTCTCTGTCCGCGAGGAAATCAAAATGATGAGGTTATTCAATCCTTAGCGTTAGGTAGAATCGGGCACGTAAAAAGTGGATACTGTCGTTAAAGTGTGCGCACAGTTCGACTGCAAGCCAGTTTTTCAAAAGCGTTCTGTCCTAATTGGGCGTTTCTTTATTGAGGAAACTGCTTTTGATCTTATTCTTGTTACGCAGGAATGATTATGCAATTGTCGGACAGAGTTCCTTGGCCGCCGGGCAAGGTTGATTCAGAAATGACGAGTGCAGCAGAAGGGCAACGCGTATATTTGCAATCTCTGAAAGGTGGCTTTCCTGTTTAGAAAACTGGGACGGCGAAGCAGGTAACGGTTTGAAAGATTGAGAGCGTTTAAAGCAAAGGGAACGTCATGAACCTCGCGGTAGGTGTGATCATCGGCGGAGCTTTCGGCAAAATTGTCGAATCAATCGTCGGAGACATCATTATGCCCATAATCGGCAAAGTGTTCGGAGACGCCGATTTCAGCAATCTCTTTATCCC